>DYLS01000049.1 GCA_020721965.1 Blastopirellula marina | reverse complement strand
CTAACGGACGCGACTTGACCTCGGTGGCGGATTCGCGCCACGTAAAGGAGGGACGCGAGGAAAGCCCCTTTTGCCGACTCCGGAGGGGATGGGCGGAACGAGGGTGCCCGACTCGCAGGGCTTGAGCCGAGCCATAGGGCAGGCCATCGTATGACTCTGCCGTGACTCTGCCGCCTCGATGTCAGCACGCGAGCGTGCGAGGCAGGCGTTTTCTGCGCCGCATGGCCCCGACATTAGTTCCGTACGCAGGTTCGCCAGACGAGTCGGGCCGGAGGTGGTGTTGCGGATGAGGGCCGCGAAAGACCATAATTGAAAGTGCGCTTGGGGGACATGCGGTACCATGCGACTCGCGATGGAGATCGGAAACGATGAGAGGTTCGCTCCGGCCTATTGGGCTAATCGTGTTGGCCGCGGGAGTATGGTCGGTCTGTTTACCTGCTGTCTGGGCGGCGAATGACCACCGGAAGTTTCTCGACGCCTTGCGGGATCGCGGCTATTTCGACACCGCTGTGGATTATATCGACAGGCTGCCCAATGATCCCACCTGCCCAGCGGATCTGAAGGAAGAGGTCGATTATCAGGCGGGTTCGACTTGGATTCTCGCGGCGGCTCATTCTCGCGTAGCCCTGACTCGCGAGCAGTACCTCACGCAGGCCGTGGCTCGGTTGAAAAAATTCGTGCAAGAGCACCCCCAGCATGCGTTGGTGGGAGATGCGAATGCGCAGTTGGCGCAGGTTTTGGTCGAACGCGCCAAGACCACGCTTGCTTCGGCCGAAGGTAAGCCGGAAGCGGAGGCCACGCGGTTGCGTGAGGAGGCCCGCGCGGCGATCCAAGAGGCGCAAAAGTCGTTTGCCGTATTTCTGGACACTGCGCGCAAGCGGGCAGAGACCTTTCAAGGGCGGGTGGTCGATAGCAATTCCCGAGAAGGGCGTGAGAGGGAAGCTGCTTATCGAGACTATCTCAGGGCGAGGTTGTACACAGTTGGCGCCAACTACCAGCTCGCACAATCGTATCCGAAAGGGGATGCGACCCGAAACAAGATATTGCAGGAGGCCGCTGACGAATACGGCAAAATATACGAAAAGTATGCCGATTACGGGGCAGGATTGGTGGCGCGGCTACAGCAAGGCGTGTGCCTTCAAGAGTTAGGGAAAGACAAAGAGGCCAGCACCATATTCGAAGAGACCTTGACGCTCCCGGCCGAGGACCCGGCAACGCAGCCTCTGCGTACAGAGGCTCTAGCCCGGCTTTGCGAGATCCTCGGCAAGCAGGGCAATCATCAAGCGATTGTGTCGCGTGCAGAGCAATGGTTCGATGTGACACAGGCCAACATCCGTAACAGCGAGACGGGCTTGCGGCTTCAATTCCTGGCGGGAATGGCGGCTGTGTCGGCGGCGGAAGCGGCGGAAAAGGGCAATGACGCCCGGTTGGCGCGGCAATTGCAAGCCACGGCGCGACGATTCTTGGAGGTCGTAGCGCGATTGCCTAATTCCGATCGTGGTGCCGCCCAATCCGCCTTGGCCAACCTGACCGGCGAGATCAAGGCGGAGGGGCCAGTCCAGAGTTTTACGGACGCGGTGGAACGTGGCGACATGGCTTGGGACCAGTTCCTTGCCGCCATGAATCGCTTGCAGCAAGGAGACGGTGATGCCGCCGCCCGGCAGGAGGCGGACTCGGCGAGAGATGCCGCTATTAAACTATACCGGACGGCTCTGCGATTGGCGCCACTCGACGCCATGGATCAGGTGAATGCCATCCGCTTCAAATTGGTCTATCTTCTCTGGGATGCGGGGCGATTGGAAGAATGTGCTGTCTTGGGGGAGTTCTTGGTTCGTCGCTATCCGCAAGCGGCTGGGGTAAATAAGGCCGGCGAGGTGGCAGTCAAGGCGGTCCGGAAGCTCTTTCTTGATACCATCAACCACGGGGGGAAAGGTGAATGGGCAGTAGAGTGGATGCAGCGATTGGCGGATCAGATCATCCAACGCTGGCCGGGGCAAAGCGAAGCGGCTGAAGCGGCCTTAGCGGTCATGGATTCCCTCGTCGATTTGGGGCTTTTAGACGAGGCCAAGGCTTATCTAGACAAGTTGCCAGATCAATCTTGGGGGCGGAGCCGATTGGAGTTGAGGTTGGGACAGGTGCTGTGGGCGAACTACGTGAAAGCCGTAGCGGATAGTAACACGTCACTCTCCCCCGATCAATTGACCGCTCTGCGAGATGAGGCGCGAAGTCGCTTGGAAAAGGGTTTGGAAATCGTTCGAACGGCGGTGCGCGGTGGCCAAGCTGCGGATTATTTCGTGGAGTATTCCGCTCTTCTCTTGGCTCAGGCTTATTTGACGCTGGGAGGACCCGGCAAAACCATCGAGTTGCTGCGCGACGAATCCATTGGACCGCTCACTTTGATGGATCGCCAAAACCCGGTGGTCGAGCGGCAATCGTTTCAAGAGGAAGTATTGAAACTCGCGCTGCGGGCCAGCGTGATGGCGCAAAAAGTCGATGAGGCGATGCAGTATTTGGACCGCCTGGAGACCTTGGTTACGGCGGGAGACGTGGAGGGCGGCGGTAAGAACTTGACGGCCGTCTATGTCAGTCTGGGACGCCAACTCGAACAGCAACTCCAGCAGCTCCGTGGTGAAAACAAAACCGAGCAGGTGGAGACGGTGCTGTCGGGTTTCACGACGCTGCTGGGGCGAATTTCAGAACGGGCTCAGGGCGTCGATTTTCGGTCGCTGAACTGGGTGGCTGAAACCTATTACAGCCTTGGCAAGGGGCTGGATCCCGGAGGCCCCGAGGTTCCAGCAAAGGCCGCGGAATACTACAAAGAGGCGTTGGGCAATTACGTGACACTCGTCAAGCGGAGCGAACAAGAGGCGGGTTTTGCCCCCGAAGACGCCCCGATCTTCCTTCGTGTCAGGTTGTCCAGGGTCTTGCGTGGGCTAAGGCGCTACGATAAAGCTTTGGAAGTGGTGATCTACGTGATTGATAAACTGGGCAAGGAAACTCGCATCGACGCCCAAATCGAAGCGGCAACGATTTACCAGGAGTGGGCTGAAATGCCGGGCAAAGAGGACTACTATCTCAACGCGATTCGCGGAGGATACGAAAAGGGTGGGCGTTACCTGATCTGGGGCTGGGGCGGCATCGCCAAGCGGGTGGCCGGGTCCTACCAAAAATTCGAGGATATCTTCCACGAAGCCCGCTATAACATGGCTTTGTGTCGCCTCAAATTGGCGCAGAAGAAATCCGGAGAGGAGCGTTCCCGCCTGCTCGATGAGGCGTTATTGGACGTGCGTCGTACCTATTTGCTCTATCCGTCACTGGGTGGAAAGGATTGGTACGACAAGTACGATAAGCTAGTGAGAACGATTCAGCAACTTGGAGGTGAGAGAACGCCCCAAGGTCTGAAGGCTTGGGAGGAAAGCAAACCAAAAGAGGCGACTGCGAGGCGGTCTTAGCGGGGCTGAGTCGTGGGAGTGCGTGGTGAGGGAAGCCCAGCCGGAAGACCAGGGCTTGGCCATGATGGCTGGTGAAACGGAACAAGCGGAAGAGAAGAACCAGGGAGATCGGTAATATGAGGATCAACGGTTCAGGATTGGCGGTGGCGATCGCGTGCCTATGTCAAACGACGGCTTGGGCGGTGGATACAGTCGCTACGTCTTCCGAACAAGTCCGGGGGCGGATCACGCAGATGTCCCCGCAAGAGGTGACGGTTGAGATTGCCGCCGGGCCGAAAGCCGTGCCAGTCAATCAGATTCTGCGAATCACGTACGACGGAGAGCCGGCTGCGTTGGCTACAGCTCGCTCGAATGTTGAGACCTCGCGTTATGAGGACGCGCTTACCGCTCTCGACCGAATTCCGCCGGAAAGCCTACGCCGCCCGGAAGTATCGCAGGATGTCGACTTCTATCGCGCGTATTGCCGGGGGAAGATCGCCTTGGCGGGCACGGGATCGGCCCAAGAGGCAGGTGGGGCCTTGGTGAATTTTCTCGCCGCTAGCCCCAATAGCTATCACTATTGGGATGCCTGCCGGATGATCGCTGAACTTCTGGTCGCCTTGAAAAACTACGATAAAGCGATTGAGTATTACGGCAAGATTGCCGACGCCCCTTGGCCAGACTATAAGATTGAAGGATTGCAGCGGACGGGGTGGGCGTACATCGCGGCGGGCAAATACTCGGAAGCAGAGGCGGCTTTCGATCGCGCCTTCGCTATTTCCTTGAGCGGCGATGATACGCCCAAATTGCTGGCTACCATCGGCAAGGCGCGATGTCTCGTGGAAAAGGGCGAGACCGATCAAGCGATTGCGATGGTGCAGCCCATCCTGGATCGCCCGGACCTCACGGAAAATGCGGAGATCATGGGGCGTTTGTATGGGGCCTTGGGGGCGGCGTATCGAAAGGCCGGCAAGCTGGAGGATGCGGTGATCGCCTTCCTGCATGTGGATCTCTTGTACTTCAATCATGCCCCATCCCATATCGAAGCGCTCCGGAATCTCGCAGAATTGTGGCCGCAACTGCAACACCCTGAACGGGCGGCGGAGGCGGTGGATGTCCTGAAGGAGCAGTACAAGGTGGAAATGTCGGGCGGGTAACATCAGAATGCGGTCCCCGAGGCCCGCCGGCCTTGTCAGAAAACCACGCCTGATGAGGTTGTTCCGAAAGTCTCAGGTTGGCAGTTTACGACCGCCTTGTCGGGAGGGTATATTAAAAATTTCGAGTCGCGATTCGGCGCAAGCGGATGCGCGAGCTGGGAAGACGGCTAGGCCCCTCTCACGCTGTTAATCAACAGAGATTCAGAGGGGAGGCCATATCGCGGAACAGAGTTTTGGAGCTAGTCTAGCAGTCTTGGCCTTCAGATGGGAGGTTTCCATGCGGCGTGGCTACTTGTCAACTTGGTTATCGGACTGGAGCGGATCGGTAGCGGCTTCTATCGCAATGTTCTTGGTAATGCTCGGTGGATTGCCGTGGTGGGCATCGAGTTATGGGACGCTGGTTCACGCGGAAGAGCCGGCTACCGACGACACGCTCCCGGCTGCCGATGAGGGTTCTGCTCCCGCAGCCACGGAAGCTCCCCAACCCCAAGAGAAGTCCGTCTTGCGTTGGTTCTTCGAGTCCTTGGGATGGACGTACACCGTGGCCTTTTTTGCCCTATCATTCTCGTTCGTGGCTCTCCTGGTGATGAATCTGGTCGGTTGTCGCCGCGAAAGCGTGATTCCCTCTTCGCTCATTGACGGCTTTGAGGCCCATTTCAATGAGAAACGCTACCAGGAGGCCTACGAACTGGCCAAGAACGATGAGTCGTTTTTGGGGCAGGTATTGTCTGCCGGATTGGCGAAACTTTCGTCCGGTTATGCCCAGGCGGTGGAGGCCATGCAGGAGGTCGGCGAGGAGCAGGCCATGCGGATGGAACACCGGCTGAGCTATATCGGACTGATCGGCACCGTCAGCCCGATGGTCGGGTTGTTGGGGACGGTGGACGGTATGGTTCGCTCCTTCAGCGTAATTGCCAATAGCGCCACCACGCCTAAGCCGTCTGAGCTGGCGGCCGGTATTTCCACCGCACTCATCACGACGTTGGTGGGGCTGATCATTGCTATTCCCGCCATCATTATCTACGGTTTCCTCCGCAATCGCATCGCACGCCTGGTTCTCGAGGTCGGAATCGTGAGCGAGGGGTTGATGTCGCGATTCTCCGGGGCCGGGGTCAAGAAAACCTGAACAGGGTGGTAGAAGCGAGCTCCAGTCACGAGGGTTGGTCGGGCCCCGGGGGCGAGCCTTATCCAAGATTGCTGGCTTGAGGAGTGGACACGAATGCGGTATGGGCGTGGAAGACAGATCCCCGATGCCGAAGGCGATATGACGCCGATGATCGACATGACATTTCAGTTGATCGCCTTTTTTATGATCCTGATCAACTTTTCCGAGGGGGATCAAAACCAGTTGATTCGTCTGCCGGCGAGCGAGCTTGCGAAACCTCCCGAAACAGCCCCAGCCTATCCCGTTACCTTGCAAATGACTTCCAAGGGGACGGTATTTTACGGCGTGGAGGAATACACTCTAGATGGGATCATACCCATTCTTCAGGTGGAAAAACAATTGGTAGAGCGGCGCGGCGGTGATTATCGGGATACGACGATCATCATCCGGGCCGATCGATATGCCAAGACGGGACGCGTGCAGGAACTGATACGTACGTGTCAATCGGTGGGGTTTGAAAAGTTTACGTTGCGCGCCAAACAAGAGAGCACCTAGACGATGAAGTTTCGCGGCTCGGGTACCCGATCAGGCGACAAAATCGAGCTGATGATGACGCCCATGATTGACGTCGTGTTCCAGCTCTTGACGTTCTTCATCATGACGTTCAAGATCGTATCGCCGGAAGGGGATTTTTACATCAAAATGCCGCTAGCCGCCCCAAGCGCGGGCGTGCCCAGCGACGCCCAATTGCCACCGATCAAGGTCCGCTTGACCGCGGCGGCGGGAGGGCGACTGGCGGGCATCTATTTGTCCGAGCGACGATTGGGGAGCTTCGAGGATCTGCGCCAACAGATCCGCCTTTTGGTCGGCGACCAGGCCGGTCCGAGCGGCGCCGGCGACGCCGAGGTGGAATTCGATTGCGACTACGATCTCAACTACGAAAACGTGATGAAGGCGATCACGGCCGTCTCGGGCTATTTCGCACCCGACGGACGCATTGTCCGCCTTGTGGAAAAGATCAAGTTCGCCCCGCCTCGCAAGGAGTAAAGCGATCTCGGCTGTGGGCGGTTTGCCCGGCTCTCGTCACGCCCGGGGGTGAAAACGCTTGTGGACGGCTTTCAGCCGGGTGTAGTTGACGTGGGTGTAGATCTGTGTGGTGGCTATGCCCGCGTGCCCCAGCATCTCTTGGACGTGTCGCAGGTCCGCGCCCCCCGCTAGGAGGTGCGTGGCGAAGCTGTGTCTCAGTGTGTGAGGGCTGATATCCGGCGGGATACCCGATCTGACCGCGTGGAGTTTTAGCAATTCCCAAATCCGTTCACGCCGAATGCGCTTGCCGCGATAGGAGAGAAAGACGTAAGGGGTATGGCCCCCGGTGGCGGCCGCCAAACGCGGACGCTCTTCGCCGAGGTAGGCATGGAAGGCCTGGATCGCTCGTTTGCCCAAGGGGACCACGCGCTCCTTGTTTCCCTTGCCACGGCAGACGCAATGGGCTTCCTCCAAATGAAGGTCGGCCATGCGCAGGTTTGCTGCCTCACTGGCGCGGCAACCGGTGGCGTATAGGAATTCCAGCAACGCCCGATTGCGGAGATAGCAGCGGTCATAGGGACGTGGACTCTGAAGCAACGCTTCCACCTGGCCGGGCGTTAAGACGTGCGGGACGCGTTCCCACAGTTTGGGGCCGCCGAGGAGTTCCGCTTTGTTCTGCGTAAGCAGCCCCTCCAATTGGAGGTAACGCAGAAATAGCCGAAGCGAAACGACGTGCCGAGCCAATGACGCTGCGGCCAGTTTTTCTTGGTGCAGCCAAGCCACGTAGTCGGACAGATCCTGAATCTCCAGTTGAGCGGGTAGCCGGTTTCCCAACCAGCGGAGAAAGCGGCGCAGATCGCGGCGATAGGCAGCGACGGTATTCTCGGAAAGATGGCACTCCGCTGCAAGGTAGTGCGCAAAGTCTTCTTCCCAATTGCGGGTAACGTGGCTGAGGGACGGGGATTGCGGGCGTAGCTTTCTTCGCGGCGGGCTCATCTTCATTCCCGAACGGATGGACGGGCAACTTCCCTCTGGGCTTTTGCAACTTGACGCCACAAGCCCCCACGTTCCCTGGAGCGATGGCGGGGTGAAGGCCGTTTCTCATGAAAACGGCTTTTCTTGTTTTCCTGAGTTGCCCAGCCCTCCAGCTTGTAACCCTCTCTCAGATGGGGGGCGCGCACTTTGCAAAAGTCCAGTTCCCTCTTGGCTCGACGGGGATTAAAATCGCTTACGACGCTCCTGGATGGCGGAGGGTGAGACGCTCCTGGGCGTGGGGGCGGGACGCAGGCCAAACTACCCGATCCCCGAAGCAGGAAGCCGTCCCTGTTCTTTTATCGGAATGGACGTTATCCCGATTCGCGGCCAACCCCAGATTTCTTCCGAAAAATCGATGGCTCTATCGCGAGAAATTCGTTCCCTTGGGGATTTATCGCTCGGCGATGAGGCGGATCTCTTTTTGTTACTGGTGGCGAAGGAAAGTGGTACCACTCGGACCAACCAGCCGTTCTGGTTGTTGAAATTCCGTGACGGGTCGGAGGAGATCGAGGTTGCCATTTGGGCGAACTCGCCGTGGTACGAAACTTGCGAAAAGGAATGGAAGATTGGCGATTTTTTCAAGGTGCGGGCAAGCCTGCGACAATCGCGATGGGGGCCGACGCTGGACATCCGCAAGATCCGGCACATCCGTGAGAGCGATTATGAGGAGGGATTCGATCCCACCAAATACGTGCCGGAATCACCTGTCCCCAAAGAAGAGTTGTATGCCAAGTTGATGACGCTACTGGCTGAGAGGATGTCCCCTTCTCCTCTTCGGGACATGACCGAGAAAATCTTGAAGGACGAAAGACAGCCTCTCTTGACGCTCCCTGGTTCCCGGACGCACCATCACACATACCCCGGCGGATGGCTGGAACACACGCTTTCTGTTGCCGAGATTTGTGTGTTTCTAGCCGAGAAATACGTGCAGCAGTATCCTGAGCTGCGGCCGCCGATCGATCGAGAGCTTGTCTTGGCAGGTGGCGTTCTGCACGATATCGGCAAGCTGCGAGAGCTGGTATCTTCACCGCTGCAAGCTGTGTACTCGCCGGATGGTGCTTTGATCGGCCACGTGGTTTTGGGGCGAGATATCATCCGTGAGGCGGCCAGCGAGGTCGGGTTTTCGGGCGAGCGCTTGCTCAAATTGGAGCATATCATTGTTTCGCATCAAGATTGGCCTGGTAGCGGCGTTTCGAAACCAACGATGTTTTCCGAGGCTCTCCTGGTGCGCTACGCCGATGTGATTGACACCAAGTTCGCGATCATGCGGCAGATCTTTGAGGAGGGCGGCCAAGATGGCCCCTTGACCTCAGATCGTAATTTGTTGCGCCACGCCTTGTTCCGCGGTTCCGCGGATGCGGCGGAATGAATTTTCGCCGATTCGTAAACAGAGCCGGGGCGGCAGGAAAGAGCAGGGTAGGGGAGGCTGGGCGGCTCCTGGAACGGTGATGGCCCCGTTGTGTCGCCCCGGTGCCCGAAAAGTTCAGATGCGCCGCGCCTGGGCGATCCGCCAGCGCTGCGCCGAGTCTTTAAGCGTAGGACCGACTTCCCATCGAGTGTCGGCCTCGAGGATATCCGTCACTGCTTCGCGGATCATGGGGCTGATCTCCAAGAGCAGCCAACCGCCGGATACCAAGCGTTCGGCTGCTTGCGGCACTAACCGAGCGATGACTTCGGTACCGCGAGGACCGGCCACAAGGGCCTGATAAGGCTCGTACTTGCGCACGTCGGAAGGGAGTTGCTCAAATTCCTCTTCGCTCACGTAAGGGGGGTTGGAACAAATGACATGGAACGACTCATCGGGCGAGAGGGCGCTCAAAAGGTCGCTCTCAACGAAGTGGATGCGCTCTGCCAGCCCCAATTTCCGGGCGTTATTTTGAGCCACTTGAATCGCTTCGCGACTGATGTCTACCGCTGTGACCTCGGCCTGCGGCAAATGCTTCGCCGCACAAACCGCGACAATGCCGCTACCCGTACCCATGTCACAAACCCGGAGAGGAGCGTCCCTGGCGAGGTCCTTGGCGACGTCCAGCAAACGCACGACCAAATCTTCGGTTTCAGGGCGGGGGATCAGCACGGCTGGGGTGATCTGAAAGTCGAGGGAGAAAAATTCGCGATGCCCGACCAGATAGGCTACCGGTTTGCCCTCTGCCCGCTCGCGAACCATTGCACGGAATTTTGTGCGAACCTCCTGCGAGGCGACTTCATCGAAGGCCGTATAAAGCTCGATGCGTCGGCAGCTCTTTGCGGCTGCGAGAAGGACCTCGGCGTCCAACCGTGGTGTGTCCGAGCCATGTTTTGCGAGGTAGTCGGCCGTCCATGAGAGGAGTCGCCCGATGGTCCAGACCTCAGATTCGGGCATGGTGAGATGGCCTTTTCGCTGGAATCCAAGACACGATGCCGATGGCAAGGGCTCCCCAGCCGTTCGACGATTGTTGGGAGATCATAATCCTACAGCGTAAGGTCCGTGTGCGTGTATGATGCGCCCACCATACGTTGCAATGCGTTGTTTCTCATCCCTACGAGATATTGAGAACAGCGCAGCGCTGTAGCATTAATCGAGCGGACCGAACGTGCTGCGAAGTTCCGCTCGCTCGTGATCCAAAATGGCCTCTATCAGCGGGTCCAAATTGCCTGCCAATATATTGTTCAATTGATACAGCGTGAGATTGATTCTGTGATCGGTTACGCGGTTTTCGGGAAAATTATAGGTCCGGATTTTCTGGCTGCGATCTCCCGACCCGATGAGGCTTCGCCGCTGTTCGGCCCGTTCCGCGTCCTTGCTGCGCTGGTAGTGCTCGTAAATGCGGCTCTTTAGGACCCGCAACGCCTTGGCGAAGTTCTTGTGTTGGCTTTTTTCATCCTGGCATTGGACCACAATGCCCGTCTCGTAATGCGTTAAGCGAATCGCGGAAGATGTCTTGTTGACGTGCTGCCCGCCGGGACCGCTGGCATGGTAGGTATCGCGGCGATAGTCCTCGGGCTTGAGATCGACCTCCACCTCGTCGGGTTCGCGGAGTACGGCCACGGTGGCCAGGGAAGTATGGACTCGTCCCTTGGCCTCGGTTTCGGGGACCCTTTGGACGCGGTGTCCGCCGCTTTCATACTGCATGCGGCGAAAGACCTCTTCGCCCTCCAACCCGAACGAGATTTCCTTGAATCCGCCCAGCTCCGTGGGATTCATCTCGAGAATTTCCAGTTTCCAGTTCCGCTGTTCCGCGTAACGGCGATACATTTCATAGAGATCGCGGGCAAAAAGCGCGGCTTCCTCACCCCCCGTGCCGGCACGGATCTCCATAATGCAGCGGGATCTCGCTGCATCTTCCCCACCCACGGTCAAGGCTAGAAGATCGTCCCACAGCGATTCGCGTTCTTGCCGCAGCTCCTCCAACTCGGATTGAGCCAGCTCGCGAAGTTCGAGGTCGGGCGACTGGTCCGCAAGTTCTCGGATTTCCAAGATTTGCTGTGAGATTTGCCGAAAACGGCGGTAACGCGTTGCCAATTTGGCAAGGGATCCGTGTTCGCGAAGGATGGCGGACATCCGTGAGGGATCGCTGAGCACTTCGGGATCGTGAAGGCTGCGTTCCAATTGCTCAAACCGGGCGAACTTTTCGTCCAGTTGTTTACGCATGGAATACTCGCACAGTAAACGTCGGCTTCATGAAGACGCCACGGATGTCCCCGAAAACCGAGCAGAGACCAAGACCCTGACCCAAAGCGCGGTCCGGCTACCAGCGTTGGCAGCCGCCTGCCTAGATCGGTGAGAACACCGGCTTCTGCAGACCTCAGCTTTCCTGCGGAGGCTGTTGCTACTGGGCCTGCTTTTTTCCTTTGCCCACGCTCGAATAGCCTCCCGAAAAACGATTGCGGAATTTTTCGATCCGCCCCGTGGTATCCACATACTTGAGCTTGCCCGTGAAAAAAGGATGGCAGGCGTTGCAGATATCGATCTTCAATTCCGGCTTGGTGCTTCGGGTAACGAAGCTGTTGCCGCAACCGCAAGTGACTTTCGTCTCTACATAATTCGGATGAATGCCTTCCTTCATGATTCGCGCTCCGGAGGTAACGAGTGGTCTTGGCCCGCTGGCTGGGAGGTATCCCCCACCACCGCTATACAAAATCCTCAACCTGGGGGGATTGCGGCATTTGATTCACGCACGCAACACGCTGGCGCGCACCGTGCTTTCCCAAACCTATAAAGTATAGCGATCGATTCACGCTTCCTCAATCGCCCCAGACGACCACAAAAAGACTGCCTCGCAAAGCGACATCGCAACCGCTTATTCGCGGCTTCTCCTTGTTGCCAAACATCCTGGCTATCCAATTTGGGGCTGCCTATCCAATTTGGGGTTCAATTGTCGGTTGAAAAGGCGTTGACGGTTCACGGAACCTTGGGGGCGCCCCGCTGCGTCAACAACAAAATCTTGTGGTAACCTTGAGCAATCGGCGGGTATGAGCAGAGGGCTTTTCCACACAGTTCGTGAAAACACCGCGTTTTCCCCACTCTATACCGGTAAAGGGTTACAAAAGACGCTTCAAATCCACACGGTAGAATAGGAGCCTTGGAAAATGTGGGAGAGATACGAGGTGCTGGAGAATGTTTCTGGCGGCCGGGTCACTTTGTGGATTTCTCGCCTTTGGGCGGACCAGCGCCGGGGGAATCTTCCGTCTCAGCGGGAGCCGGCTTTGTGTCTGTGTCAGTCTCGGGCGTTTTCGTTGTGGGAGACGCTGCGCCAGGTGGCGGACCACTGATCTGCAACGGCTTTGCCCCAGTCAGCTCCTCGATCCATCTGGCCCGAACGAGGTTGCCAAATCGGCTAGGCAGGTGGACGTCGGCCCGGTACGCTGTAATGGCTCGGGAATAATCGCCGAGCTTTTCGTTGAGACGCCCCAGGGCATACGTCACGCCTGGTTCCCAAGGCTGTCCCGGAAGAGACAAGGCGGTGCGGTTGATCAAGAGGTCCTCCGCCGATTTTCGATTTCCCATCCAGACGGAGATCAGGCCGAGCCAATAGGAGGCGCTGAGTTTGGCTTGGATGTAGATCATCTCCTGGGTTGAATTCATGCCGGAGGAGTCCAAGAGCCTTTGGGCAGGTCGTGCGGCCTGGTAATAGGTCGTCGCGCTCTCATCTCCGATCAGGTCGCCCTTGAGGTGCAGGGCGCGCCCTCGCCAGAGCGGCATCATATTCTCCGTGTGCATGGAAAAGGGAAGCAGGTCCAGGGTTTGGTAGCGATTCACTTCGGTTGCGAACTGTCGTTTTTGGAGCAGATCCCGATAGGGCACGGTCCAAAGGGCCACGTCCTCGACCCGGGGGAGATCGCGAAATCTCTTGGCCTCGTCGCTGGGAGATGGACATGCCGTCAAAACGAGGGACTCATTACCGGCCAACATGCGCCTTACCATCTCCATTCGCTGGGAGAGGTAGCCGGGCGAGCCTTCCAGTAGCATTCGAACGGAACGGAGCATCGAGGACTTGACGCGGTAGGCATTTCTCGGATCGGCATCGAGTCGTCGCAGGAGGGCGTCGTTCCCAGCCAGTTCCTCCAAAGTGGCGGGCTGGATTTCCAACCCCTTTCCGGGCGTCATTTTCAGACCGTTTTCGCTAGGAATGGGCAGCCCCAAGCTCGGTTCGAATACGTAGATATTCCCGTCGATCACGACGCCCACGGCCCAAGGCTCCCAGCGTGGTTCTTGCCCTTCCGCCGCCACGTTGATGGCGAGCATGGCCGCGTCGATTCCCTCTTGCCGACAAAGCAGCAAATATACCCAGGCCCTGGCGGTGGCGGTACCACGGCCGAAAAGCAGCGTTTGCCAAGGCGATCGCACGATCGCTTCACCGTCGGAGAGTTGCGGCGTGACATCCAGCGGATCCAACTGAATATGAAAGACCACCCAATCGAAGATCGCTTTGGCACGGGACAGCTCGTCGACCCCATCACCCCTCGCCCAGCTCGCGATGTCGCGAAGCCATACCGCGGTTTGCAGAAAAAACGCATCGTCTCGGGTGAAATGCAGATCGGCAAGGCTTTTGACCTCCGGGAGCTGCTGCATTTCCGCGGGGAGCGTGGCGATGAGTGCATCCGGTTGCCAATCCACCAGCGCTCTCTGGGTGCGAATCCATTGGTCCAGCCGATCGGCCACCTGGAACGCCATGTCCATTCCGTCAAACTGGTAGAGCCGGTTCAGGGTATCGATGGCGATTTCGAATAATTCATCTCGGTGGAGCGTAGCGGTCTGGCTCGCGCTGTTGGATTGCAAGGTCGCCGGTTGTTGCGCAGGTTTCGGGCAACCGACAAGTATCGGCAGCAAAAGTACGCAACTCATGAGTGGCGAAGTCAGAAATCGGAAGACGGGCTTTGGCGGATCGCAATCGATACAGGGGGCGACTGCTTCTCGAAATCCTCCACGATTCATGCTGGATTCTCCGCGAAATCACGCAGATACAAACTTCGGAGCACCGCCAATTGACGTAACAAATCCGGCAATTGTTCGAGCGGTACCATGTTGGGGCCGTCGCTGAGGGCGTTATCGGGGTCGGGATGGGTTTCGAGGAACACCCCGTCCGCTCCCGCAGCCACCGCCGCGCGTGTCAGCGGAGGGACCATTCTCCGATCACCTCCAGAACGATCGCCTTGGCCGCCGGGTTCCTGTACGCTGTGGGTCGCGTCAAAGATCACGGGGACGCCCAAAGATTGTATGAGCGGGATGTTACGCATGTCGTTGACCAGCCGACCGTACCCGAAAAACGTCCCCCGTTCGCCCAGGATCACATCGCGACAACCGGCGTCTGCAAGTTTGGTCACCACGTGTCGCATGTCGCCAGGGGCCATAAATTGCCCTTTTTTTACGTGTACGGGCCTGCCGGTCGATCCGGCAGCGACCAGCAGATCGGTCTGGCGGCACAAAAAGGCTGGAATTTGGAGTAGGTCGCACACCTCTGCCGAGGGGGATGCCTGGTGCGGCAGGTGGATGTCGGTCGTAATCGGCAGACCACACTCTGCCCGGACATGGGCCAAGATTCGTAGTCCCTCTTCCATCCCTGGCCCGCGAAACGAGTGAAGGCTGGTACGATTTGCCTTGTCGAAGGAGGCCTTAAAGACGATTTGTAAATGGAGTTCATCAGCGGTGCGCCGGAGGAAGTTGGCGACCCGTACCGTCAACTCCTGGGATTCGATGACGCACGGCCCCGCGATGAACAGAAGCGGTTGCCCGGGACCGCAACGATAGGACCCGATTTCGACGGGAAGCCGTAGCATTGTCTCCTCCTTACAAGACGTTTGTGTGAACGACCGATGATTTCGCGCTACTGTCGGGCATCCATCGGCGAGCGGAATAAGTCATTTCGAGCCGACTTTATACCGGGACATGCCTGGGCACTCTGGAGGCAGGGTCTCGATTCCGCCTGCATGGTCGCGTAATTGTTACCTTGGAATCCTATCTGCCCTATCCGTCGCTGTCGAAAGCCGCCAAGCACGCCTGCGCAAGGGTCATGCGGTGTCGGTAGATTGCGAAGCATCGGAGCCGCCCTCGACCTGTGTGCGGTTGGCGTATTTGTCCGCCACTCGCGGAGCGACGATCACGGGAACCTGTCTCACCGCGATTTCGATATCCAGGGGCAGCATCCCTCCCGGGTCGCCGTCGAGCTGATAGTCGACCGGCTGCGTTGCCGTGATGCGAATTCGCTTGGCCCGAACTATCGTGCAATCGGGGAGTTTCGAATGGAGTGAGAGCTGGCTCATGGCCGTGTACCACAATCCTCGCATCACCCCGCCGCGGGCAAAAGTACAGATATCCAATTGCCCGTCCATCCCATCCGCTTGGGGCGTGAGGGGTAACCCCCAGCCGTATTTCGGTAAGTTGAACGCGAAGGCCCAAGCCACGGGGGCGAGCACCTTCTCCTCGCGATGGTCGTGGAGGGTGTAGGTGACCGAAAGCTCTGGAAAGGGGTATGTCCGCATAAGATGGAAAATTGGGCCGAGAAAACTCAGGAAGCTGCCATGTCCGCCGCGGTGTCCTTGCAAGCGTCGCCGATGCACCATCTGCACGGCTGCTGCGTCAAAACCGCAACTGGCCATTACCAGGAACAAGCGTCCGTTGGCGGCGCCGGCGTCCAGTCTCAGAACACGGCCGCTTTGAACAAGCCGCGCCGCTTCGATGGGATTCTTGCTGATTTCCAGGTATGACGCCGCAAGATTGGACGTTCCCGCTGGATACAGCAGTAAAGGCACGCCTGTCGAACAACGATTGATCAGCTCCAGCGCGGTGCCATCGCCCCCAAGCCCGATGAGACATCGCAAATCGCCGGCTTCGTGACGACGGTTGGCGACTTCCGTGGCCTGTGCCAGATCGGTAGATACCTCGACCTGGTAACCAAGCTCTTGGATGGATCGGACCAGCTTTTCCATTCTTCGCTGCGAGGAGTGCCTGCCGGCCTTCGGATTGTGCAAGAGCATCACGAGCTTGGTGTCGGAAGGCAGGGTATCCAGAAGCGACGGCTGATCCATACGTTTCGGTTCTTGGTTTGAATGCTTGTCTTGGTTTGGAAGCCTGAGCGGGGCCGATTCTTGCGTGTCAATAAATTTGTCCGAACAACACTCGCGATTTCAGATTATTGGGCGGCAAATAGCGCTGGGTTTATTGTGGATAAACCGCCCCCAGCGTCAGACGCCCCATGTCATGCGGCTTTTCGTATCCAACTTTCACAGCCTAAGCGATTTACGGTTCGCTAGCAAGCTACCGGCTGCGGCTGCCGCTCCTTTGGGTGAGCGAGGCCGACATTAGCGGACATTAGCCGACATCAGGGGACTCGGCCAGCGGGGTGGGACGGTGCCCGGTCGCCGAGCGGGGCTTCATTCCCGTGCGAATCGTATCTTGCATTGGGACGGCAATTCCCCATCCCCCACTGCGGTCCCCGGCTAGCTTCATTCTCGTGCGAATCGTACCGTGCGTGGGGACTAGGGCTGCGAGGCGAAGTCGCACAGTATCGTGAGCGAGCAACGCAACCTTTCGGAATCGCAATGCCAGGTGCCGGGAAAGTCTGCATGGGAGTGGCCGCGATGCCAGGTGACGGCACGGTCTTTATGTGATACGATGCGAGAGTCCCGTACCACCTCGCCGAACCGGATCGATCGACTTAATAGCACACCTACATTATCTACCTTATGTTGCCATATCGACTATTGGCTATAGATATCGACGGCACGTTGGTCAATAGTGAGGATCACCTGACGGTAGCAACTTGTCAGGCGATTCGACGTGCTCGGGCGGTGGGGTTGCAAGTGGTTCTGGCAACCGGGCGAAGATACAGCCGCGCACTGCCATTAGTGGAAGCGATGGGTTTAGATGTGCCGGTCATCGCATCCAGTGGGTCCGTGGTCAAGAACCCCCGCAACCATCAAACGCTGTTTCGCGCGGAATTTCCCCTCCCGGCCCTTCGCCGAATCATTTTGCTAGTACGCAAGCACGGATGCCAGACGGTACTGCTTTCCGACACGTTCGACCAGGGTTTCGACTACTATTTGGACCCCAGCGATATCCCCAACGCCTATCTGCGGGAATATCTCGCCGCAAACCCGGGTTGCGAAAGGTATTGGCAGCGAATGGATGAGGAGTCTCCGCTGGACGTCTTTGCCGCATTTACCATCGGGGATCGCGAGCAGATGCTGATGGTGGAACGCGCGATCCAGCATGTGTACCCCGGGCAATACGTCACGCACGTCCTGCGCAGTCCGCGCTACGAAGGCTTTTTTTGCGAAATTGCGCCATGCGGCGTGGACAAATGGTCGGCGGTGAAAAAAGTTGCTGCTTTGTTCGGGGTGCCATTAGACGCTGTGTGCGCTGTGGGCGATGATGTGAACGATTTGCCGATGATTCGCGAGGCGGGTCTGGGAATCGCTATGGGAAATGCTTTACCGAGCGTAAAGAATGCCGCCGACTGTGTAGCGCCAACCCACGATCAAGAGGGGTTGGTGGAGGTGGTGGCCTGGCTGTTGGGCGAAAGACCCCTCCCGGGCGGTGCACGCCGTTCTGAGGTACGCTAACCCCGCAAAACGAGGGGCATGGTAGCTAGCCGCGTCCGTGCATGGCATGTCAGGCAGGGAATGGTGGGAGCGATTGAAAAGAGGAATCCGACCATGAAAGAGCGGGAATCTGTGCCGAACGAGAGCGCTCGCGATTCTGCCGATTCAAGACTCGCGTCGATCAGCTTCGCCGATTTTCAGACTTTGATATACCGGATGTACTACGAAAAGGATGTGGCGCGGGGCATTGACGGCACGTTCATGTGGCTGATGGAGGAGGTCGGAGAGCTGGCCGCCGCACTCAGGAGCGGGTCACAGGAAGAGCGCGAGGCGGAGTTCGCGGATGTCATCGCTTGGCTGACGACCATAGCCAATGTGGCCCAAATCGACCTGACGCAGGCCCTGCGGAAGAAATACGGATGCGGTTGCCCCGGGTGCGGGCAATTCATTTGCGTGTGCCCCAACAGTGGTAAACCGTAGCGTCTGCGATAGCATGACTCGTCCGGGCCGTTCTCTGTCACATCACGATTGTTAAAATGGGTAAGCCGTGAACTGTCGAGCGGCGTGTGCGTACTGCATGTACCGCATATCGGTATACCACATATACCGTAGCCTTGGGGCTGCATCACCTTTTGTGGGGTATGCTCGCAACGGTTTCGATGGTTGCCCCTGAGGCGACTTTTGATGCGACGTGTTATAATACTGTAGAGGGGGTATTGCCTCAGATTATTTGAATTTAACTAGGCATTTCGCACGTGAAGTTTCCTCGAAGCTGTCTTACTATTCTTTTCGTTCTTGCTGTGGCGATGCCTATCTCGCTCCAGGTGGTGTTGGCTCATGCTGGAGCGATAGCGTCGTCTTCCCCTGGCGAAATAGGGAAAGAGCATGCCAGTTTGCAGCAGGCCGAGGCTGGGAGGGCCGATCCGCGGATCGAATCCGTTCACTTGATCTGGGGGGGAGTTGTCAAGCCGGGGCTGTGGCTCCCGGTTCAAGTCGCACTCAGCGGTGGGACGAGTGGCGCATCCGGCGACTTGGTTCTGATGGCCACGGACAGCGAAGGCACCCTTTGCGCGTATCCTTTCGACCGAGTGGACGTGGGTTGGAACGAGGTTCGAACCGTGGAGGCGTTGGTGCGGTTAGGCCGATCCGAGGGAGACGTGATCGTTGAGTGGAGACTGGCCGATGGGAGGAATCTCCGCTCTATCCTCAGTCCAGGCGGTTCGTCGCCGGGGGGAGGGAAGGGTACGCCGTTCGAACAGCTTATCGTTGTCCAGATCGGGCCGACGCCGATTGCGGAAAACCGTGAGGGCGGCTCTGCGACCAGCATTCGCTGGTTGAGTGTTGCGGATCCGGCCCTGCTACCGGAAAGCGGCGACGCCTACCAGATGATTTCCGCCGTCGTGCTCACGACCGGCTCGGATTCGCGGTTCATAGAGAAATTGCGTGCAGCGGACGAGGCGTGCGAGGGCTTACGCGATTGGGTTGCCTCCGGTGGGCGTCTAATATTAAGCGTCGATGAAGCGGCGGCGGAGCTTTTCCGACAAGGCGGACCCTTGAATTGGGCCTTGCCCGACGGGATCCAGGGGAGCGTCCAACTACGCAAAACGTCGGCCCTGGAGAGTTATGCAGAAAGTCCTCGGCCGATCGTGATTCGCCGCGGTGAGTCGTATCTGAAGGCGGTTCAGTCGCCGGGCTTTCGTGGCAGGGTCCTGGCGAAGGAAGGAAACATCCCTCTGATCTTCCGTCGCCAGTACGGATTCGGGACGGTCATCTTGTGTACGGTGGACTTATCGCATCGGGCCATTCGCGACTGGACGCAGAAAGACCGGCTATTGGAACGATTGCTCGACTGCGGGGAGTCACCCGGGGAGCAGGGCCTCGAACGGCGGACGTTGATGCATCATGGCTTCAACGACCTGTCGGGGCAACTGCGCGCGGCGCTGGAGGAATTCCCGGGGGTAGTATTCATCCCTTTCTCTACCGTGGCGATCCTCATGGGGGTGTATTTCCTGTTAGTGGGGCCTTTGGATTACTTGGTCCTTGGTAGGTATTTTCCTGATCGACGTTGGACTTGGCTCACGTTCCCCCTGATCGTGGTCGTCGTCTGTATCTTTGCTTGGCAACTGGCGGAGGCGTGGAAGGGAAGGGGAGTCCTGGTGAACGAGGTCGGCTTGATCGACCTCGACGTCGAAAACGAGCGAGCTCGCGGCATCACCTGGGCAAATCTCTTTTCGTCTCAGCCGGAAGTCTTTGATGTATTTCCTGAGCCGAGCCACGGGGACGCCTTGGGTTTGCGAGTCACCGCTGCCTCGGTGGGCTGGTTTGCATCGCCCGGGGGAGGGCTGGGCGGCATGGAGGGAGCCAGGCTCGGTGTCGGGGACGTAGCGGGGAAATACACAATTCACTTTGGTGGTCCGTCAGCCCGGCTGGAAGGGTTGCCCGTGGCCGCAAAAGCCACTCGTGCTGTCTCCGCCGTTGTGGACGGCAAAATGGATCGCCCGCTGTTGCAATCGCGACTTACGGACCAGCAAGGGCTTTTAGATGGCTCCGTGACGAATCAATTCCCCTTTGCCTTGGACGGTGCGGTCATGATCTATCGGGGTTGGGTCTACTTCGTGGGACGGCTAGAGCCAGGGGCTGCGTGGCGGCCTCAAATCGCAGAAGACCGCCGAGAACTGCGGTCCTGGCTCAATGGTCGTCGCGTGGAAACCATCGGCGAAGGAGTTCAGCAGCAGGCCCGGCAAGTGACGGCTCCGTACGACCGATCGAGCCGAGACGTTTGGTACATCCTGCGGATGATGTTGCTGTACCGGGCGGCGGGGGGCGAAGGTTACGTAAAATTGTGGAATGCCCAGTATGCCGGGTTGGATGGTACGGATTGGCTGGAAAACGGCCGAGCCATTCTCCTTGCCCGGGCCGATACCGACGCTGGCACAGGGACGATCGCCGTGAAGCCGGGTGAGCAGGCCCTTGGGAAACGACCACGGTATCGATCAGTCTTGTACGTGCGTGCGGTGTGTCCCGTCGAAGGAGCGGAGAGCGGAGCGGAGACGAATCAATTGGCCCCTCCGGCAGAGTAGCTCGCGCAACCGGCCGATGCCTCCCGATCTGCAATATCATCGAGTCTTTCCAAGAGGTAGGTCTTTAATTCCATGAGCCTTTCTCCTGTTGAACCAACGGCTGCACCGGCCATTTCCATCGCTTCCCAAGAGAGTGTTGCCCGACCGGTGGTGGTGAAGACCGATGATCTGACAAAAATCTACGGCGAGAAACGAGCCGTCGATCGGCTGACGCTCGAGCTGCGGCAGGGCGACCTCTTCGGGTTTATCGGTCCAAATGGATCGGGCAAGACCACGACCATGCGGATGCTGGCGACCCTTCTTCAGCCGACCTGGGGCGAGGCCTACGTTTGCAATTGCTCGATCTACACGCAGCCCAAGGAAATTCGCAAGTTGATCGGTTACATGCCCGACTTCTTCGGGGTCTACGACGACATGAAGGTCATCGAATACCTCGAGTTTTTCGCCTCCGCCTACCGTATCCACGGGCCACGGCGTCGCCAGGTCTGCGAAGAGATGCTGGCGCTGGTAGACCTGGGGTACAAGCGCGATGCGTTCGTCACCAGTCTTTCCCGCGGTATGACCCAGCGTCTTGGTTTGGCTCGCGTGTTGCTTCACGATCCGCAGGTCCTCATTTTGGACGAGCCGGCCAGCGGATTGGATCCCCGTGCCAGAATCGAGATCCGAGCCCTTTTGAAGCGGCTTCGGGAGATGGGAAAGACGATCATGGTATCCAGCCACATCCTGCCGGAGCTAGCTGACATTTGCAACAAGGTCGGGATGATCGAATTGGGCAAACTGGTTGTGTGCGCGGAGGTTGAGGAAGTGCTCCGCCGAGTCCGGGAAAAGCTCGTTCTGTGGATTGGCGTTCGCGACGATCTGGACGGGGCGGCTCGCGTTCTGGAGGGCCATCCCGCTATCGAATCGCTGGATGCCAAGGGTGATCGGTTGCGGGTGACGTTGAAGACCAACGATGTCGATTACAGCGATTTGGCGGCGATTCTGGTGCAGGCAGGCTACCGCTTGACGCTCTTCCGCGAAGAGGAAATCAATTTGGAGACAGCATTCATGGTGTTGACGCGGGGGATCACCGCCTAGAGCCAATCCCGAAGGTGGGCATTTGCCGGTTGCTGATCCGTCTGGCGATGCCCCTGCAACTCGCTCAACCCTGATCCTCGAATTGGCGGACGGCCCGTAGCCAGTGGTCGGCTTGGGTTTCCAGCATGGCCGAATCACTTCCTATTGCGATGAAGGTCATGCCGTATTCGGCGTACCGGCGAGCCTCTTGGGGGTTGGCTGCGTGGATGCCCGACGCGCGACCAGCCTCTCTTGCCGCTTTTACAACAGCGCGGATAGCAGCGTCCAAAGTCGCTGCCTCTGTCGGTGGCTCCGTCGCTGGCGAAGCCTCCAACCGCAGTCGCAAATCGTTCGGCCCGACGAAAAGGGCATCGATACCGGCGACCGACGCAATGGCTGTGGCGTTTTTTACGGCCAGCGCGCTTTCAATTTGAGCGGCGATGAAAACCGCTTCATTCGCCTGGCTGAGGTACTGCTCGAAGCCGACCTTGAAGGTGAGCGTTTGCATCCCGTTTCCGGCACTCCGGTCGCCGACCGGCGGATATTTGGCTGCCCGAACGGCAGCAGCGGCCTCTTGCGGCGTGTTCACCATGGGGATCGCCAGGCCGAACGCCCCGAGGTCGAGCGATCGTTTGATGGATATGGGATCATTGCCAGGGACACGAACGAGGGGAACGCAGCCCGCCTCGGCAATCCACCCGACAATCGCACCTGCGGTCTGCCAGTCCACAGGACTATGTTCCAGATCGACCGTCAGCCAGTCGAAACGGTGTCTTGCCAAAATCCTGGCGACACGTTCGTTGCCGAGTGACAACCAGGTTCCGAATGTCGGCAGCCCTCGACGCAGCTTCTCTTTCAACGGGTTCGTGAGCACGGCGGCGTTTCCTTTTGCCCTTGGTATCGATTGCCGTAAAATAGGATTCAGGAATCAGGCATCCTCATGTGGCTCTGGCCAGTGATCGGGTGGACATTCGGCAAATGTCGGTTGTGGACGTGCCCGGGGGCGTCGATGGGGGCCACGGCAAGTTCTACAGCGCATAGCCCGCCTGATGGTACGATGTGCCCAGCATAGATTGCGAAGCGATATGTCCCATCACCACAAGACGTTCAGCCAAGCGAACAACTTTGCGCTGTAGCACGAAATGCCCAATTATGGGGTTTTAGCGTTTGGGATTCCGCCACTTCCACCTTCAGAATCATGGTGCACGATATGGACTCGCAAGACAACTCCGCAAGACGGTTTATCCGGGTGGCAAGTCTGGAGGAGTTGCCCGAAGGGGCGAGTCGATTGGTGCAGATGGCGGGCCACGACATCGCGCTGTTTCGGGTGAATGGCCAGGTATATGCGATGAACGACCTTTGTCCTCACATGGGCGATTCGCTCAGCGCCGGCCAATTATGGGAGGGGATGATCATTTGCCCGCGCCACATGTGGGCATTCCGGCTTCAGGACGGAGGTTGCCAAGACGTGCCCGGCTTGCGCGCCCAGCTCTATGAAGTTCGCGTGGTGAACGGCGAGATTCAGGTGGCCTTGCCGCGGGAGGAGCCGCTCTCTGGAGATGGCCGCTGTGAGTGCGATGCAACGGTGCAACCCGATAGGGGATGCCCGTCGGTCTAGGACTACAGCGCAAAGTCGGCGTGATTGCCTTGCGTGCCCAGCATATGTTGCGGGGTGTTATTTGCCATCGATGCAAGAGTTGAGTCAAGCAAGCAACCCTACGTTGTCGTGGCAGCACCTGTGATTGGTTTGCGGATGCCGTGGCGGTGTGGCGTGCGGCATGAGCGAAGGTGGTAAATGACTAATCGAGCACGAAACTGCCGCCTGGCTCCAGCACGATCGGTTTGGAGATGCCTTGCTGGCGGACGCGTTCGGCCCAAGCGTGCGGGTCTTGCGCAATCAACGGCCAAGTGTTCGCGTGTACCGGAATCACGCGTTTGGGACGCAGCAAGCGGACCACTTCCAGGGCGTCGTCGGGTCCCATCGTGAAGTTGTCGCCGATGGGCAGCGCGGCCAATGCCAGACCGCGGTCGCCGATGAGCTGCATATCCCTAAATAGGCCGGTATCGCACGCAAAGTACACATTGCCCTCGGGCAAGGACAGCAGGTAACCGCAGGGCTGGCCACCGTTGGCCCCGTCCGGCAGCATGGAAGTGTGGTGAGCAATGGTTTGATAAACTCGGCCGAATGGGAAGTTGTAGCCGCCGCCAATGTTCATGGCGTGGGTCTTTCCCACTCCTTTTGCGGATAGCCACTGGCAGATCTCGAAATTGGCGATTACGGTGGCCCCCGTCCGCTTGGCGATTTTTTCCACGTCCGCGATATGATCGAAATGGCCGTGAGAAACCAAGATGTAATCGGCCGGCAATTCGCTGGACTTGACGGGCGCGACGGGCGAGTCGTCGAGAAAAGGGTCCAGCACCAGGTTCGCCGCCTTCGTACGAATCTGCCATGAGCCGTGCCCCAGCCAGCGCAGTTCCGAGGCCATATTCATCCTCCTCGCGGAAATGTCGCGTCTTAGCAACCTCGTCATCAACCACTCTTACCAAGATCCGATCTTACCATTATCGGCGCGGATGTTGGCGGAAGTCACACGCCCGCAAACATCCGCCTGATCATGTCGGCATGGTCCGTTATCGGCATAATCCATGATCGGCATGGTCCATGCTTCGATTGCCGGGCGTTGCCAGTCCAGCGGACTCCGGTAAGCGGCTCCGCATTCCTCCGTCACTGGCCCTTGAGGTATGCCTGCATGCAGCGTTTGTAGGCCTCTACCCCCGGTTGGCCATATGGGTTGATCCCGATCAGTCGGCCTTCCACGGCGGTCGCGAGCATTAGCATCTGGAATAGTTCGCCCAACGATCGCTCGTCGAGTCGGGATAGAGTGATCTCGGCGGTCCGCCTGCGATCCTGGGAGTAGGCATCTTTGGTCCCAAGGCGCGCCGCTGTGAGGATGTCCCCGATGGTCTTGGCGGCCAGGACATTCAATTGATCTTCGTCGTGGTCCCAACGTGGCACTTGGACGGTTGGAAACGAGGCTTTCTGCGGGTAAAGGTTGGTGAACAGTTTGTCACGGCGGCCTTGCTGATGCTGCTGCCCACGCGAGTGAAGGTCGCGTGTGTTGACGACGGTCAGCGGAGTGGCTCCCAGACCGTTCTTGCCCAGGCTTTCCGACAGCAGTTGATCGTACCACAAGCCTACGGCTTCGAGGCGTTTCCCCCAAGTAGCCAGGACTCGAATGTTGGCCTGGCGTCGCGATTCCATCAAATGGCAGACGGCAGTGTAGGCCAACACCGGATTCGCCTCGAATGTGTCGCGACGAAAGGCCGCGTTCATGGCGGCCGCGCCCTGTAGCACCGCCCGGATATCAAGCCCCATGATGGCAGCGGGGAGAAGGCCCACGGCGGTAAGGACGGAAAATCGCCCCCCCACGTCCTCAGGGAATTCGAAGAGTTGATTTTGAGGGACACCAAGGGCCTCGCAGAGTCGCCAGAGACGGCTCCCCTTTTGACTGACGGCGAGAACCCGCTGGGCGGAATGGTTGCCCGCCGCAGCCTGGAGGGCATCCATGAAAACGCGAAAGGCGGTGGCTGTTTCCAGCGTCGAACCGCTCTTGCTGATGACGACGATGCCCCAGGGTGCATCATCGGCTTGGAGCAGGTCCAACAGACCGCGCATTGCGTCGCTATCGACGTTGTTACCCTCGAAATAGATACGCGGGCGACTGTTTCGTTTTTCCCGTGGCAGCTCATTGTGGTAAGGATGGCAACAGGCCTCGAACATGGCCCGTGCCCCCATGTAGGAGCCACCAATGCCAAGGATTACGACACGCTCCAATTCCCGCGCAAAGCGATGGGCCGTGTCCAGCCATTGGTCGGTCAGTGCTTTGTCGGGTCCCAGCAATCGTTCGGGAAGATCCGCGAAACGGGAGTCGAGCGGGGCTTTCTCGGGCGGAATCGGCCTGCCCGCAACCCTCGCAGCTACGTCCGCCAAGACTTCGTCGCGGCAAGCCGTCAAGCGCGGCCAAAGCCACCGGATGTCTTCTTCGGTCAACCCTGTTTCCCTATCCCAAGTCCCCGCATTGGGAGAGGTTACGATGACACCGGATGCGTCGTATCGAAGCGTGATGTTTTCTTCTACCATAGGGAAAGCTCCGGAGCGTCTCTCAGCTCTTGGGGCACCAATCCAAGGTGGGACGGCTCGCACCTATTTCGATCAAAACCGGGTGCCCCACTCGTGCCAACGCGACCCAAATGGTTTAGGATAACGCATGGCGATGGGCTGGTCGAGACCGCGGGCTACGACGAGGGGCGAAAAGGTCGTTGAGTGGCTGGGGTGACGGGCCGCTTGATGCATCTTGTGCTATCCAGGCCCGATGATGCTATCTCGGCCCGAGCATGGTGCAGAAGCCTGGCGGCCGATCCTACGGTGCAAAGCCCGTCTGATGGGGTGATGTGCCCGGCATATCTTGCGAGGCAATATGTGGCATGACCAGAAGAGGTTGCAAGAGGTTGAGCCTAGCAGACAACCCTGCGCTGTGGCATTCACTCGTACGATTGGGAACTCTTGACCGAGGAGGCGGCGAGCCATGTCCTGGAACAGCCCTTCGGTGGTTTGGCTGGCCATTTCGGCTTTTACGCGATCACGAGGTTGCCATTTTCACGGAATCGCCCTCTTCGGCTTGGCTGTCGCGATGGCTTTGGGAACGGCGCTTGGCACGGCCGGTGCGACCGTGGCGGAAGGGGGTGACCCACCGAACATCGTCTTGATTTTTGCCGAGGATATCGGGCCAGATCTGGGTTGCTACGGCCTGAAATGTGTGAGCACGCCGAACGTGGATCGATTGGCGGCGGAGGGTATTCTATATCGGAACGCCCACACCACTGCCCCCGTCTGCTCCACGTCGCGGAGCGCCATCATGACGGGTATGTACCAGAACGCCATTGGTGCCCATCAACACCGCACGGCGGGAAAAAAGCCGCTTCCCCCGCCGATCATGCCCTTTCCGCTCTTATTGCAAAAGGGGGGCTATTTGACGGTCTTAGGGAAAAGCAAGAAGCTCGATCTCAATTTCGAGCATGATCCGGCGCGGTTGTTTCCGGGCAAGGATTGGTCAGAAGCCAACGGCCGCCCCTTTTTCGCCCAGATTACCCTAGCCAACACGCATCGCACGTGGCACCACTATCCGGATCGACCTGTGGATCCAGCAAGAGTGGTGGTTCCGCCCTACTACCCGGATACACCTCTCACGCGGCGAGACATCGCAAACGGTTTGGAAGAGGTGCAAAAGATGGATGCGTTGGTGGGGGAGATTGTGGACCGCCTGCGTCGTGAGGGCCTGCTCGACCAAACGCTGATCATTTTTATGGGAGACAACGGTCGATGCGAGGTCCGCGGCAAACAATTCCTTTACCAGCAAGGGACGCACGTTCCCCTGATCATGCGCTGGCCGGGGAAGATCCCGCTGGGGACTGTTAGCGATGAGTTGGTCAGCGCAATCGACGTCACAGCGACGATTGTGGCGGCGTCCGGCACGGCAGTCCCACCGTGGATGCAAGGCCATGATTTGATGGACCCAAATCATCCGCGTCGAAACTTCTTGTTCACGGCACGGGACAAAATGGACGACACCCACGATGCCATGCGGGCCTGCCAAGATGGAAGATACAAATACATCCTCAACCTCATGCCTGAGCGCGCCTATTGCCAATACAACGAGTACAAGGAAATGCAGTATCCGGTTTTGGCGCTGCTCAACGTGATGCACTTGGAGGGAAGACTTTCCGCGGAACAAGATGCTTTTATGCAGGCATCGAAACCAAAGGAGGAACTGTACGACCTTGAGGCAGACCCGTATGAGCTGAAAAACCTGGCCGGTGACCCACGCCATGCGGAGGTCTTGCAGCGCATGCGCAAAGTCCTCGCGGATTGGAGAGACGAGATTGGAGACGGCGAGATTAGCGAAGAGTTCCGCAAGGGGGGCTGGCCTGCCGATTATCCCACGAGAAGCCTGGAGGCCTGGCGAGAGAAATTGAGAGAATGGGAAGCCGTGTTGTTGCAGAACGGTGGAGGACCGCTGCCCCCGCCATCCCGTGCGGGATCCGGCTGAATTGCTGGTGCCCCCTCGCCTTAGGACCGCCTTATGAGTCTTTAGCCCGAGGCGCGACGGATGGCTTCCTTGGCCACCTGGACGTGCTTCCCGGCCGCAAGTGAGGCATAGAATTCGAGGGCAAGTATCCCCTTTGGGTCGATGACGAAGGTGACCCGACGAGGAAGAAGACCGAATAGCTTCCGAACGCCAAAGAGGCTGCTCAAGGTTCCGTCGTCTGTCACCAAGGGAAACGTTAGGCGGTACTTTGCGGCAAAACGTGCGTGGCTCTTCGGCGGGTCGGGACTGACCCCGATCACGACGGCGTCCATCTCCACGAGTTCGTCATAAGCGTCCCGGAAGCTGCACGCCTCCCGCGTGCAAATGGGCATGTTGTCTTTGGGGTAAAAGAACAGCACGACCCAGCGACCGCGAAAATCGGATAACCGGAGTTTTCGCCCCTCGTGATCGAGCACCTCGAAGTCTGGGGCCTTGTCGCCAATCTTCGCCTGGCTCATGGCGTTGTCCTTGTTGGGTCTCTGTTCTGAGAATATGGGTTTTCGTTCAAAATCGTGCCTTCTCTGGAATTTCGCGGAGAATCGTAGCCCCCCTATAAATCGTCCGCCGGGGCTTCACTCTCGATCTGCTCTACGACCTTTTCGGTGCTCTCGGGATCGACCTCACGGCAAGTTTGTGTGAATGCGGCGATTAGACCGTCGAGGCGGGCAGCCCAATCCTCCCCGGTCAGCTCTGCCGGACACAACTGCTTGAATTCACCAAGCAACAGGATCAGCCGCAAGAGGTGGCGAAAGATGAGGCCCTCCTGTTTTTGAAGACTCTTGGCGGAGATGTATTTGTGGAATTGACCGCCGAACTCGAGCAGTTCCCCAGCCACCCAGACCGGGGTTAGGCGGAGGTCTCGGATGTCGGGATAATCATGGCAAAACAGTAGCTCCAACTTTTCCGCCAGGGTAAAAACGCGAGGGGCCTCCTCCGCGAAACCACGGCGTTGACGCCGCCGCCGCTCTTCCTTGGCGTCCTCATCGTCTTCAGCCTTGCGCCCGGTCAATTGATCGGGTAGTGCCAGCCCAAGGTGCAGCAGCAGCGGGTCGAGCCGCTGGACAGCCAATGGACCGGGGGGCAGATCATCGTGGGAGGGCACGTGGACGTAATTCCATATAGAGCGAGGCAACTCCAAGACGCTCTCCACGGCCTGAAGCAATTCCTGGTCGTCGGCGATACCCAATTGATGAATGAGAAATATCCCGTACAAGGGATGCACGCTGCGGAAAAGCGTTAGCTGGGGCAGCGTTTCCGTGGAGAACGCCGCAGCGGGGGCATAACCTGGAGGAGTGGGACTGTCGCTGTCAACCTGGCCCTCGCTCCCCGAGGTCTTCGCATCCACTGGAAATTCCCAGGATGTCTGCGAAGAATCGATCTTCTTGGGCTGGGGCGATTCTGCGGCCTCGACCGGTGGAGGCGGTTCCAGTCGGACATGACCAGCCCGCCGCAACGTGAGCAACATCTGGTCCAGATACCGCAACTCACCGTCACGATGAGAACTGTCCGTGAGCCGTTTGCTGACGAGGCGGCGAATCGGTTCCACCTCGGGTGAGGCCTGTAGCATGTAAGCCAAAAGCCGCCAGGGTAGATGGCCACGGCTTACCAAACGAGCGGGTGGAGAGTCCTTCAATTTCCAAAACTGGGCCTCATTCCAGTACGTTTCCTCTGGCCGGCGCTGCGGCATTTTTCGCTTCAGCTCTTTTTTCATCCGTAGGAGTTGCGGGTCCTTGGCGTCGGCGGGAATGCGATCGAATTTTTCTCTCCAACGGGCGAGTTTCACGTCGTCCTCGTGTGCGAGAACGAAGACGTAGCCTTGACTATCGTACTGGGGGCGACCCGCTCGGCCAAACATCTGATGCGCCGAACTGGCGTCGATGATCCGTCGACGATCGCGGGGTCCCTTCACCAGCGACGGCAGCACTACGGAGCGTGCCGGCAGGTTGATCCCCGCGGCCAAGGTCTCGGTACACACCACCACGGATAACAGCTTGCGTTGGAACAATTCCTCCACGAGGCGACGGTAATGGGGGAGCACCCCAGCATGGTGGACACCGACGCCCCGCATCAGCAATTGCCTGAGCTTGGGACCCACGCCCCGCGACAGTTCGTGCGACTCAAGGTATTCCGCTATCGCCTGCTGCTGTTCCTTCGTTACCAGCCCGCGTCCCTTGAGCTGTTCGGCAATGGTCCAGCACTCTTCCCGATTGAAGCAAAAGATCAAGGCTGGACAAAGCCGTTCACTCTCGGCCCCCGCCGCCATCTCTTCGATCTGCTCGTTCAGGAGACGATCGCCGACCCATTGGAAGGTCAGCGGGACCTTGCGATCGGTGCTGGCGACCAACTCTAGATCGCGACCGTGGGCTGTGCGAAGCCAGTGCAAGAATTCTGGAGCGTTGCCAACCGTTGCAGAAAGCAATAGCGTGCGGATATGCGGGGGCAGTAATCCGAGCGTGAATTCCCACACAATGCCCCGTTCCGGGTCGTTGAAGCTATGGAACTCGTCCATGACCACAGAACTGACGCACGAGAAGTCCCAAGCCTCGGGGTGAAGCAAACGGTTGAAGAGGATTTCCGCAACGACGACAAGGATTTGCGCGTCTGGGTTCTCGCGACGATTACCCGTCACAAGCCCCACGTCTTCGCGACGAAAGCCCCATCGCTCGGCCGCTTGCTGCATCTCACGAAACTTCTGTTCCGTTAGGGCGATCAGGGGAGTGGTGTAATAGGCAACTGTGTTTGTGTGCAACGCCTCGAATAAGGCAGCTTCGGCAATCAGTGTCTTGCCTGTACCCGTTGGGGCACACACCAGCACGCCCTGGCGACAGGAAAACCAGGCCAGAAGGGCATCTTCTTGCATGGGGTAGGGGGGATGAGGGAGCTGCGCGAAATAGCGTTCCGCAATTTCCTCGCGGGTGGGAGGGACCCAGTCGGTTTGGCTGCTCACAATCAATTCCGGAATGCGGCTAGATGTCTGACCGTAAATGAGACTCCGCATCGCCTAACGGCGTGTCGGCAATGCAATTTTCAGGGAGCCTCGCAAAAAAGGCGTACTTCGGTCAATATACGCCGTGAGAATGATGCAGGGTAGCGGTTGCGGAGGGAACGCTTTCCGGCGAATTACTCCCCGCATCCGCGAGCAGCTATTGCTTCTCCTATCTGTGAGACGCTGTCGCTCCCCATATCCGCGAAACGCCATTGCTTCCCGTATCTGCGAGATACTTGCCCCAGGTCGTCGGAAACAAAAAACGCCTGCATCGCACAATCGCGAGGCGATGCAGGCGACCATGATCCGTGCTGGGATTCGTGCGGGATGGTCCACTGCGCGTGCGTCGCTTGCTCAGCTTGGTCGCGCCGCTGCAAGCTGCAACCGGCTCGCTTCCCAGCAGAATGCGATTGGGCGAAAACGTTAAAAGCGGATCGCGCCGAAGCGTAAACGGGAATACCAAACCCCGCCGGCGGGCCGCGATTCAGCAGATCGCCCGGGAAAAACCTCGAATCGCCTCTGGCAATGTCAAACGTTAAGGGGCGGGTATGGTATAGCTCACCGAAAGCCCGGTATCGGGGGCGATCCGGAAATTGGTGATGGTGTATTCCAGGGATACGGGTTGGGACGCATCCGCTACATTGATCCTCGCGATGATCGAGCTGCGCGCCGGCAGGACGACGTGTGTTGGCCCGACCGTCCCTTTACGATCCAGGACGATATCGATTTCAGAGGAGTTATGGACTCGGAACCAGATCGAATTCTTGGATCGCAAATGCGGGGGATCGATTCGAATCGCCGCTGCGGCTAAGGCCTCCAACCACTCGGGACGGCCGATCAACTGATCCTTCCACCAAACCGCTGTCCGGCCAGCGCGGAGGGCTTCGTGAATGGCCTCGACGCTTCGTTCGGGAGCGAACACCAAGGTGATGGTTCGGTGTTCCGCCGCGGTATTTTTTTCCAAGAGATCCGGGACATGGATATCGGAGTTGCCGACCATGGTCAGGTTCTTTTCCAATGCCCAACGATGGGCGGTTGGGTAGTAGGAATCACCGTTGCCGACCTCAATTCCATGCAGCCATTTGTTTTCGAAGAGGGTCGTGTGAACGTCCATCCAGCGGCCCAGCTCCTCGCCCTTCCACGCCTGGTGATTCCAAAAGACGAAGGCGTCTTGCTCATTGGCGGCCTTGACGGCGTCCAGGAACTCCGCCTGTTCCACGGCGGCGGCATCCTTTAGGAAAATCG
>DYLS01000186.1 GCA_020721965.1 Blastopirellula marina | reverse complement strand
GCCTGAGTCTAAATCCCGCAGAGAGGCCGAGGAAGAGAGCAGGCGGCAGAAGGATATGCAGACAATTATTGAACAGATGAGACGCGAGAACAGCCTGATCGAACAGATTAGACGCGAGCGGATGAACAGTCTTTTGAAACGCGTTGCGCTTTCCGGCGGCATAGGCGCTGCGGGAGGGGCAGGTCTAGGGGCGGCGGTGGCCGGCAAAGGCAACAGGCTCAAGGGTGCCGCAATCGGCGGAGGCTCGGGGCTGGTCCTCGGCTCCACGGCCGCGCTGCTGGCCAACATGCTGGCTAAAAGACAAGCCAATATGTAACAACAACCTATAAGGAACAGACATGAACAACGCCTACATCAACGGGTACCTGGAAGGGTACATGCAAAAGAACGCAGGTGTGATGAACTCAGCCATAGAAGGCGCCGGCCAGCTGGCTGACGACGCCAGAACGCTGTATCAAAAAGCCAGAACCGGAGCCTATGGCAAAGGGGCTCGGACGCTGTCAAGAATTCCGGCGCAAATGCAGCAGAACGTGGAAAACCTTAAAGGACGGCTGGCCAACATCGCTGCCGGCGCAGTAAATCCGGCAATAGAACTTGGACGGGGAGCAAACTACGTCGGCAACCAGGCTGCAAGAGGATATAATGCGGCCAGCTCCGCTATCGGGAGCGGGGCGAACTACATCGGCAACCAGATTGCAAGAGGCTATGACGCGGCCACCGGGCTTGGCGGCCAAGGCATAAACGCGGCTGTCAACGCAGGCAAAAACGCCTGGAGTGGAATCGGCAATGCGGTCGGCGCAGTCAAGAACTGGATGAGCGGAGATACGTTCAGCGCCCCGGCAGGCTCTGGTGCAATTACCAGCAGGGAGCTGGCCAGAGCGCAGGCCCTGAGAAAACTTAGGCTTGCCCAGCGCCAGAGAGGCTAGCAGGGCCGGACCATACAGCACAACTGTTCAACTACAGGGCCCTGCGGGGCCCTTTTTAATAAAACCCATGAAAGCTGCGGGCATACCGGATAAAGATGTAGCCAGCTCCCCGGAGGATCTGAAGGCCGGAGAGCTGTACGACTGGCTGCTGCAGCGCCATAAAGCCAAGCGGGCGGGTCTGCACTATGATCTGCGGCTGGGCGGCCCTGCCGGACTGCACAGCTGGGCTGTCCGCAAGGGGTTGCCCGCCCCTGGCGGCAGGCACCTGGCCGTGCTGCAACCCCTGCACGACTATTCCTATCGAAATTTCCAGGGTGTCATCCCGGAGGGCTATGGCGCGGGAAAAGTCTCGACGGCCGACAAAGGCGCCGCCATGGTCACCAAAGCCACCAAAGACGAGCTTTCCTTCACCATCGCCGACAAGCGCTATCCCGAGTCGTTCAAGCTTGTCAGAACCGGGGGCAGGAACTGGCTGCTGGTCAACACCACCCCTGTACGCTACGACACGCTAGAGCGCAACATCAAACCAAAGTATACAACCATAGATCCGGACCAGGCCGAGGCCCTGATGGACGGCGCCCACGCGGTGTCGGCCAAGATAGACGGAGCCTCCAGCCTAGTGGAGATCCTGGGCGACAAGATAGAGGCGGTCTCGTACAGGCGGGGTCCGGGGGGTCGTCCTCTGAGCTATGCGCTCAAGATGGGGCTGGCCGGCATACGGCCGGACCCTGCGCTCAAAGGCACCGTGCTGCGCGCAGAAATATACGGCGAACGCAAAGGCAAGGCCATTCCCGTACAGGAGCTGTCCGGACTGCTGAACGCGTCCCTGGCCCGCTCCAGGGCGATGCAGAAAGCCCGCGGGATCAACCTGAAGGCCGCCGTGTTCGACGTCGTCAGCGCGCCAGGCGAGGACCTGTCCACGTACCGCAGGCGGCTGGCCGTCATGGGGCGCCTGGTCGCCATGCTGCCGGAGGGCAAGTTTACGTCGGCCCCTGTGGAGACCAGGCCGGAAGCGGCCAGAAGGCTGTTCGCGGACATAAAGGCCGGCAGACATCCGCTTACATCGGAGGGCGTGGTGGTGACGGCGCTGGACGAGCCAGAGGCGGTTCCCGCCAAGGCCAAGTTCAAAAAAGACTACGATGTGCTGATAAAAAAGATATTTGCGGCCAGGACCAAAGGGGCGCCAAGGGCAGGGGGCTTCGAATACTCGCTGCCCGGCTCGGCCAGGACCGCCGGAAGGGTGGGCGCCGGCTTTTCGCACGAGACGCTGAAAGATATGCTCGCCGACCCGGACAAATACATAGGCAGGACCGCCAGGGTGGAGGCGCAGCAGCAGTACCCGTCGGGGGCGCTGAGAGCCCCCTCGTTCATATCTTTGCACGAAGATATATAGACAGCGGAGAACACTATGGGCAGCATCAGGAAAGGTTTTTTCCAGAACGTGGCGGACTACATCGCCGGCAACGAGGGCTACTCCGCCAGGGCCTATGTCGACAGAGGCGGCAGACACGCCGTCGGCTACGGCTTCAACGAGACTCCGGACAGGCGCGAGGCTGTCAAACTGCTCGGCCTGGACCCCGACCAGGTCTGGGGGCATGGTGGCATGGACCAGTCCAGCGCCAGGAAGATGCTCAACAGGGAGCTTATACGGAACGAGGCGGCGCTGCGCCGCCGGTTCAAATTCTACGGAGGGCTGCCGGAACCTGTCAAAATAGCGTTGCACGACCATGTGTACAATATGGGCGTAGGCGTGAAATTCCCGAAAATGGAGAAGGCGCTGGAGACCGGTGACTGGGAGACCGCCGCAAAAGAGATGGCGGCCATATCGCCGAAGAATCCGGCTGGCGTCAGGGAGCGGGCGGCCAGGAGGGCGCAGCTCGTGCGCAGCTACGCCGCCAGCGTCGGCAGACAAACCGCCTTGGCGGCAAAGCAGTTGAACACCCGGCCACCTGGCGCTATATTAGATGGAAAACAACCAACTACAGGTAAAAAATGAATTCCAAATTTATGGAGAAGACCGCCGGCGAGAACGCCAGGGGCGAAATGGACGGCAGCGGGCCGTACAAGGACAGCTATATAAGGCTTGTGCAGTACCTCGGCAGAAGGCGCGCGGCGAAACTGCCGTGCCCCTACGCAACGGCGCAGGAGGAAGAGGAGAAGGAAAAGAAGAAAAAACCCAGCGACGGCATGGAGGAGAAGACGGCCAGCTGGCTGGGCCGGGCACTAGGGCTGGAGAACAGGGAGTCCGCCGAGAACGACACAATAGCAAAGCTGGAGAAAAAGCACAAAGCGGTCAACGAGGCGGTGGCCAGATGGAACAAAAAGCCCAAGGACCCCGGTACGTTCATGTGGGACAAGCCAGTGCAGGACAGACTGGACATGGCCGTGGCGTCGGCCAGAATGCGCAAGCTGACCGGGGACAACTCCAGGGCGGACCTCGACGACGCAATAATAGCCACAAAAGGCAGGATTCTGCTGCACGAGGACATTCCGGAATATGCCGATGTGAAGCGCAGGCACGCCGACATTATAGCACGGCGCCAGAACGACTACGGGTTTTTCAAATCGGACGCCGACAGAATGAGGGAGGAGGGGCGCATGGCTGCCTACAAAAGCAGGGACCAGCTGATGGCTGAACTGTTCAGCCCGGAAGCCGAGGCTCGGGAAAAGGAAATACTGGGACCCAGATATAAGAGCCTGAACCAGATCCACGCAGAGCTGGACGCGAAAAGAGCGTCTCCAAAAAAACAGACGGAAAACGAAGGCATACGGCGTGCGGAGGACAGGCGCGCCGCTGAAAACGCCGCGATACAGAGGACCAGACCTGAACCCGCGGCCGCACCCGGCGTGAAAACACCAGGCGCAGTCTACAGGCTTGGACAGCCGAGGCAGTCCGGACGCAATGTGCTGATAGATGCCGGGACATACAACAATCCAGCAATATATCCAAAGCTGGCCAGAGCCAAAAACATAAACATCTACAAGGTGAAAACATGAACAACGCCTACATCAACGGGTACCTGGAAGGGTACATGCAGAAAGCGGCAGCTGCAAATATCCTGGCGGACATTGGCGCCAACCAGGGCATGCTCGCCGCCGAGCTTGGCAGCCCTTCTGCTGAAGCAAATATAAAAGCGGACGGCGCCGTGAAGAAGTCCCCGGTGGGCCTGCTCAGCACGCTCAAAGGCCTCCTGCCTGGCGGCGTCGGGCAAAAAACCCCCTCGCAGAAAGAAATCCAGAGCAGAATTAAACAGCTGCAGGAAAGAAGAAAGGCACTGGCCGCGGAACAGGCCGCGGCACAGCACAGAGCGCTCTATAAGCAATATTCAGGCTTCTAGAGACAAGCTACCCTGATCGCTCTTCTGCCGTAGGTGTAGGCGCACGCTAGCGAGCCGTCCGGGGTCTGCGCCATGCTGGGGTATGACGCCTCGGGCGTCAGCGCTATAGGCCTGTTCAGGACGCCTCCCGGGTACGCCACGGCCACCGACGGATACATGTCGACACCCTCCAGCCCGGAGACCATAGTCTCCAGCGACGCCACAGTCTCCGCAACCTCCGGCACAAATCCAGGCCCTTTCAGCTCCAGCCTGGCGATCTCAAGCGGCAGCCGGTCCGTCGGCAGAGGGTTGTAGGCCAGCAGCAGCTGGCCGTCTCCAAGCCGCAGCACATCTATGGCGCTGTTGGGGTTCCTGATGCCGGTGGGGACCGCCCCCTCCGGGGAGGACTCTCTCCAGCTCCACAGCAGGCCCGAGTCACTGCGCATGAGCGCGGACACCTCTCCAGACGGAAGCTCGAACAGCGCAGGCTGTATGACACCCCTGCCATACGGCGCGGTGAGCCTGCGGGTGGAGCCGATCTCGTCGAGCCGGCCACCGTCCACCAAGTAGCGCTCGATGTAGGCGGACCAGCCGTGCCTGGTCTCGGAGGACGCCCCGCAGACCAGCACCTTCCGCCCGCCCTCCGTCCTGTGCAGCGGCCTGCACTTGACCGGGCCGTTGAGCCCGGCAGGCAGCGCCGCAACTGACTCCACGCGGTCCATCCGGTCGTCGAACACCGCCACGAAGGCATGCCACCTGTCGCAGAAACTGCCCTGCCTGAAGAACAGCATGGGCTTTCCCCCGGACGGGGAAACAGCCCACACCGGGTTCCACATAGGCTCGTCAGGGAGCAGCCCGAACACAGCTATTTCACGGTCGCCGACCAGCTGCCGCGGCCTGCCTCCCCGGCCTATGCGGCCCCATATGCGGCAGTCGCACGAACCTTCGGCCGTGCCCCCGAACCACGCCAGCAGCTGTTCACCGTCCCTGTAGGCCAGCGAGGCGGCATGGCATGACAGCGTGGGAGGTATTATGGTCTCATATTGCACAGCCTGCACCTGTAGTCATATCAACGGTCCGGGCGGCCAGGGGCCGCCGCCCGGCGGCCCGCTCCACAAGTTCAACACCGTGCGCTCTTTTCATTTCCGCGGCTCGCCGCTTTTCTGGGGCTCGCTGTTTTCAGAAGATAGATCAGGGGTCGGGTCCTCGGGCCTCACCACGCTGAACACCTCCTTGATGCAATCCTCGCACAGGTCGTAGGGCCCCGGCTTGCCGCCCTTGCCGACAGGGCTGGCGAGCTTCAGCTCGACGTTCGTCGCAGCCTCCCTCACATGCACTGTGTAGTTGGCGAACTTCCTGTGGCACTTGTCGCACACCGACACGGTCTTCTTCGACATCGTCGCCTCTCCTTTTTTTGTTTATGGAAATAAGCTACAGCGGCGTCCGGGGATAGCAAGCGCAGAATCTATTAAATCTTCAAAAAAAAAAAACAGGCGCTCCGGCTCCAGGCCGGCGCCGCCACGGAACCGGCTACTTTCCCGATGATCCCTTTGCCTTCATTACAAGGTCGGAAAAGTCAGGCTTCTTGTAGCT
>DYLS01000185.1 GCA_020721965.1 Blastopirellula marina | reverse complement strand
GGGCGTGATGGCCTGCTTGTCCAAGCCACCGTCAACGTGTGGCATTCCCGATTTCTTCCAAGTGGCCGGCGAGGAAGTGCATGAAGTGGCTGTGGGGCCCGTCCATGCAGGAGTGATTGAACCCGGCCATTTTCGCTTCCAGTGCCATGGTGAAGAGGTATTCCACCTCGAGATCTCCCTCGGATACCAACACCGCGGCGTGGAGCGGGCTCTGATCGGCGGCCCTAATCGCCGCTCGATTCATTACGCGGAGACGCTCGCGGGCGACACGTCCGTGGCGCACGCAATTGCACATTGCCGTGCGATGGAGTCCCTTTCCCAGACCCGCGTTCCGCCGCGAGCCCAAGTGATCTGGGGAATAGCGTTGGAGTTAGAGCGTGTCGCGAACCACATCGGGGACCTGGGAGCGCTAGCGGGCGACGTCGGGTTCCTGCCCACCATGTCGTATTGTGGGCGAATTCGCGGCGATGTCCTCAATATGACCGCGGTGCTCTGTGGCAACCGATTTGGGCGTGGACTGATTCGCCCCGGGGGCGTGGCTTTTGATCTGGACGACGATTCGGTGGAGGAACTCAAGCGTCGTGTCCGCCTTGCCGCCAAAGACGCAAGAATCGCGATCGAATTGCTGTGGGACAGCCCTTCCGTCATGGCGAGATTCGATCGCACGGGGGCGCTCACTCCCGAACTGGCGGAACAGGTTGGCCTGGTAGGCGTTGCTGCCCGAGCTTGCGGAATTCGCCGCGACGTTCGCCAGGACTTCCCGTTCGGCATTTATCGGCTTACGCAGATTCCCGTTTCCACGTGGGATTCCTGCGATGTCTTTGCACGCGCCTACGTTCGCTGGCTGGAAGTGCAGCGGTCTTTCGCATTCGTTGAGGAGCAGCTCGCTGCGTTGCCCGCTGGTCCAATTCGCCAACCGATCGGCCCGCTAGTCCCTGGAAAGGCCGTAATCGCCCTGACGGAAGGCTGGCGGGGAGAGATTTGCCACGTGGTTGCGACCGATGCCGAGAACCGCTTCCACGTGTACAAGGTGGTCGATCCGTCATTCCACAACTGGTTTGGACTGGCGATGGCGCTTCGGAACCAGCAGATCTCCGATTTTCCTCTATGTAACAAAAGCTTTAACCTTTCCTATTGCGGCCACGATCTTTGACGGCGGGACATCCATGTTGAGAACGCTACGCGCACGACTTCAGCAGGGCTACCGCACCATGCGGTATCCGAACGGCACCCCCCCGGATCTCCCCCAGCACTTCCCCGGTCGGCCGGAAATCGACAGCAGTAAGTGCGTGGACGAGTGCCGGCAATGCTCGGAGATCTGTCCTACGCAGGCCATCCACATCACACCTCAGAGCCGACAATTGTCGCTCGATACCGGTCGCTGCATTTTTTGCCGCGAATGTGAGAGCGCATGTGGTACCGGGGCGGTACGATTCTCGCGTGAGTTCCGAATGGCCGCGTCGAAGCGTGAATCCTTGGTCGTTACCGACAATACGCCCCTCCCCTTAGCGGAGATTGGGGACGCAATTCATCGCGTGATCGGTCGATCCCTCCGATTACGTCAGGTCAGCGCAGGTGGCTGTAACGCGTGCGAGGCCGATGTAAACGTCTTGAACACTGTGGGTTGGGAGCTCAGCCGCTTTGGCATCCAATACGTGGCTTCTCCTCGACACGCCGACGGTTTGCTGATTACCGGCCCTGTGACCCAGAATATGCGGCTGGCTTTGGAGAAGACTTACCAGGCCGTGCCTTCTCCGAAAATCGTGATTGCGGTCGGCGCGTGTGCGATTTCCGGCGGCCCGTACGTAGATCATCCCGAAGTTCATAACGGCGCAGCCTCCGTCGTCCCAGTCGATGTATTTGTTCCTGGCTGCCCCCCACATCCGTTGACCATTCTCCACGCCCTGCTGGCCGCTGTCCGTGCGATACCCGGACAGCGCTGAGCGGTTGGTTTGCGATGTGCCCCCTGCCGGGAAGGCCGGGCACGCACGTGTCGGCCCCCGCCGTGTTCCATAGCCTTGTGCCCGACAAATTGCGCGGGGCCTCGCGTGTAGCCGCTGTCGCACGACGGCACCTGACGCCTGTCTGGCAGGAGGCGTTCTTCCCGGCAGGAGCTGTTCTCAAGAAATCCGGCCTGGCGGCAGGATGCGGCGACAAGCGTGCGCCGTCGGGAGCCCAGACTCTTGTGCTGCGGCGAAGGATACGAAATGCCACCAGCGTACACAATCGCAATAGGTCACGTTCCGCGTTGCCGGCATTTTGGGATAGGCTTCAAGCCAACGACATTTCGCCATCGCGACGTATCCGGTAGTGCGACGAAACGCCTATGGCCCATTCCCACCGCTGCCGAATGGTTTCACTTCGCTGCGGCACCTTTCGGGTCCTTGAACGGGGAATGTGGCCGTCCGCCGTCAGAAAATTCTGCGACTCCACGCAAATCAACTGGCCTGCACGTTATCATCCAAGCCGAGTTCGCGCAGGGTCGCCTTGGTTTCGTCGACCCAGCGCGGCGGCAGGCCTTCCTCGGATGTGATCTCAAAGCTGACGTTGAGCTTCATGTCGACGCTCGTGGCGAATTTGGCCAAAACCTTCGTGTAGAAGTTCATCCACTTTTGCGGAGGCACCTCGCCCGTCCACCGCATGGTCTTGGATTCGGGCTTCGGCAGCGGTAGAGGCGGCGGCACGTCTTCCTTGGTGATGGTGACCGTCGCCTGCCCGCTCAGGCCGCCGGCGGTCGCCTCAACGATGTATTCGCCTTCTTCCTTGCCGGCCCTGAAGCAGCCTTTGTCGTCCATCACTCCGCCCTTAGCCGACCACGCCAAGTCGGGTAAAGCCATGGGCCGACCGTGCTGGTCAACACCTCTGGCCTGGAAGGTGATGTGCCCGCAGGGCCTTACCTGCGCGTCCTGCGGAGAGATGGCAACCGCGGTCAGTTTCGGCGGCTCGACGTGCTTCTTCGCTTCTTCGGCGGTAAGAATCACCACGTCGTCCGAAATCTCGACCTCCCTCGGCGTCAGTTCCCGCTCGAAAAAGAACGGGTGATAGCGACCGTCCGGCCGCTTGCCGGCGTAGGCGATGATGCCCTGGCTGACGCCACGGGCGATGGTCTCTTTCACGCCATCGGCGCTCAGCAGCCGCGGAAACTGCGGCGAGGCGAAGAACGCATCGCGCACCGCCTTCGTGCTCCACTCGGTGAAGCCCGGCCACTTGCGGACGAGGAAGTTCGGGCTGATGCTCTTTTCGATGTCGCCGTCTTCGCGGAGCCGTCTCAAGATCACCTCGACCAGCGTGGCTGCCTGGCTGGAGTTGACAAGCCCCAGGTCCACCTTGCGCATCTCATTGTCTTTTCCGAGCAGCAGCAGGAATTTGTAGCTGCGCCAGACGGCCTCTCTAACATCGCGCTGTGACTTGCGGACGTATTCGCCGAGTTGCCGCTTCTGGCTGTCCTCGATGTGCAGATCGTCCTTCTCGGCGTCGATGGCCTCCCATGCAAGTGCCTTCCGGGCCTCTTCCCACAACGTGTGGACCGACTCGGCAACGCACCAGATGATGGCGCTCTTGAACGTCCGCCCCGATTTCCCGCACTCCCACGTCATCGACTTGGCCAACGCCTTTGTTGCGGCTTCGTCCTCCATCGCGTGCTCCGGCGCGAGTACGGCCAACGTCAGCGTCGGACGGTCAGGGATAGCCGTGCTCTTTTCGGGGAAGAAGACGCGCTCGACGCCTTCCTCGGCGGTGAAGACCTTCTGTATCTCGGAGCGGACACGCTCGTCGATGTCCTTGTCCGCGATGCTTGCCCGCCGATCTGAGTAACGCTTAATGAGATTCTCGGTCGTGCTGAACCGGTAACGATTGCGCTCAATGGAAAGGTAGTAGCAGGTCTGGCCAAGCGTCTCCAGGACGGTTTCGACGTGGCCGATGTCGAGGTCCGGCTCGCCGATCGCCAGGCGGATTTCAGGGACGGTGGCTTCGGCTCGCATCTGGCCGCCGTTGGACTCGAAGAAGATCGTCGTCGCGGCCTTGCGGTGAAGCCGCGCCTTCTTGATGACTTCCGTCGCCTCGCGGTCCAGCCGATCGGCATGGGAATCGCCCTTGCCGCAAATGTCGGTGGTGACCGCTCCCTCCAACTTGCTCTCGCCGAGCTGCTCGAATACGGCCGTGCGGAAGAACGAGTCGTCCAGCGGGGCCGTGCCTAGGCCGATCAGCGGGTCGCGGTGAGCGCCCTTGAACCCCTCGCTGTACGCCCTGGATACCCACAGCGCCAGCAGGCGCAGCACGCCGCGGGTCTGCTGAAACCGGGGGAGCTGCTGCCACTTCCGCTCGAAGACCGAGAGCACCACCGGATGGAAGGGGTACGTCGCGCGGAAGGCCTCGTGGGCGTCATCGACGGGGAACCAGCCGGGTATCTGGGTCCGGTGCTCCACCGCCCAGTCGGCGAACGCGGCAATGGTCTTCTCCGCGTCCTTTGTCATGCCGTCCCACTCGAACAGCCGTCGGCGGATGATCTCTGCCGTCTCGGTTTCGGCCGACATGATGACCGCTTTGCCCAGCCGGTCGAGCACCTTCTTGAAACGGTCGTAGTCGGCCTGGTCTTCGGCGTTCATCTCAAGCTCGCTGGCCGGAATGGAAGCGACCAACACCATCCGGTCCTGTCCGCGTGCTTCTTCGGAGAGGTTCTGGAGGAAGTTGTAGAGCTGCGTCGCCAGGCCGCTCTTGCGGTTGCGGCTGACGTAGTTCATCAACTCGTCCATCAGAATCAGGCAGGGCTTCTTCTTTGGCAGGAACGAGCGGATGACCTCGCCCGACGGGGCGATGAGCTTCTTGTCGTGCTCGGCCACGGCCTCGAATCCGTCGGCCCCGCCGATCTGCCAGGCCAACTCGCCCCACGGCGTCTTGCGGAGCGGCGTACCGTCCTTGCCGCCGCGGCCGGTGATCGAGTCGAACTCCGTGCCAACGAACACGCCCACGTCGGCCTTGGCGATGTCGCCGACGCCGGCCTTCTTCAGGATCGTGTTCACGCCAGGCCAGCCCTTGGCCTCTTTGCCGGCCGTGGCCAGATGGTAGAGCAACGTCAGGGCGTGCGTCTTGCCGCCGCCGAACTGCGTCGTCATGTTGAAGACGGCCGACGTTTCGGTCTTGACGCCCGACATCCGCCGGACCGCTTCGGCCGCGACCGACAGCAGGCTCTTGGTGAGGTAGGTCTTGCTGAAGAACCGCACCGGGTCCTGATAGTCCGGGTTGGCCCGGCCGTCGCGCACCTGGTCGAGATGCACGGCGAACTCGGATGCGTCGAGCGGCTTGCCTTCCCGGAGGTCTTCCCGCGGGTAGACGACTTTGTACCAAGGTTGAAGTGCCATTACGTTGTGCCTTTGCCTTTCAGAAGCCCAAGCCTTTCTTGCGGGCCAGGACGCCATCGACCCAGCGCTTTTCGGTGCTCCCGGACGGGTACAGCGCCGAGAGCGCCTGGGCCAGCGTCCAGAACTTCCCCTCCCGTCCCACGCCTTCGTCCATCAGGAACCGCCGCAGGGCTTCGCTTCGCCCCGCAGCAAATAAGATCATCGCTTGGTGCACGCGATCGAGCGTCGTTTGGCCGACCTTCGGCGCGCCCTTCTCGCCCCAGCCGCCGGAGGCTTCGGCCTGCTCAAGCTCCTCGTCGAACGCCAGCCTCAACTGCTTGGACTTCTTCTTGCGGCCGGCCGGGGCATTCCCTTCGTCCTTGCCGAACAGTGCTTTGGTGCGTTCCATCACCGGGAGCAGGCGGGCCGTTTCACCTTCCACGGCTACGATGCTCTGGAGCGACTCCAGATGCGCCCCCAGGCCCTGGGCGATCTTGCGCGCGGCGTCGTATTCGAG
>DYLS01000184.1 GCA_020721965.1 Blastopirellula marina | reverse complement strand
CGTGATGGTGGCGCGGGCGTGTGGATCTGGGCGGCGTGTTGGTGGACGCGGCAGCGGGGGAGCCTCGGGCGTCAGCCCGAGGTGGCATCGGCCGCTAATCCACGATCGTGATCTTGCCCAGGTGGTATCGCCGCTGGCCATCGTCGCCGTTCAAGGGGAGGGCGATGGTGGGCGATCCGGTTTTGTCGCCTAGCGACAGATACAGGTCGTAATCGCCGGGCTGCAACTGGAAGGGTAAGGCCAGCCTGGCGTTCCAGGCAAGGACCGGCGGGGGCGGGAGGTTTTCATCGACCGGTTGTCGGGACTGTGGGCCTTGGAGCGTTACTTGGCGCACGGGCAGGTCTCGCACGTTCGCCCGTTCATCGACGCACACAGCCACGATACCCGATTGGGCATCCTTCAGCGTGATGGCCGGATGCCCCCCACCGTAGCACGGGGCGACGCCATCGTTATACCAGGTATAAGAGACGGCAAAGGGGGCGGTTCGCGACAGGCGAGCGGGGTACGACACCTCTTGCGGCAGCAGGCGATATCCGAGGTGCCGGTTCATGCGGTCGATAAGCGGTCGGCATTCGGCGAGGAATTCCCGCGGCCACCAGTGGATCGAGGCGAAGGAGGCGTGATATTCGAACATCGCTCGCACGTACAAGGCGCCGTCTTCCCAGGCCCCGCGATCTCGCGACGGCCCGTAGTGCTCGCTCTCCAGGATGATGGGGAGGCGGGGCCAAAACTCTTGTGCCATTTCGGCGTGGAAGTACGAGTTCGGCCGCGGCTGCACCAGGATGCTGTCGTCGCGCAGCGTCAGGCCGGTATCCCGTGCGTACGCGATCGCCTTTTCGCCGTTCTCCGTCATGGCGTAGTCGTCGTTGGCGGCCAAGAGCGTGTGCGAAAAGTGCTTGCGGTAGAGGTCGATGTGCCGGATGACGGTGTCGGCCGAGTACCGCATCCGCGTGGAGGAAAAGGTATGGCCCTCGCCCCACACGCCGAAAGAGCCGACGTCGATCCAGGCCACGTCTGGGTTGCCGTCGTAGCGGTCGGCCAAGGCGGCCAGAAAATGATCGAGTTTTTCGAGGAAGATCGGATCGTTGTAGTCGGGTTCCCAGTATGGGCCGTCATCGACCGCGCCCGACCCGGGGCGAAAGTTGAATCCCTTGGCCCCCGCCTGCTCCACCCATTGCGGTGTGGCATAGCGGGTCCAAGATTCGGAGCACGAGATCCGCAGGGCGATCTGCTTTCCCCGGGCGATCCAGCGCTGGGCGGGCGTATCGAGTACGGACCAGCAGAAGCGGCCTTCTTCCGGCTCCAAATACGACCACGGGATACGCAGATAGATCACGGTCAGGCCGGGAAAGTCATCCAAGGTATCGGAGGGTGCCAGCCGAGAGCCGTAATTGGCCGGCACGTTGTCGTAGTAGTGCAAGACCCACCCCATGCCTGGATTCGCCAAGGCCTCGCCGTTGTCGTGCAACCGGACCACGACCCGATCGCCCGAGACGGCCTCCGGGATGGGGGGCGGTTGCAGCGCCCATAGCAGACCGACCGACGCCGCTGCCAAGGCCAGGGAAAGCCAAGCGTTCCGGACAGGCATGTTTCTCTCCTTGCAAATGGGATGCGTCCATCGTTTGAAACACGAAATCCGTGGCGACGGGTCGGGCGTGTCATGGCCGTCCACGTGCGGCGGTCGGGCAGGGCCTTCATTTTGGCCTTGGCGAAGCGCGGCTTGCAACCCGCCGCTCACTCTTCCATCTTGCTCATCTTCGCGCAACCTTATTTCACCTTGCAGCCGCGTTTCCACCCAGAGGCCGGACGTTTAAGCGCCGAGCCTCCAGGGACCATCGCGAAACCATGGCTGGTGGTCGCCCGATTGGCAATTCGCGGCGGGGCGTGCTGCAAGGGCGCCAGGATGCGGCTACAATAGGGCGCCGCCATGATCGGCCACCGGATTCCCGCGCCAGATTCCCGCCGCTGGGAACCGTCCGGCGCCGGAGGCAGGCCGCGCGAATACGACAACGCAAGGTCCCCAGATCCCATGATACGCCCTGTATATCATGATATGCTCAGTATATATTGCTGTTGCGCGATATGTAGCTGTTGCGCGGCGTGAATAGCCATCACTAACATGTTGAGCGGAGCAATCAACTCTTTGATGTAGTATTTCTCTGCTGTAATACCAACATTTCCGCGGGGTCGCACTTGCCAGCCACGAGGAGCTTGCCATGATGACGTTGCCGAAGGGGGTCGCGCCGGTTGTGCTTTTTGCCGTGGTCGTCGGGTTGATGTGGGAGGGCGGATCGGGGGTTCGGGCTGAGGCCCCGAAAACGGATATCTCGCAGCTTTCCCAGGCCGATCCCCTGCCGCCGCCACCGCCGGGCAAGAAGTGGGTCCTCGTCTGGCACGACGAGTTCGACGGCGACAAGATCGACGAGTCCAAGTGGACGATCTACGGCGATTGGCCGCGCCGCGACGGCTTTTGGGTCAAAGAGGATTCCTACCTCGACGGCAAGGGGCACCTGGTGATTTGCACCAAGCGCGACGGCGAGCGATTCACATCGGGGGCGATCGTCACGCGGGACAAGTTTCTGAAGAACTTCGGTTACTTCGTCTGTCGCTGCACGCACCCCAAGCAGCCGGGGCACTGGGCCGCCTTTTGGATGTTCGGTTCCGGCGTCGGCCACGTCGGTGACGAAGGGCGAGACGGCACCGAAATCGACATCATGGAAATGCCCTACCGCGACGGCCGACTGACCTCCAACCTGCATTGGGACGGCTACGGCGAGGATCACAAGCACGCGGGGACGGTCTTTTCTCGCCCGGAGATTTTGGAGGGCTTTCACACCTATGCTCTGTGCTGGAAGCCGGATGAATACGTGTTCGACGTGGACGGCAAGGAGACCTGGCGGTCATCGGCCGGTGGCGTTTGCCAGGCCCCGCTATACCTCAAGCTGACCGTCGAGATTGGCCCTTGGGCGGGAGACATCCGCAAGGCCGATCTGCCCGAGGAATGGCTCATCGACTATGTCCGCGTGTACGACCTGGCGGACGAGTAGATAGCGGGCGACATCCGGCGGCGAGGCGAGTATCGTTCGTAGCCGGCGGCCAATCCGCGGTCGCTTCTTGCCTCGCGCCGGCCGCGTTATTCTTCGAGATGGACTTCCAGCAGGGAGGTCACACCCTTCTTCCCGAAGGCGCCCACCAGCGATTCGCCCGCGAAATTGCAACCCAGGAACGCGCGGTTTTCCGGTGCGGCGAGCGAGCGGTAGAACACCCACTGCCGCGGGCCTAGCTGTACGCGGTAGGCAACGGCCGTCTCGTCGGGGGCGATTCGCCCACGCTCGGTGATCGTCAATTTCCGCCAGAAGGGCGCGGGCTGCCCATCCGCCGGAGTGCGTGCCGCCACGAATATCAGGGGGAGGAAGAGGGCACGACCCTCGGCCCTTCCCCGCCAGACCGTGAGGTCGGCCCCAACCGTCGGGGTCTCGCCCGCCGCTCGGCAGGTCGCCACCTTGGCCGGTGCTGGCGGCATGTCTTGCGCCGCCAGCTGGAAAAGGGGGAGCACGTATGCCACGCGGCGATCGGCCGTCCGCGCCCCGCTGGGTGGTGTCCCCTCCGGCGGTGCCTCCTCCGTCAGGGAGACCGAGGGGTGGACTCCGATTGTGGTCTCGACGACCCAGGCCGCGCGACGCGGACTCAAGACTGCCTCGGCCAGAAACAGCACACCGTCTCGAACCACGTGCGTGATCTGCCGCTGAAGACGCACGCCGTGGCTCAGCCGGGCCTCGAATTCCCAGTGATCGATGTTGCCGTCACGTAAGCGGCAGACTTGTTCCCAATCGCTCCTTTGCTCCAGGGGCGTGCCGTGGCGCGTGACGGCAATCCGCCACGGTTCGCGGACCCACGGATCGGGCGATCCCCAGCGGACCGCCAATTGACGGGGACGGCACTCCACCACCAGGTCCTGCCTTGCGATGGACAGTGGCCGGGGGCGTTGTCCTTCGCAACGGCTGGGCTTGCCGGTCTGCAACATCATGCTCGCTGCTCCTTGCGGATGAGATACGTGGGGCGGCCGAGCCGGGGGCCTCGCGCGTTCCGCCGCCTGGCCGCATTTATTATAATGGGGGATGACCACCGCGTTCCTATCGCCAAACATTTGAAGGGGAGGCTGCCGCGTGCATTGTACGCTCGATCGGGATCGAGGGTTCCGCCCTGCCAAGGGCAAGGCCAGCGGAGGTCGGCCCCTCGCGCGATGTCTTTCCGCTGCCGGTGCGTGGCTGATCCTGGCCGCGATGATGAGCGGGTGCCGTCCGCCGGAAGGGCCAGCCGGCCCGGCCCCGGTCGCTCTGCCCGCTCCTCCCCATCCAGCCAGGACCGCGGCTGACGCCCCATCCGCCAGGGACGCCGCGCGTGCCCCAGGCGACAAAACCGCAGCCGAACGGGATATCGCCGATCTGCAAGGCGTCCTTTTCCTCAACATACTGGGTAACAGCGAGTGGAAACAGGGCGACACCGTGACCTTTGATGTGGTGGTGGAGAACAAGGACACGGCCGCCCTCTCCGATCTCGAATTGCGATGCGAGATTCAGTTCGGCCTGACCGACACGATCGGGGAGGGACGCACGCAAATCCCGCTGGGTGCCCTTTCACCCGGAGCGATCCGTTCCTATGAGCACGAGTATTGGGTGACCAAGGCGGGCATTTGGCACGTCAAGGCCGCGATCTTTCGGCACGAGACGCTGATCGTGGCCACGACGCGGACGCTGTACATTCGAGAGGTGGAACAGCCCAGCGAGTCATCGCCCGCCGAAGCCCCCGTCGAGAAAGGCCCCCCGCTGGTTGAAAATGCCGCCGCGTTGACCCGGCTCGATCCCGAGCAGCCGATTTGGGTGGATGCCGAGCGTCGGGCCGTGATCATGATCGGCCGGGTATGCCAACGCCAGTGCTCCCTGGAGCTGTTCGCCTGCGTCCGCAACTCCAAAGAGCACGAGTCGGTGCTCTCCATCGCGGTGCGGCCGAGTTCGCTGCACGCCGGCCTGTTGGCCGTGGGCGCGGAGCCAGGCCGGCCCGTCCAGTTCTACCCCGAGTTCATCCCCGCCCAGGGGCCTGAGGTCGATATCCGCCTGATCTGGAAAGACGAGGCGGGAAACCTGCACCAGTCGCCCGCCCAAGATTGGGTTCGCAACACGCAGACCGGCCAGGCCCTGCAAGACCCGTGGATCTTCACCGGCAGCCAAATGTTGAAGGAAGAAGAAGGCTCCGACAAGGAGTATTACTATGCCGACGCGACGGGCGAACTGATTTGCGTTTCGAACTTTCCCAGTGCGGTGCTTGACCTGCCGATTCGCAGCAGCGACAGCAACGAGGCCCTGCTATTCGAGGCGTTCACGGAGCAAATCCCCCCGCTGGGCACGGAGGTGACGCTGGTCCTCACGCCGAAGCCCGCGGCGACGAAACCGGCCGGGGAGTCCGTTGAGCAAGGGCCTGCCGCCCCTCCGACCGAGCCGCCGCCCTCCTCCACGCCGCCGTCCACCTCCGCGCCGCGGCCCCCTTCTGGGCCGTCACCCTCCTCCGAGTCACCACCCCCTTCTGGGCCGTCACAATGACGCAGCGCGGCGGGGACATGGTGACGGGCCTTTCGCGGGGCACTTCCAGCAACACGCCATCGGACTTAGAATAGCCATGTTGTGAGGATACCGGCGATTCGCGGCAGCCGGGCGGGGTGGAGGCTCGCGGCTTCAGGACCGTTTGCCGACCGGCAAGGTCCTCGCGAACTGGCATAGGCCGGTTGTTGCCGTCGAATCGGCAAGTGGGCAGGGGCAGTTGCGCCCGTAGCTCAATTGGATAGAGCATCGGTCTTCGGAACCGAGGGTTGGGGGTTCGAGTCCCTCCGGGCGCG
>DYLS01000048.1:18088-32830 GCA_020721965.1 Blastopirellula marina | reverse complement strand
AGGGCGTCACTCCTGGCTTTTGACGCATTCAACAGGTCATCTCCGCACCCCCGCCCATCCAGGCCATTGCAATGGCTCGCGGGGGTGCTTTGTTTAGGCCGGCGGGGGATGCGCCCGCCGACCAAGGGCTAGACCGAGCCCTACCAACTTAACAGGCGTCCGGCGGTTGCCTTCCGCCGCCACAGCCCGTCCAGACTGCAGCCTGGACGGGTTCGGCCTGGGCCGCGCCTGCGGAGCCCAGGTCTAGCCGGGGGATAGCTGTACAGACGTCCCCCCGGCTTTCCGCGTAGAACAGCTATCTACGCAGACAGTACATTATGCCCGTTTATGGGGCGGAATTAAGCTAAAAAAGGGGGCTCGGATCCCCCGTGGCGTCACCTGGGCCTGATAGTGGTTAACCAGACTCAGACGCTGTCCCCCGCGGTCGCCAAGGGGGCTTGCACCTAGCTCCAAGAGCAGCCGTTGCCGGCTGGGCGGTCTTGTCGCCATACCGTCGCCCAACAGGTCATCTCCGCACCCCCGCCCATCCAGGCCATTGCAATGGCTCGCGGGGGTGCTTTGTTTAGGCCGGCGGGGGATGCGCCCGCCGACCAAGGGCTAGACCGAGCCCTACCAACTTAACAGGCGTCCGGCGGTTGCCTTCCGCCGCCACAGCCCGTCCAGACTGCAGCCTGGACGGGTTCGGCCTGGGCCGCGCCTGCGGAGCCCAGGTCTAGCCGGGGGATAGCTGTACAGACGTCCCCCCGGCTTTCCGCGTAGAACAGCTATCTACGCAGACAGTACATTATGCCCGTTTATGGGGCGGAATTAAGCTAAAAAAGGGGGCCGCAGGGCCCCTGGAGACAGCTGCAGAAGCTGGCTACTGGACAGGTTCGGATCTGCAGATCGCCTTCCCGGCTTCATGCTGCCTTTTCAAAGCGCGCTCTCTGAATGCGCTTTTCGCCATCGGTGCCTCCCACGCAGGTGGCAGCCCGGCGACGGACTCGGGAATCTTCCTTTCCCTGAGCCAATCTTCCACAATTGTATATAGCAGCTCGCTGCAGAAGATCACCACGGCGGGGTGCTCGAGCCCGGCCATGAACCTTACTTTGAATGACTTAAATTGTCTTTTTGCTTCAAGAAACAGATCTTTCATCCGTTCCCTGAAATCTTCTGATTCTTTTTTGTATGCGCCGTCCGGCGTTTTGGCCCCCGTGATAAAAATCCGGACCATCTCCGCCTTTATGTCGTCGGCGCTCTGCCGGATCGAGAACTCCATTCCGGCCGTGTCCACTGATGAATTTGTCATTCCGCCTCTTTTTTTTAAGCTAAAATTTTTTTTCGACCCCGGAGGGTCGCGTGTAACTGCTTACGAGCAGTATCTTTTATACTCCCCACGGGAGTCTGGAGAAACATTTACTGCTACTGCTTGTTTTTACGAGATTTATCATATTTTCTTTCATTTTGATCTCAAAACAAAGACCCCCGCACAGGCCTTTGCGGAAATTACTGCTCTTGTGCAGGGGATTGGGGCAGGCCTGGTTGAGCGCCGCCCCCGGCGGAGGCGGCCATCCATAGTTCCCGCTTTTCTGCGACGGGGACGGGAGGGCCTTTTTTTTAAAACGACAGCATCTGCAGGGCGTGCGCCAGCTGGACTCTTTCCAGCCGCTCGCGGTTGTCCTGCGAAGCGTCCCAGACCCCCAGCAGGGGCTCCAGGGCATCCAGTTCATCCTGGGCCGCCTGATAGCGCACAGTTATCTTTCCTCCGGAGCGCTCCACGGCGGCCAGGCTGCAGTACGGGGCAAGGACTACGGTCTGATCCTTGCCTTTCGTATTCTTGCCGGTCACGACCAGGTCCTTGTCCAGCCTCTTCTCGGGAGAGGCCTCCCTGGCGGCCAGCTCCAGGCCGCCGTTCATGGCCTCCGGCATCGAGCTGTCTATATCCATTTTGAAGTTGTAGCTGCCGCCGTCCAGCCTGCCTTCTGCGCCAGGCCCTTTAAATTCTATTCTTCCGAACTCTCCTTTTTCCACCACCAGCGTAAGACGGGCGTCCGGCGCCAGTTTGCGCTGCAGAGTAAGGGCCGTGTCCAGAATACCCTGCAGATAGGCGTTCTCCCTGATCCGGGGCGCGCCGCAGGCCTGCAGCGCACCTTCATATTCCTTTCGTCCCATATGATTCCTCCTCAGATTTTTTTAATAACAGTTTCTATGATCCGGTCGGCCAGCTGCTTCGCCATTCCGCCTGGCGCGTAGTCGCCAACCACAAGGGCCACCAAGCCTGTGTCGAATTTACCGTCCACAGGCCTTATCGAAACTGTCAGTTTGACGGCGACCACCGGCGCGTCGAGTTTGTCGCCTTCCAGCACTCCTGTGGCCGCGAACGCTGTCTTGACCCCGCTCTTCCGGGCACCGTCCACGGCGTGCCGCATTGACGACTGCAGCTCGTCCAGGACCGGCTGCATGCTTCTCTGCGAAGAGGGGGCCACCGGCCAGCTGCGGACCACGAGCAGCCGCCGCCTGTAATCGTCATAGCTGACCTTTGCGGGCGTGTCCAGCGCCTGTCCGTCCATCGCCTCTAGTACCGCTCTCAGAATATTCTCCATGATCTGATATGGAAGGGGCCCTTGGCGAGGCCCCTTTGGTTCAGCCGTTAAACCGTTCTTCGAACGGCTTGTCCTGTTTTAGCGTGACGTCCTGGCAGGCACAGGCACACAGCAGGTTCACGACTATAGACACCATTTGCTCACATCTGCTCATCCGGCGCTCAAGGGAGGCCACCCTGTCGCCGATGGTTTTTTTCACAGGGGCTTCCGGCGGCCTGGGGACGACCACACGAGGGCGTCTGCCGCGAACAGCTCCATGGGACGCAAGGTGCCGGTTTCTCTCTACAAGATCGAGCCCCTGGGCCACAATATGGTCGAGCCCTTTTTTAGTGTATTTCTTGAATATTTTCAGCATGCCGTCCCTTTTGTACTTGGGGGCTGCTCCGGCCACCATGGCCGCGGCTATGAACGCGGCTATGAATTCCTCCTTGTACTGTCTGCTGTATGGATACTTCCCCAGCTCCGTAATTATGTCGTCGAGCCTCAGCGGGCCCGCCCCCCTCCTGGTGAACACCCCCGCTACCGCGTCCATCAGCGCCTTTCTCTGCTTTCTGCTTGTTCTCATCAGTTCTCCTTTGTTGAACGCGAACCGGCACGCATGACTATGCTCGCCTCCAGTCCGCTTAGTTGAACGTTGAAGCCGCGCAGGCAGGCTGGCTCGAAAGAAGCTTCCCGCCTGAACAAATCCCCGCGCAGCGCCTGCATGAACCTTTTTCCGCTGGATGACCTTTCAATAGGGTCGCTGGTCTGTTCCGACAACATGGCCGACATCCATCTTTTATAGGCCAGCCTCTGGCCATACTTGCGGCATACGTTGCTTTCCATTTCTGACACCAGCGACACCCCGCGGCACCATACGCCCGGGCTTGCGGGCTTTTCCCCGAACACCACGCAGCCCGCCATAGGGCCGTGCCTGCCCCCGGTTCTCACATAGTAGCTGTACAGACGCACCGGATATGTGCGTGATCCCGCCACTATTTCAGAGGGCAGCCTGAAACGGGCCGCGCGGGCGAACTTGAGCTGGGTCTCCAGCCGAGTCTCCCTGTCAATAGTCTTGCTCTTCATCGTTTTCCCCATTTTCATCTATATCCTCGTTTGAAAAATCCTCGTCCATATCCGCGGCGGCCTCGGGGTCGTCGTCCCAGTCCCCGCCGACCAGCCGGGTCTTTATTGATATTCCGGCCGATTCGTCGGGAGAGCACGCGCTGTCGGAAAGTTCGTCCACCATCCAGTTCTTGGCTGTGGCGAGGGCCGCCAGCTCCTTGCGGGCCGGCTCAGCGGAGTCGAAACTATCCAGCTCCACCGTCTTTCCGCCGTCCCACTCCTCAAGGACATACACTATTTTAGACATTCGACATTCCTGGGTTAGTTCTATAGCGTTGAACACTCTTACGGCATCCTCGGTTGTGAAGGTGCCCCTGTGGCTTCCGCTTGTCTGCGGATGCCTTGTGAATTTTACTCCGCCTACCAGCTTGCCTGCGAAGGCGTAGTCGGTGCGTAGGTTGCAGTAGAAGTTGCTGTTGAAAATATCTGCGGTATGCGAAAGAAATATTCTGTCGGCGTAGCCGGCTTCTATGGAATATTCGTGGAGCTAGGAGGGCGAGGCAGGCGGTCCACAAGGACCGCTCTCATTCTCGCTGCTATTCCTTTTTTATTACTTGTTGAGGTACTCGACGGCCAGGTCGGGCCTGCTTGCGAGGGGCTCCCCTCCGCCTGCCAGGTACAGCAGCGCGGAGATAGTCCCGTTTTTGCTTTTGGCAGCCTTCCTGCGAGCCGCCTCGGCCTCCTGGTATTTCTGCTCGAGGTATTCCCCGACCGTCATATCCAGAAGCGCCGCGTCCTTGTCGTCGATGATGACTTCTTTTCCATTTATCTTCATATTCCTAATATATATCCGGTATCCGCCGGTGTCAATTGTCGAAGGCGATCAGGAACCGCAGCTCTATGCCGGTGCCTCTGAAGTCCTTGTCCAGCTCCCTGCACCATGTTATGAGGTCTGGCTGGCCCGCGTCTCTGGCTATATCTTTGTAGGCTTTGCGGCCCTCCTTCTTCCATAGGCCGAGCAGCTCCGACAGCCCGTACCATGTGTGGCTATGCAGGTCTGGTCCCATGCTCTCCTGGTCGATATGGGCGTCGGGGGGCCAGCCCTGCGGTGACTTCATAGGGTTTTCATCCCCTCTTACACCAGCCAGCAGCGAGAACAGAGCATAGTCTCTGCTGGAGCCTCGCATGCTGCCTCTTTCATTCCAGTCCTGCGCCTCCAGCTCTGCCGCCGGACTGCCCGACTGCGGTCCCTCTAAAAAGCCGATCAGACAGACCTTGTTGTCCAGATTGACACCTGTCCAGTCGTCTTCTGCCGACAGCCGCATTTCAGGCCATATGTGTATGTCGCAGCCCATCAGAGCCTCTCCAGAATTGAACACATCGTGTACTGTTTCATTTTGTCCTCGTCATATTTTTCTACAGTCCAGAGGGGCGCCCGTGCGTAAGTCCTCCACTTCCTAAGCACTGTCTCCCCCACTCCCTGCAAAAATCTTTTTCCCGTCGAAAGCTCCAGCCATGTGGCCAGGAGATTTCCTTTGAATAAATAAGTGGATACGGCGCAGCCGGCGGTTTTGCCGGCGGCCACGGCCCTGAAGACAAGGTACCGGTCGGGATCTTTAACCTCCTGGCACCATCTGCATATACGGCTTTCTGCTGTCCGAGGCCGCTCCAGAGGCCGCTCCAGCTGTGTGCTGCCAAGCTTATGCAGACAGCACTTCTGGTTTCCGTACCAGCCCTCGCTTACGAGAAAAGCCGACATCGGCGGGCTGCGGTCATCCTTCTTGCGTTTGCTCATAGCTGTTGCCTCACCTCTATTATCGTTCCTATTTCCACGTTGTTGGGCGCGACACCCTCTTTTCTGACCATAAGGTCGAGAGCGGCCATCCCCGCTGTCCGGGGGTCCGGCTTTTTGCCGGCCATCCGAGCCTGGTACAGCGCGGCTCTCAAGTTCTTTCTAACTTTTCTGGGCAGCGCCGCCCGTTTGTTGACCACCAGCCCTGTCACCAGCTGCCGGCTGCCGGCGCCGTGCATGGATATCTTGCGGGTATTGATTGTCAGACCTAGCTGTTCAAGGGTGCGGCACGCTCTCGCCATCATGCATCTGAGCGCCTGCGGGTCGTCCCCGGACATTATAAGGTCATCGGCGTATCTGCTGTACACAACGCCTTCTGTCTTGCACGCCCACGCCAGCCTCCAGTCCAGCTTCCACATGAATATGTTGGACAGGCAGGGACTGGTAGGCGCGCCCTGCGGCAGCCTCAGCCCTTTGCCATCGTTGAAATCATGGAACAGGACGCTGGCGTTTTCCGTGATAAAAGTCGTCAGCTGCGGATCTGCGTTTTGCACTTCGCGCAGCATCCTGCTGTATGATATGCTGGGGAAGAAGTCCTTCACATCCAGCTTCACCAGATACTTTCTGCCTTCGTGCAGCCTGGCGTTACCTGCAATATTGCGCCTCTTTACAAAGCCATATGCGAACGGGGAAGGTTTGCTTATCACATACAGCTTTTTCAGCAGACCGCGCTGCACACTCTTGAGCGCCGGGTCGGGGGCTTCTATGGTCCTGTGGCCCCCTCCCCGTTTCGGAATATTGAATATCCGGTAGCTCATTCGACACCTTTGTCGACTATGAGGACTTCGCCGTATTTGGCCAGCCGCTCCTGGACAGTCCTGCAGCTCTCGCCAAGGGCGAAGATTTTTCTGCACGTGTCCGGAAGCCTGCCGAACTCGTGCTCTATGTCCGACTCCCCGTCGGTGAAGCATATCAGGATCCTGGTGTCGGGTCTGTGCTCCAGCACCCAGTCGACCACTGGTTTATGGGAGGTGCCCCCTCTGCCGTGGATGGGGAGGCGCTCGATCTCGTCCAGATCCCTTTCAGTGTAGCTGTAGGCTTTCAGCTGGCAGTCGCACACCAGCACATCCAGCTCCACTTTTGGATACAGCTTCAAGATTGAGACCGTTTCGCTGACGAATGTTCTAAGGCATTCGTCCGACACCGACCCCGAAGTGTCGATGGCGCACACCACCTTTACTTCTTCCGAATAGGTGTTGGGCAGATATATATCTCTGCAGATAGCCCCTCTTTTGGGCTTTCTCCAGCTGGTTATATCCCCGATTCCTGAACTGACCAGGTTTCTGAGGATGCTACGCCAGTCCATCTTCGGTTCCATGAGATCCGCGATAAGCCCCATCATGTGCCCGCTCTTCGTGCCCTTTTGCTTGGTATACTGCCAGGCTTCTGCAATTTTAAATTTCCAGTATTGCTCGCTGCCCGGATCACCAGGCTTGGAACTTTTCGGGCTTTCCTGGAAATCGTGATGGTCGAATCTGCCCTGGACGTAGTATTTTCCCGAACCTCCGTTGCCATCGCCCTGCGTCAGCTGGTCCATTATCTCGTGATAGATCATGAGCCATGTCTTGTGGGGGATGTCGTCAATCCGCACTGTCACCTTGGACCCGTCGTCGCCGACCATGACGTCGAACACAGCCAATCCGTCTTCCGACGGCACCAGGCCACCCTTGTTCTCTGTGCCTTCCACTACCTTGGGAAGTCTGAATCGCATCTGGGTGCAATGCCAGTTCACGATAAGGTCCTGGGCTATGTTCGCGATATTGACATCAAGCCGGCGCGGTGTCCTCACCACATGCCTCAGCACTGTGTGCATCAGCTCGTGGGCCACCACCCCGCAAAGCGTGACTTCTGTCAGCTTGCTGCAGTCCTCCGGGTAGTAGAATATCACTCCTTCAGCATTCACCCCCATTAAAAATTTGAATTCGTTTTTTGATTTTTTGCTGTTTATGCTTCTATGCTTCAGCATCTCGTCAACCTCGCCTTCGGAGAGAGGTACAAACTTATGAAACTTAGCGATATAGCCCAGAAAGGGCTCTTCTCTTCTGTCCAGGGCGACCTTTATTTTTATCAGGGTTTGCGCTACACTCAGCTCCAGGCCCATTAGACTCTCCTTTTTTTTTTTTAACTGCTGCACCAGAGGCGGGCCGGGGGCGCCGCAACCCCCGGCCTTGTTTGTCAGTTCGCTAGCTCTTTGAACATCGGTGCAATTTTCAGCAGCACCGATTTGTTGGGACATTGATTTATTCGCGCATCAAAGTCTGCCTTGTTGTCCCGCCTTATTAGATGGAGTGTTTCCGTCATGATGTCCATCGTGAATCCGCTGTCCCCTACAAAGTTAATTAGTCCCAAAATATCATTTAATGATTTTTTCTTCTTTTTATAGAAGGCCGGCAGGCTGTATATCAGCGAGCAGGCCAGCTCGCTGTTGAGCCCCGGCACAACCCTCGCCGGGTTGGCCAGCAGCTCCTCTATGTTTATTTTTCTCGCTGTAACCAGAAAGGCGCGGAACATACTGGCCGCGCCGTCGCCGACCGCGGATCCCACTTTGCGATAGAGACTGGATATCTCCGCCTCCGTCTCTGACGGTCTGCCTGCTATCAGTCTTGACGCCTTGAACCACGAACGGGGCGACGCCCACGCCGGAGCTTTGGTCTTTTTTACATGCTCCATTTTATCTGTATGCAAGTCCGGCTTATGGAACATGAACGCTCTTATCCGCTCGTCTACTCCCATATGCTGAACTTTTTCCCTGGTGGCCTCATTTCTCTTGTAGGCGGCCGCCAGCTCCTCGGCACGCGCCTGGTAATCCACGGACATGGCGTATTTCAGCCACGCCTCGGGGTCGGGCGGGGTGAGTTCGAAATGGCAGAACCGGTTGGCCAGCGCAGGATCCAGGGCGTAGTCGCCGCAGCCGTCCTCGACTCTGTTGCCGGCGGCCAGCACGGACACTTCGTCCGCAAACTTTATTTCCCCGGCCCCTCTGTCGTTTATGGTCTGGTAGGCTGCTTTCCTCACAGCCTCCGAACTCTTTGTAATCTCGTCGTAGAACAGCATGCCTGCCGCTCCTTTTTTACCCAGCACGGCGTAGGCCAACTGCGGTCTCCAGGCGGCGAATCCCCTTGAGCGGTCCAGATCAGGTATACCAGAAAACTCCACCGAGTCCTTCTGGCTCAGCCTCATGTCGTTATAGATGAAACTGGCCTCTCTGAACCCTTCGTCATCGAAGAGCTTCTCCTGGTTCTCTCTATTACTTACCCAGGGGACGAAATTTCTCCCCTTTATTTTTGCTATCGCCATACTGGCGACCAGAGAAGTTTCCGACTTCCCACATCCTGGCTGCCCCCACACCATCAAGGGCTCCTTGTCGAAGTAGAACTCGACAATTTCGCGGGCCAGCTCGTCGTGCGACACCTCTACTAGATTCGTAGCCATTTTTACTCCTTTTTATTTGCCCGTTCTGCGGGCGTTTACAATTACAACCACAATTATTACTGCAATTACCAATGCTGCAAACCCGTACGCGCCCGCCACATATCCGGCGATTCCAGCGGTCAGGAAAATCTTAATATCATGAGACAGTTCAACTTTTTTCATAGGGCCTTCATAGTAGCTGCTACTTTTAAATTCTCTATGAACTGCTGCCGCGGGATGTCGGGGGTCACCCACACCTGGTCAGGCCGGACAGTGTCCATGGCGGTCTGTATACTATGAAGTCCGGCACCTTCGATGCTCCCACCCAGAAGACATCTGTCCTTCAGCATCAGACAGTTGCCGACCAGTCCGCCGCGGGCGAAAGCCGACACTGCATATATCAGGTAGCTGCCTTTAAGGTAACGGGTCTTGTGATAGTTAAGCGGCTTTTTGACCAAGGCTACCAGTTTCCTGGACTGTATCAGCACAGGCCATATGATATCTTTGATCACATAGACTGCGGCCTGTGTAAGCTCGCCGTGTAAAGTTTCAAGCCGGCATAGACTATGGCACGTGGTGGCCGGCAGCGCCAACTCCTCCAGCCATATCTCGCAGTCTCCGCCGTGGACTATACTCCTGAGCTCTGTACTGACGCGACTCTCCTTGCTTTTAATCGTGGCTATTGACGCGCCGGGGCGGTGCACTATCCAGCCGGCGTCCGGTGAAACCAGCATGACCAAGCGGGAGCCGTCCGTCACACCCTTTACACTCCAGACATGTCTGGAGTTGTCGTCGATGCTCTGAATTCTGGGCGCTCTCATCACATCGCTGGAGACCTGCGTCACGCCTGCAGGCAGCCGGTCCTCGCGGGCCACACGGGCTGCGATGTCCTGCAGCACAGCGGGCTCCGCCGCGTGCGACGTGTTCTTAAACCGCGACAATAGTTTCTCAACGACTGCTCGGTTCACAAATGTGCAAACCAAAACAGGGGGTCTCTTAGTCTTAATCTCGACCCCTCTCGCGCCCCATTCGAACGTGGACTGCATCAGTCCACCTTCAACGAACATATCCCTGTGATAACCGGTGTATCTATGTTCTTCCAGTAGACTGGATGAGTCTGGATTTTGTTCGTGGGTTTTTCGGAACAGCGCGCTGTGCAGTCCGTCGTAGCTCAAAAAGGATCCAAATCCTAACTTTCCGTCCTCGCTGGTCCCCCACTCCAGCAAAGGATGGGAACTCATCATGGTGTTCAGTCCGGCCGTGGAGTACGGCTCCTCCATTTTCATTAATTCTGCTGGTGTCATTTTCACTCCTTTAGACCCTTACTTCTAGGGTTCTGTGTTGAAAACCTTTATAATTATTGGGCATTCTTTTTGGTTGCAGCCATAGGCCGCCTTGGTTTTGATTTAGCACAGGTTACTAAGGCAGCAACGATATCGTGGCTGCGTTGATTTGTCGTTTCCTGTTGAACACCTCCGCGCCGATTCAGCGCAGCGCCATATCGGATGGCTTGTCTAACCTGTTTTCTTTCGACCTGGGGCCGGCCTGTTTTAATCAATGTTTTTTGTATCCGATCAGCCGTATGTTTTCGTTCCAACAGGCCCTGCATTCCCCGCAGGACGAGTGGTTGAGAACGGCTACGCACTCGTGCACTCCTGGAGGAGCCTTGGTATATACCATCGAACGTGGCAGCCTCTCCGTGGCCGGAACGTGGTCTATCTTCGCCGACGACAGCCTTATCGTCAGGTTTGAAGGTTTGCTCTGTCTGGCCAGGACCGCCAGTACCGTAGGCCCTTCCACCGTGGGGAGCCAGTGCCTGACCGCGGGTGTGAGCCTGCATACCTCGAATATCTTCCCGAGGTGCGCCTCGCTCTGAAGATCCCCGCTGTCATGCCAGCGGAACCAGCTTTCGCCCGTTCCCGCTATGGCCGCGGCCATGTCGGCGGCCCAGTTGGGATTGTTGATTGCGTTCAGTCTTCTGGCCATGGCCGCCTTGACATTCGAAGAACAGTACCAGCTTTTCCTGGCGTAGCAAGAATGACATATGGTTCCTTTTATTTTATTTAATTTCGACCCCGCTCGACAGGAGCATGCGGGGAGATTGTAGCTGTGGCACGGCATCTTTCCAGTCTTGGAAAGACCTCCTACGGCCTCTACGGCCGCGCTGTTTGAGTTTTTCAAGAGGATAGTCCTCTTGATCAGGGATCGCCCCTATTGCAGTTCTAGAGATCCACCGCCGGAACATGCGGCAATAAAAATTATAAATAAATCGTCCTTTCCAATTTGTAATCTGTTTGTCCTAGTGTATTTTGACCGTTGACAACCAAGGAGAAAAAATGGCTGGCAAGATCTGTAAGATGTGCGGGGCCATAAAGCCCGCGACCGAGGAGCACTGGTATGTGTCCAAGATCATCAACGGCAAGATTTATTACAGAGGAACTTGCCGGGAATGCGTTGAAAAGTATGGCTACAAGGCCCACGGCGGAAGAGCGTCTGCCGGGGTGTTGTCTCCGGAGGGGAACCATATATATTCAGCAACCGACTTTGTCAGCGCGCTGATAACTCTCAGCCGCAATGACGTCGGAAGGTTAGCCTCCATAAGCGAGGCTGAATTCAAAAGCAAGACCAGAAGCTCGGCTTTTCTCAGGAAGACCGGCATGTCCTTCAAGGACATCAAATCCATGGCGTTTGAGCAGCTCCGCAGGGATGGATACGCCAACCCCGAGGATATCAGACTGCCCGCCGGAGTCTATATGATAGTGGGCGACAGCCACGGCAAATGGACCAGGCGGCCTATGTTCGACCTGCTGCGCAGAGTGTCCAGGGAGCTACGGGTGGACGCTGTAATACATGTCGGCCATATAGTGGATGATGATAACGAGATATCCTATCTGTGGGATGACTTCGACAACCTAGTGGTGGTAGCCAAGCCCGAGGAGCTCCGCACTGTCCACAGATATGTCGCGGACAACAGCCTGCGCTGGCGGATAGTCAGAGACCGGATCGCCGCGGGTGGAGTGAACATCTGCAACCAGGAGCTAATATCGGACTATGCGCGGGTCCCGCTCAGGTTGCTGGACTCGCAGTTGTTCGAGGACAGGACCATATGCAATCTGCACCGGCTGGAGCGCGCCCCGCGCTGCACTGACGCGGAGGCCGAATACATAGCATCCCCCGGATGTGTATGCGAGCCGCATATAGTCAAGACCATACGCCAGATCGATTTCAAGGAGGGCTACATCCAGAAGCTGGCCTACCCGACGGGGTTCAGCAAATACCGGAGGGCCAGCCAGCTGTCCAGACTGTGGAACCAGGGGTTTATTCTGCTCAAGGTTACTTCCGCAGGCTCATTCCTGCTCCAGTGCCAGATCCACACCGTGGGCAAACAGAAGGCCTGCGCCATATTTGATAAGATCTACACCAGCAGTGGCGTGGAGAAACCCGACCGCAAGATTATGGCCGTGGCCGACACGCATTCCCCGGAATTTGATCCGCGCGTCCTGGAGGTCCAGAAACAGATCGCCAAAAGATTTGCCGGGGATTGTCTTGTGGACCTGGGCGACATCATTTCGTTCGGATCTCTCAATCACCATAGTATGGAGCGCGGCGAAATTTCCGAGTATGCCTCCAAAGATATCATGAAGGAGTGCGCCGTGGCTCACGCCATACTCAAGGCGCGCGGCTCCTGGGCGCCCTGGAAGCGCCGTGTCCTGCTGTACGCCAACCACGAGCGCTTCTGCCAGGACTTCGTTCGTAAAAACCCGCAGCTGGCCAGTCTGCTCAATGTTCCGACATTGCTTGCCGTAGAGTCCGCAGGATACGAGCTTGTGGCGCACAAGACCCCCCTAAAGATAGGGCCTTTCCTGTTCATCCACGGCGATATGAAGCTCTACGGTGAAACCGGCAGGCTGCCGGACAAGCTGAGCAAAGCTTTCAACATCAAGCGGAACATGGCGGTTGTCCACGGGCATACTCACTCCTCGGAAATAAGACAGAGATCCTATTCCGTGCCCATGTCCGGCACCACCAACCAGCTCTACAACGAGACAGCGGCCTCCTACTGGAACCAGGGCTGCGCTTTATGCTCCTCGTACAAAGAAGCCGCTTTCGTGCAGATCATCGACTGTGTCTACGGCCGGAGCTGGTACGCCGACGAGGTGATATCCGGCCTAGGTGCCAAAGGTCTATTGCCCAAAAAGATGTTATTTTCCATTAACTACAAGGAGAGCCAATAATGACAAAGCAGGAAGCCGTGTGTGTAATGTCAAAGTATATCGACGGGTGCAACATAGACCTTGACGTCGCGGAGGCGGACCTCAAGATTCCTGCTGGTACCGTGACGTATTCAGACATCACCTCCGCAGGCTTGAAGCGCTGCGAAGGCTGCTCCTGTTGGTACAAGGGCGCCGGTGCAGTCTGCGACGACTGCCTCGGCATACTGAAAGCTTCAACTTATTCCTGACGTTCATACTATCCGAACGTCAGGAATTTTGGTTTTATTCCTGGGGACTGTTGGTCAGCCTGCCGATTCAGCAGACTTGTGCGGCGACGGCCCGCACACTTGGCTTGAAGCTGCGGCCCAGGGGCTCCCGGGCCGCTATCAGTTCATCTGTGCTTAGAAACCGCTGCATACTCATTTATGCAGCGGTTTATTCGTTCGTTTTGATAGAAGGTGGCTTTTAAATACATTTCCCAGCCGCGGCAGTCCTGCGCCAGCAGCAGTGTTGCATCTTTTTTGTCTATCCGGTCCACCAGAGCGTCAGGACCAAACGGGTCCTCGGCTATGGTCCAGCCTCTGTTTATCGGGACTGGTTCCGGATAGAAGAAATATTTTCCCACCCATCTGCCCTGGGTGGTGATTTTTGGCACAACGTTCATGTGGGACAGCACCTGCCCTGTCCACACCCTTGTGCTATATCTCTCCCCTGTCGTTGTTTTTACCAGCTCAGCTATTGGCTGAGTTAGCTTTTTAACTTCCAGGAGGCTAAACTGTAACCCCCTCCGTATACAGGCTTTGACATAGAGGTCTCCCTCTATGCGTTCCGCCAGCGGTCGGCTGGCTGCCAGTGCGGCCTCACGGCTCTGTTTTATTACGGCAGCGTGGTGATCTCTTTCTACTTTATGCAGCTGTTCCGCCAACGCATCAAACGACTCGACCTTTTTAAACTCCATAGCTCGTTACTCCTTTTTTTACGCACAAGTGCTTGGTTGTTTTATTAGATTCATAGCGGCGTTGACGCCTCTGGTCAACTCGAAACCGCACGGTTTACTTGACAGGCGCACCTCCTGTTATATATTATTTTAACTTTATATGAAGACATACACTTTAAAGGGCAATTTATTGACGGCCGGAATCAAAGCCAGCGCCTTCGACTCGGCTTTTCCGTTCAAAGATGGAGAAGACCTTATCGAAGAGGCGGCGCTGCACACTATAGTGGCAAAGCCGTTGTTGGCTGATTCTTCTATGCTGGACTATCTGAGAAACAGATCTCCCCAGGCTTTTGAATACAGCCTGTCGGTCCTTGTTCCTCCAAGCCCCTCGGACGAAGATGCGAACTCCATCCTTGTGGCCCTTGATCCTATGGAGTGGTTCCCGGATCCGTCGCTCAACGACGAATCCGTACCAGTCTCATGGAGCGCTTGCGGTCTGCTGCTCCTGTGCCGTGCAGGAAGCACCGCTATCCGTAATCTCTCCTCCGGCGAGGTGCTAAGAAATAAAAAAGGAAAACCTTTTATATCCCGTAACGTCCGCCGGCTCCGGAAGCTAGGTGCCGCCCGTGCGGGTTTCCTATCTTCCGATGTCTCCACATTCAGGATTACCCGTTAGGGTTAATAAATAGTTCAATAAATATG
>DYLS01000048.1:0-17988 GCA_020721965.1 Blastopirellula marina | reverse complement strand
TCCTCTTTCTCCTGGTGTATTCCTCCACTCCAACCAGCTTGACCAGCCCGTCGAACGACGCCGGCAGCTCCATCAAGTTATTATGACATAAAACAGGCTTAATTTAAGCCTTTTTAAGAACCTTTATCACAGCATCGTCTTTTGCGGCCTCCCAGGCCGCGACCGCGTCGCAGACGTGCTCGAACCAGGCGGGCTTCCGGCCGTTCCTGGCGTCAGGAACCAGCAAGTGCAGCTCCGGATGCAGCTTCAATATATTCGTCTGCACATCCTGCTTTGACGCGTTTCTGTGGCCTCCAGCCGCTTTCTTGCCCTCGGCGGGGGTTATCCACACTCCCGGCAGCCCTGAAGCCTCCACCACGCAGGAGACGATGGCTATGGCCATTCCCATAGCTCTGCCCGCCACGAGGCTCTTGGATCCGCCTGACGGCATCTCCACAACTATCGCCGCTATGTCATGCGTCTTGACCAGGTTCGACAGCTCCTTGAATATCTGGGCTGATCTGGCGGCCAGATCATCGCACGCCCTGACTTTTCTTCTGGTAGAGTCCTTCTCGGTGGATATGCAACAGACATGTCTCACCTTTCCATCAGTGTCCAGCACGGCGACGCCCGAATGCGTGAAACCGGCGTCAACAGCCATTATTTTTTTGTCCATGGTCCATGAGCTCCTCTGAGTTTAGATTTACATCCATGAGTTTGACAGCTTTATCAACGTCGATCCCGAGGTCAGCTACAATCCGAAGAAAACACGGACGCTTTCCAGCCATCCGGCTTCTCGCTCTTTGTATTTTAAATTTGACGCTATATTTTTATCGGCATTTCAACGATCATATGGAGACGCAAATGGAAAAAATGCGTAGATGTCTTAAATGTGGAAAGATGTTCTATTCAGCCAGCGTCGGCAATCGCATATGCCGTAGCTGCAAGAAACAGAATAGACAGCTATATGGGGGGCTGGAGGCTCCCGCCATCAGTGAATCGGACATACAGCGATTCATAGACAGCAGAACCTCCCGCCGCCGCAGATCAAAATCAATCGACGACTGACGCAAGCAGCTTGCCGTATAGCGCGGACAGCATGGTCAGATTGGCGTCGGCGGCCAGAAGCTCCCCTTCCGGCGCGCTTATCCCTGCCCATGCGCAGACGTCTTTCATCGAGTATTTTATGGACCTGCTGAAAGGCCTTCTGGCCAGCCACGCCAGGAGTCCGTCCAGTCCCTGCTGCGGGGTATAGCCGCAGCAGTTGCGGTTTCTGACGCATTTGGCCAGCAGCATTATATCGATGTAGACATAGCGCTGCTGCCCGCCTGCCTTGGCTTTAAGCGACTCCAGCATTTTTCTGCCGAAACCCGCTGCGTTGTAGCAGGCCACCACCGCACCATCTTCTCCGGCCAGCTCCGAAAACCGGTTCCACGCCGATACAGGGCTTTCCGCGGAGAACCGGTATATATCGGCAGGTATCCGTGTAAACTGATATGTTACAACAGGATCTCCGCCTTCTACAAATATCCGCTCTCTTCGCCCCGTTTTTTCAGCGGACAGCTGAAGTATATGGGACGTGTCCTCCAGCCCGTCGGTGGCCATGGAGGCCAGACAGACGGATAGCGGATCCATGTAGTCCTCTAGCATCTCGCGCAGGATCATTTTAAAAACGCCCTGTATGCGATTGTGTACAACCTGTGTTCATCCTCATTTCTCCTTTAGCGCGTACGGCGGCGTCTTGGCTCCTTCCGCGCAAGGGCCTCCTTAAGGCCCGGTTTGTTGTTAGACGCCTATATATCAGAAGAATAATTTCTTGATTTTTGTCCTGCAGTATTCCGAGTCGGTCAGATCTATGTCCTCCAGCTTCATCGCGAACGTCCTGTTCTCCAGTGCCGACATGTCGGCCACCATCATGCCTCTTCCAAACACGAGCTCGTAGTCGCATATATAGCTTTCGCCGTTTTTATGGAACAGCGCGGGGGCCATTCTTTTGTAGTTGCCCCTGAATGAATCGAAAGAAGAGTATCCCTCCGTAGATGTCATGAGCGACATCAGCTTTTTGTTGTGTCGAGGTATCAACCGCGCAGGGTCTCTTATTACGATATTCATCTGGGGCATAGGCAGTCTGGCCACGGATTCTTTTCTGCGGCCGGCCACGGTCTCAAGAGTCTTCAAAAAATCGGAGTCGCCTTTCCGCGACTCTGAAAATCCTATACCTTTGTCGCTACACACAAGCATCTTCTGCAGTCCTGCCTTTATGCCCAGCTCCTTGGAGTTAAGCGCGTCGAGCGGAACCACAAGGTTGCGTCTGATGCCGCTCTTTATCCTGACCAGGTCTTCCTGGAACACTACCCGCCATATGCCGTCCACGTCCTTGAGCGAAGCCCCGTACAGTCTATACGCTGTTGGAGAACCCCCCGCGGCCGACATGATCAGCAGCGACAGAAACTCCAGGCGGGTGCTTGACGGGCTTTCGAAATCAGGGCGAGACCATGCGTATAGCACTTTGTCAGGACAGTCTCTGAGCTCGGTTGAAAGCCGCTCAAGTCTTGACTTCACCGTCGGTCTCCGCCGAATCAAGCTCTGTGAGAACTTTTCCGACTATCGGTTTTCGGTCAAGCGCTTTTTCATAGAGGCCTGCTTTCCTGAGCGCCTTGGCCAGTGTTTTCCGGTCGTCGGGATCCAGCTCGCTCAGCGTGGAGCCCTGTTCGGTCAGCGCGGCGATCTGGGAGTCCAGCAGCACCTTGCTGTCCACGGCCTCTCTGGCAGCTATGCCGAAATTCAGGAGAAAGCTTATCGCAAGCTCCTCCATTACAATGTGCCTTGTGGTGTCGTCCACGGCGCGGCTCAGCTCTGTTCTAAGAATGCCCAGCAGATCCGGCAGCGCCGCCTTGTCCGACACTGCACTGCTGCAGAACTGCGCCAGCAGCCTGGCCGCCTGGTTCATGCTCTCGCGAAGCTCCGGTCTCTTCTCGTACGCCGCATCCAGCGCACCTTTTATGATCGGATACGCTATGAGAGATATGTCTCTCGCGGGGCTGAACATCCTGTCGTTCTCCCCGAATAAAGTCGGGTGTCTTAGTCTTATCATTTGGGTCGTCTCCTAGTGTTATAAGTCTACATGCGTATGGACACTTATCCACTCCAGCCGGGCACCGGGCGCACGCCACAGTCACCGGGCAGTTTCTATCGTATCTTCTCTTCATCAGAAGCCTGTTGCGTTTCCGCTGGGCTCCGGATGCCTTTACTTTAAGCACGTTGACGCGGTTTACGGTGTTGATGCCTAGCATGGCGTTAAAATGAAAGCCAAATATCTCCCTGGGGCTGGCCGGCCTGTAGGCCGGATACCCTATTTCATGCAGCAGTCTTTTGAGGTATCCCGCCGGCACCGCCAGCCTATGGGCGTCCCCCGCCAGTACGCCGCTGTACAGCTCCACCGTTATAAAAGCCATATTGACTTTTCCGGTCTGCTCTATCTCGACATCCGACACGACGCAATAGGCCCATATATCCGGAGAGCCGGTCCATGCAGGCACGGCCATTCCGTTTCGGATAATGGGGGAGCATGCGTCCAGCTTCAGCAGCATTTTGAACAGCAACGCGTTATCCACCTGCCGGCCCAGGAACTGCTCCAGCGTCTTGTACGCGGCGCGCTCGGCGCCGGGCGGTATGCCGGACACCGCCATCAGCAGCCGGCACAGCGCTCTGGCCTCGTCTCCGGAGTATTTGCCGAAGGCGCCCCCGCCTGCCGCCAGGACCACCCTGCGTTGGATGTCGGATACTTTTCTAGAAAAGGAAAAACCTCTGGAGGGCTCTTCAGGAACACAGGGAAACCTGAACAATTCCAGAGGTTTTCCATCATTCTTCAGATAGCCACTTTCTTCATGGCTTCGCATTTCAAGGCCATTTTGCCCGAGAGGGCTTTCATATTGCTAATTACGCCCGACACTATGAGCATGCACTGCTCGCCCGCGTCAGGGTCCTCCCCGCATATGCAGTCCAGAACCTGCAGTATGTTGTCCACCGTGTCCACTGCTTTGCTGAATCTGGCCGTCTCCGCGTTTATGGCGGCCACCAGCTGCCTGAAGGTGGCTCCTGCTTTTCCGGAGAGCTCCCGCTCGTCGGCGTCCGGCCGGGCAAGGTCCTGGTCGTCCTCCTCGTCCTCCTGCGCCTCCTTCCGGCTGTCGACAGAGACTTCGGGCGCCGTGTCTTCGGCCTTCTTGTCGCCACCTGATTCCTTAGGGGCGGCCAGCGCCTTGTTGCGGGTACGATATTTTTCCAGCAGCAGATCCAGATCTTTCTTCGGCATGTCTCCGCTGATGAGTTTTTCAGCCACCTGCATCCGCTCCTTCTGGGGCAGGCTGGAGATATGCAGCTTGTGCAGCGTATGGTAGCCCACGCCAGCTTTCATGAAGCGCTCTATCATCTCCCGCGGGTACAGCATATACAGATTTTTGTAGCCGTACAGCAGAGTGTCGCCTATGTCCAGCTCGTCGGCCATGTTGGCGACCTGTTTTCCACCATACACCTTGCCGTCCAGCATGAGCTTCACCTGCCCGCCCAGCTCCCATTTTATCATGAGCTCCTCCGCCCTTATGCTTTTTATGCGCGTATTAAAGTACGCTATCATCTGTTCGTAGCTGTCATATATCTTGGGCGCCTCGGGCATAAATGTATCCACTTTGGCGATCTTCACATTTTTTGCAGCTTTAGGCTGCTTCTCGGCCTTTTTTTTCTTCATTGCTGTTTGATCTCCTTTGAAAAGGATTTAAGTGACTGTATTCTTATATAGTTTGCATAGGTCCCGGCGGTGGTCACGCACACGGCGAAACTGCCGGGCATGTCGTACACCTTCAGATTGTGGGCCACCCAGTTACCTGTGGCCAGCAGCGGGAACACTACCGCGGCGCGGCCTGTCTCGGAGCGCTGCAGAGCCTTATAAAAGGCTTTTACAGCGGGAGTGGTCGGAGCGTTGCGCAGCAGTGCGTCAGGCGCAGTCTTGGCCGTCTTGGCCACGTGGAACCATTCCGGTATCCCGCAGCCGGCAGATTTTACGCCGGTCGCCAGCTCCTCCTCCGACAGGCCGTATCCCAGCTGCTTCAAACGGAGGCGGAGGGCTTCTAAAGGCCCTCCGCTGTCTTTTACAAATTCAATCATGACCCGTCTGGTGTAGTTGGCCAGGGAAAGACTCTTCCGGGCCTCGTCCCATTCCTTGAAGGACTTGTTGAAATCCTCCGGGATCATCATTATATTTCCCTCCATTTAAATATCCCCAGAATCGGCCTTAGCGCGGACATGATCTTCTCGTCTCTGTTTATAAGCGCGCCCAGGTCGGAAGGAGGCCCGTCCTTGAAACCCAGCTCCTTGCAGCTGAACTCGTTCCTGTTCTTCTTCACCACGGTCAGAACCTCCCCGACCTTGATCCTGGGTATGTCGTTGCCGGCCAGCAGCTCCGCGGTGGCCCGGTTCCAGTCGAACACTGTGTTCTGGACGGTTCTGCCGTCCTGCTCCACTGTATTCCATCTATACTCCAGCACCAGCGTCCTATTGTCCTCGCCCATCGAGTTTTTCTTGGTCCTGAGCTTGAGGATATTGCCGTTCCCCTCGGTCTTGCTCTCCACCTGGCCTATCCGCTGTACGCGTATATGGTATGTCGAGTGAAACTCGAGCGCGTCGCCTCCTGGATTCCTCACCACATGCATCCCAGCGGGCCCTTCCATCTCGTCCTTCTCATGGTTTATGAATATGAACGAAATAGGCTTGCCCATCAGTCTGTCGCTGAGCGTGGCGAAGTAGAAGGTGTTCATCAGCGCCTCCTTCGGAAACGCCTTGTCGGCATGCCCGTCTTTTGCGATCCTGTCCTGTGTCTCCTCCGACTTGGTGCCGGACACGGAATCCAGCATCATACACATCGGGACGTCGCACTTGGGGCATTCCCTGGTATAGAAGTCAAGCCCGAAAGTGACCATGTTCTGGGCTTCGTCCAGTGAGGTGGCCTGGTTGTACATCAGCCTTCCGAAGCTGTCCTTGAGTATCGACTCAAGCAGCGGATTGGACGTCTTGAACTCGGTCTCTATCAGCGAGCCGACCCCTTTTCCGGCCATTATCATACGCATTAGCTCATACCCCAGCGTGGATTTCCCGGACTTCGGGGCCCCTGAGAAACATATAATCCTCTCCATGGGGATGACTGTCGACGTGAGCAGATACTGCAGCGCCAGATTGTCTATCGCGACCCCGTAGTGGGAGCGCGAGTGTTCCGGCCCTGTATATACGCCCTTGCCGAATTTCCTTTGAGCCTCGGTAAGGTAGCGGGAAAAAAATCCCGCTACCTTGTCCTCGGTTGTATTCTGTGGCTTTTTCATCTGCGTCCTCCCAGCTCTTTGAGCTTGGCCTGGGCTTCAGCAAGCCTGCGCCGCATGTCCTCCACGGACGGCGCTCCGGCCGCTGGCGCAGAAACGCTTGGCGCGGCCGGCATGGCTGGCGCGGCCGGCATGGCCGGCGACCTCGCTGGCGTCATGGCGGCCTTGATCTCAGGCGGCACTGACACTGGCAGAGGCGGCACCGGATCCGCAGGCTCTTCCGTATTCTGATATTCGGGGATGTCGTCACCCATGTCAGACGCCTCGAAAGACCCTGTTTCCGCGACAACCGGCGCCGGAAACGTCCCTGGCGCTTGTACTGGTGCTCGCTGCGTGCAGACGGGCGGCGGCAATGGCGATGCACCATGCATACCCGGGGCGGGCGGGACATATGTGCTTATCGTCTGTGGATTGACGGCTGGTGTCTTGCGCATCCCGGCCGCCACCACGTGCGGCGGGATGTGCCTGCCGTACGGAGTGTCTGTCAATGCAAAGCAGACAGCCTCCTCCGAGAATGTCTCGGCCAGCCGCTCTATGATCCACGCCGCGGTATTGATGTTCAGGATCGCTTCCCAGGGCTTATGCGCCTGCCGGACCATGTCCAGCGGCATTGGGTAGGGCTTCGACGCCTTGACCGTATAATAGGTCTGCGGCTTTCTGGTTGTTGGGTTCACGCGGTTTTCCGGAAGCATGGACAGCACCCGTCCCGCTGCACACGACATTACGTCGCCCAGCAGGCAGTTGTCCACGCTCAGAGGCATGGACCTATCCCTGGGGGTGGTTAGCCCCCCGATCAGCTCCGACGCCCCTGAGTATTGATGTATCTGCAGCACGGTAGGAAATATTACCGTGGGCTGCTCGTTCTTGTCCTTCAGGTCCTGCCCCGCCAGCCTCAGCAGGACACCTCTTATGAAAAGGCCCGGCTTGGGTTTGGAGAACGCCTCGTACTTGCGTCCTCTGACGTCTCTCTCGAACCAGTCGTACCAGTCATCCGGGCATTCTTTTCTATGGCTTTTCCTGTAGTCTCTCAGGGCCCTCCACATGAGCATGGCGGGGCTGGCGCATCCGGCGACAGCGTCCGTCGGCTCTGTTATAAAGTGGTAGCCCTTGCTGCCCGCGAACCGCAGGCACTCGAATTCCGTTAGCGACTCACTGATAGCTGCCTTTGGATCGCTGGCCGCCAACGCCGGATCGATAAGCTGGGGCTGCTCGCTGCCATCCTGCAGTATATACGGCACCATCCGGAAAAGCGTCTCCCCTTCTGAACTTAGCCTTCTCATGAACCATCCGCTGTCGGGCACGGCCATGAAGTCCGAGCCGTTTCCGCCTGATCCACTCTTGCTCTGTCTCATTTTATCTCCTTTTGGTTATTCGGATCCTTGACCGGGATCCACGGTATCATCCTGCCATTCGAATCGTATACCGGCTTGGCCTCCTTAGACCAGCGGTACGACATGGCGGATTCAACTTTTATATTAACATGCCTGATCAATTTCGCAACACCTTCGATCATAATTTGTTCAATTTTTCTGACTTCGGCGTCGCGGTTGTCGTTGTCGTCTATCTCTATAAGCACTTCGTCATGGACCCAGCAGACCATCTTGTAGCCGGCCTTGTACAGATCCCACAGCGCGCACTTGGTCGCCAGTCCCGTAAGGGATTGGAACATGAAGTTGCAGGCCTCGTTGCGTCCGCAAGGCCCTCTGCGTCTGCCTATCACATTGCTGGCTATGTATTTCGTGACGAAGTTTCCGTCGTATTTGACCTGCACCGACATCGGTTTCATGAACTCGGTCATCTCGGGCCAGGCCTCGAACCAGGCTTTGTGAAGCTCGGTGGCCTGTTCGATATTCATATTTACAGCGCCGCTGTTGCGGCATTCGGCAAGCAGTCTGGCCGGCTGCATTCCACCTGGAAGCCCGAAATTTGCGGATTTTGACTGCTGCCTTGCTTCAGCCGTTATCACCTGCTTCAGATAATCGTTCAGCCGTCTGGCCGATTCCGGTGTTCCGTTGTATTCAAGCTCGGGCGGAATTTTATTCTCCCGCCTTCCTGCAAACCATCTGTGCAGGTCGACGCCTGCATTTATTAGTTCGCGCATCATGCTCCTACCCTGTGTGACGAAGCAGTGCTCCGCCAGCGCGCAGAGCTCTATCTGTGAAAAATCCGCATCCACCAGCACCTTGCCAGGAGGGGCCCCGTACATTTCCCGTACGCCGCCTTTCTTCGGCAGCTGCTGGAAGTTGGGACTGTCCGAACTGGTTCTGAAAGTGGACACTATGTTGTTGAATCTGGGGTGCACCCTGCCGTCCTCGCTGATGATGGACTGTTTCAGGAATGTGGATATGATCTTCTGCACCGATTTGTATTTGATATAGAGCTCCAGGCCCGGGCTCTCTATGTTGTAGGCCTTTAGCATCCACCGGTCGTTCTTGGTGAACTGTCTGAGCCCTTTCTTGTCGGTCTGGTTGAACTTTATGCCGTAGACCGTCTCCAGTCTTGCCAGCTCCTTCTGCAGGAAGTCGCCTATCTTGATCAAACCTCCGCCGATATCCAGCCAGCCTCCATAGCTGTCATACAGCTCCTTCAGCCTGCTCAGCGCTTTTTCCGGAGGCTCCCCGGCCAGCCTTGACTCCACTATCTGCTCCGTCAGCATCAGCAGCGGCTTCTCCGACAGATCGGCGGCCTTGCCTATACCCAGAGGGATCAGCAGGCTCCGGCTGATCTCCACCATGGATTCCGCCACCTGCCTGGGTGGCGGCTTGCCTTCCGCGCCGAACCAGGGCTGTACCGCCATCGCCGCGGTGGCCTCGCTCCATGGCAGCTCGAGCATCGCCAGCATGTTGACGAACACCGCGCGGGCCCCGTTGAGGCCCTTCGGGATGTTTATCCGGGCAGCCCTGCATATGTTTTTACGTATCTCGGCCGCGGTCCTGTCGTCGTCCTCCGCCCTGACCCCCCACTGGCGGAAGTCGAAGGAGTACTTTTCCAGCAGCGCCGTATAGCGTCTGCTGGCCTCGTCGAAGGCGGCTTTGTCCACCCATATGCCGTTCCGGGTCATTTGGAACAGCACTACCGAGGACCGCACGTCTATATATTCATGCGGCTGTTCGGGCATCACCATGGCCAGCTCATAGGTGGCGGCGGCGTCCATCGCGGCATAGAGCAGCTGGTCCTGGCTGGGAGGGTCTTCCCGGGTGAAGCCAAGTCTTACGGAGTCGTCCTTGGACAGCTTTACACCGAGCTTCGCCGAAGCCACCGACTTCAAGTTGTAGAAGGCGGGCGCCGTGCCGTGCTCGGCTATGAACTCTATCTGGAACCTGGTCATCATGTCGTAGACTTTGCGGCGGTCCAGCAGAGCGTCGAACCCCGCCACCCCCGCCTTCTTCAGAACCTCCAGGTCGAACGGGGCGTTGAAGAAAACAAACTTGCTGTCCGGGTTTTTGATCAGCAGCACGGCGAAATAGTCCACGACCATGTCCCATCTCACGATGTCGACGGTGCTGCCGTTGGTGATTGTGGCCAGGACTATGTCCGGAACGTCATTGCCTTTTATCAGGTAGGTCTCGGTGTCTATGCCGATGTATTCCCCCTCCAGTACCGGATGTTCGGTGTTCCACTCCCTGATAAACCAGGGTTTGCCTGCTAGTTCAAAGGTCCAGCTCCTTTTATTACTTCCCATAGCTCTCTCCTGTTGAAGCTTCCAGGATCCCCGTACGGAAGCCTGGCGATTCTGACATCTTTGATCAATCCTGAGCGCATAAGCTCTGGTGCCATCTTTTCGGCGGTGGCCACACTGTCGGGATCGTTAGCGTCAGGCATCCATACAAGACGCGACGAGCCGAACAGGCTGCCCAGGATCCTACACTGGAACAGCGACGGCTTCTTGCCGAAAAGGCAGACGCCGGCCTCGCCGACTTTGATGCAGTCGAATATCCCTTCCACAAGCACTCCCGGGCTATGGTATTTGGCCCGGTCCATGTTGTAAAGCATCCAGCTTTTCTTGGTTGGGCTGGGGATATAGTATTTAGGTTTTTTATGCCCGTTTTTGAACAGCTCCATGTCGTCCCCGATGAAACGTGCCTGCCACGACACGTACGCGCCCCGCTGCCATATCGGAAACACCAGCGCCGGGCGTTCATAGAACCGGGTGAAGCCTATCACGGCCCCCCAGTCCTCCGACAGCTCTTTTGCGCTGGTGCCTCTGCCGGCGAGATAGCTGTGGACGAACTCCGGCACCGCCGGGTCCGTCAGGGCGAGGTGCGGCGGCAGCGGCACACCCGGAAGATTCTCCAGAGAGGGCGCGCGTCTTTCCTCCACCAGGTCCATCTTCAGCGAGGCGCCGTCCAGCGCCTCTTTGATCATCGCCATCAGCGCGGCCTTGTTCCTGCGGCTCTCCAGACACCCTCTGCGGTAGCATTTGGCGGGGCTCCATCCGAAGTTGACAACCCTGTTGTCGTATTGTATGTCGGTATTGTAGATGTGGCTTATCCACAGATGCTGTCCATTGTCTGGCGTGTAGGGCGGCGTATTCTTGCAAAAAGGGCAGTTGACCCTGTACTGCTCCCCATAAGCCGTTACTGTGTCGCTCTTCCGCCTCAGGATACGCGACACGGAGGACCGGGGGGCGCTTGTTATCGCGGCGCGCTCGCCTTCGGACGCCACCAGCACCTCGCCGAACACCCTGCGCAGGGCCGCGTACAGCGGATCGTTCAGCATGACCGGCCGGCCGGGTCTTGTGTCCTGTCCTCTTTTACAATTTTAGGACTTTTGCCGGCGCTTTTAGTTTTCTTGCCGCTGGTATCGCCGTTGGCCAGGCCTTTTCTAAGCCTGTTGACCGCTTTTGCTACAATTTGTCTGAGCTCCGTGTCGCAGTCGTCACTGAACAGCTCGGCCACCGCCAGGACGTCGTCGGACAGCTCGTTCAGCATAGACGCAGTGTCCTCCAGCTCATGACGGCTATTTTCATATGAACCACTGTCGTTGTAATATTTGTCCGCGGCGCGGCTGTAGCTGGAAGCCAGCTCATACAAGTCCCGCGCCAGACTTTTCATCGTATCAGACACAATTGTGGTTTTTTTATCCATAGGATTTAAGCCTTTTTTGTATATTTATGTGACCTTTTCCAAAACAATGTCCGCACATGTAGGGATGGCCAGTCTCTCCTTTGCGCGGCTGATATCTTCCTGTTCCTCCGCAGCATGGGCACACGCGTCTGCATGATCTGTACGCCGCGGACACAGCCGTCCTGACACTGTTGATCGCCCTGATTACTCTTTTCACCGTCGCTCTTGTTTTTTTTTTTTAGATTGTTTAAGAAAGGCCAGGTCAGTCCCCGGCCCCCAGATCCTCCAACATCGCGTATCCGTCCGGAAGCAGTTCGCCACCCTTCCTCACGAAACGCCCTCTGTGGTCCGACACAAAGTCTCCCGAGGCGTCGCTGAATTCCTGCATCTCCCCGTCCAGCCTGACCATCACCTTGTCCCTCGGGCCCCTGCGGTTCTTGTCGACATTGAACCATGCGACAGGGTTCTCCTTGTCCAGGTTGCCCAGACAGTAGCAGGCGTCCAATGTGTACGCGAACGATCTGTGCTCGTGCGCATCTGTGGCTTTGGGCTCCTTGGAGGAGCTGGCCCTGGCCTCGTCGGTGCGCGTCTGGTGGATCAGTATGCAGGCTATCTTCTCCGTCTCGCAGAATCTTTTTATCTCGTCCTGGAAACGGGCCGCGGTTCTTCTGTAGGCGCTGTCGCCTGTTATGTTGTTGATGGCGTTGTAGCGCTGCACCATCGCGCCCAGCCAGTCGACCACGACAAGCGTCGGCCGCATGCCCCTGGCGGAGCATCTCTCCACGTGCTCTATTATCTCCTCCGCCCCGCCCGAGCCCCCCGAGTCGGTGGACGCCAGGCTTATGACATGCGCGTAGGGCGCCCACTTGGCTGCGGATTCGCAGTATCTGAGTTTTATGTCGTCGGGCAGCTCGTCCCACCCCTTGTTCCTGAAGGTGGATATGGGCAGCCCTGTTATCTTGGTGCATATACGCTCCATCAGATCGCCCTCCACGGACTGTTCATACTGGTACAGATTGACATGCATGCCGCGCATGGCCCTGCCTATCAGCACCGACACCGAAAGAACAGTCTTGCCCCCGCCTGTGGGCCCGAGCAGGCCGAACACTTCGCCGCCCGCTATCCCGCCTCCGGACAGCTCGTCCCAGAAATGTATGCCCAGCGGGATCCTTTCCTGTTTCTTGAGATACCTGTCCGGGCTGGCCAGCGGAAAATCATCTATCTCCATTCTGCTGCCCGGGCTCGCCGTATGTATGTCCCTGCCCATTGAAGACACCGCAGACTTGAGCGACACCAGGTCGGACGCCTGCGAAAGCTTGCGCCCCCACTCCGTCTTTATGACTTCCTGCAGCGCGGAGTCCAGAAACAGCCTGCCGACCGGTTCGGTGAGCTCGGCGGGGTCCATGTCCATAAGCATATCGAAAACCGACCGCATGGATACCGGATCCAGCATTCTGGCCAGACAAAGCCTGTTGTCCAGCTCCTGCGCCATCAGCATCCTGGTCGGCAGCGCGCCGCAGGCCTTGTAGCAATCGGACACGACCGACCACAACATCGCGCAGTCGGGGTCCGACAGATTATTGAAAAGCTGATAGCCGTTGACCCTGGCTATCGCCTCTTTAAGCAGCGGCTCGCTGCGCATCAGGCAGCCCAGCAGCAGCAGCTTTTCAGTTTTCTGCATCGCCATCAGACCACCTCTTTTTTATCTATTGGAAAATTAGCTGAATGCTCTTTGTAATGGTCGAAATAGAAAGGATTCTCCCTGAGCTGGCGCTCCGCCAGTTCCCTGAGAGCCTTCATCTCCCCGTAAAAGCCCATCATCGCCGCCATCAGATATCTGTAGAGCGGGCTGATGTCCCTGGTTCTGGTCAATATGATCTCCTTCGGCGGCAGCCCTGCCTCCAGCAGCATTTTGAAGCTGTCCACGTCCAGGGCGCTGTTCAAAGAGGCCTGGACCGCCAGGCTCTCCCAGTATTTGTTGAAGTCGTTCCAGAAACTGTCCTGGCCCAGCCTTACGCCCAGGAATCCCTGTATTACATGCAGAGGCACCTGTCTGGCTATCATGGCGCACAGAGCCTCGGGCGGCTTCGCGCCCAGCCTGCGGCTGGCGGCCTTGATCTGGAAATCCTTTATCTTACCATCTGGAAAATAATCGTCCATCGCCTTTTTCAGGCGCTGAAAGGCAGTGTCCTCCATCCTCTCCTCCTGTAGAAAGCCATCCTTGCCGCGGCTCTTCTTGCGGCCCATGGCGAAAATTTGTCGTTGAAATCTATCAGGATGCCCACATCCTTGCCGACGGACAGCCTCGACAGCCGACCTGGTATCTGCTCTCCGCGTATCTCCCCAGGGGCTCCGTCAGCCCTTATCAGGCATGACAGGCCCGGAAAGTTGACGCCTTCCGCCCACACCATTGTGGCTATGACTTTTTTAAGATCCCCCGACGCGAATCTGCTCCTGTACGAATCCATCTTGTCTTTATCTATGGACAGCGAGTCCTTCGAGTAGCCAAGCCTGCGGGCCCTCTCCGCCGACACGCTGCCGTAGTGGACCAGCGTGAACTCGGGCAGCAGCTTATGCAGATTCAGCGCATGCTCCAGCGTCTCTACCATTATCAGCACTTGCTCGTCCGCGGGAAAAGCCAGCGCCACGCGGGCTATCTCCTGGTTGCGGCTTTTGTTGCGCCAGTAGTTCCAGCGCTTGCGGGTCGTCATCATCTCGGAGTCCGGTATGTATTCAGAGGAGACGACGTCGACCACTCTGACTTCTATCGGCGTGACCAGTCCGTTCTTGACGGCGTCCTGGTATGGTATGTCGGCCAGCTTGGGCCCGAACACTGCCTCCATGACTAGGTCGGCCCCGTCAGACCTGCCCGCCGGCGTCGCCGTGAATCCGAAACGCCTGGCCCTCTCCACATAGCCCAGGTGCTCCGCTATCTGGTTGCTGCCGACGTTGTGCGCCTCGTCGAACAGGAGCAGGTCGCAGTTCTTCAAGTCGCACTTGAGCGCCGATCGCGTGGTGGCCACTGTTATGCGTCTTTTTTCCCTGCAGACGCTGCCTCCTCCTATCATGGCCACGGCAGTGGACGGCAGGCACGCCGTCAGATTGGAGTATATTGTCTTTACGACAGACACCCTGGGCGACAGTATGACTATGTTCAGAGTAGGGTACATTCTGCATATCTGCGTTATCAGGAAAGTCTTGCCCAGCCCGCAGCCGCCCACCAGCAGCCCTCCGCAGCTGGAGGCCACCGCCAGCAGTATCTCGTCCTGGCCCGGTCTGAGCTCGTCGATTCTCGAAAAGTCGGGTATCGGCATCAGCTCCTGCAGGCGTCTATAGTCTTCTATCTCTATCCTGGCCGCCGGGTGCTCCGCCTTTATCAGTCTAAGCACTTTATCGCACAGCCCGGCTGGAAACATCCCGGAGTCGCCGTCTTTTATAAACAGGTTTTCAACGACAAACGACATGCCGGTCCTGCCTCCCGCGGACCGACCAAACGAATGAACCACTTTTCTATATGAAAGATGCCGTTCCAGAAAGCGCGGCCATGGGGAGACCGACACGACGGTCGGTCCTCTTTTTATAGTGAAAACCATAAATCTGCCACTCCTTGTTGCTAGTATTCTATATTGCTGTGCTGGATTGTCAAGAAACCGGTTTCCAATCTCTCCATAAAACAATGGTTGCTACGTGCAAGCGCATGCGGGCGGCTGCTTTTTCAGAACATCCAAAAACCCGGGCACGCGAGGCCGGCCGCATCCGGCGCAGGGACATCAGCGCTTTTTCAGCGGACGCCCTGCTGCGGAAACGGCCTTTGATATAGGATCCGGCCTCGCCGGGGTTTGTGTTGTACAGCAGCAAATGTGTCTTTTTCATCCGATTTCGGCCCCGACCGAACGGAACCGCGTCATGCCGTCGCCCTCTGAATTGAGCCCGCATAGCGCGAATTCATCCAGCAGCCCTACGCCGTAATAGCCGTTGACCGGCTTGTCCAGGGCTACATAGCGGCCTCTTGCATAATGGCACTGCGGACTCTTTACGAATCCTTTATAAAACTCCAGTCTGCACGAGTCCAGATTTATTATGTACGCCCATTCGCAGAACAACGAATCCCCCATGAACTCATGGGAGTCCGGCATTCTCCGCAGCTTGCCGGTCATAAACAAATGCAGCAGACCTTCGCCGAGCACGTGTGTAAACAATTCATAGGTGGTATAGCAAATGTCTTTTCCCAGCAGGCCGGCGGCGGCATAATGCCGGCGCTCCGCGGCGGTAGGCGGTTTATCATTCTTTTCGCTGTCCAGCATTTTTATCCGCCGGACGTTGGCCCGTACTTTTTCGATGTCCAGCGCCAGCTTGTCGAAAACAAACTCTACGCTGCTGGCGACAATCTCGCCGAGCCCCGCCGGATAACTGTCATAATGACTGTACATGATCTTGTCCTTGCCGTCGATATGAAAGCCGAACGCCCCTCTAGTTGACATACTCTACCTCTTCTTTGTTGATGGAGATTATATCGTCAAAGACTGGAAACAGCGCCTCTTCGTGCGTCGGTATCAGCACGATCATGCCCTGGCTCTTCAGATGCCCGCACGCCGTCTCCAGCACCCTGGACAGCGCGGCCAGCGCGTCTTTGTCCAGTCCGTAGGTGGGTTCGTCAAGGACCAGCATACCGAAGTCGGGCGCAAGCATCCCGTGCAGCGCCATCAGGGCGGCCGCCGACGCGGCCATCTGCTCCCCTCCGGACAGGACGTCGACAGACAGCCCTTTCCTGCCGGGGAAGTCCACCTCGAAGTCCAGATCCCTGTTCAGCCGGCATGAGAACCCGTACCCGAACACCGACTCGTATTCAGTCATGTTCCTGTTGAACCTGTCCACCAGCGAGCCAGTGGCCAGCCGCGGCAGAGCGTCCTGGTGCAGCACCTCGCGGGCCCTGTCCAGTACAGCCAGCGTCGAGGCGACCTTCAGCCCCGCGGCGTTCTCGGCCTCTATCCTCGACATGGACTCCGACAGGATGGCCCGGCGGGTTTCGTTCTCAAGCCGGATGCGCTCCATTTCCGAAAGCCTGCTCTTCGCGTCTTCATAGGCCGCTATCACATCCAGAGCCTTCCTGCGGGTATCCTCCGGGACCGTCGGCGAAGCCTCGGCCTCGGCCAGGGCCGTCTCGGCCAGCTTCCGCCTTCCGTTGAGCGACGCCACCTCCACGGCGCGCGCCTCCCTCCGGTCTATCTCGCCAAGTTTTTTGGTATACTCCTCCTCGGTCAGGACAGCCGCCCCTTCGAGCTTTTTCAGACTGCTGGCCGTGTCGTCCAGCGCAGTTCTGACCGACACCATCCTGCAGTTCAGCGACGTCATCAGCCCTCTGTAGTCCGCAAGGGCCCGCTCCTCCGCCTTCTGCTTCGACACCAGCTGGCCCAGCTCCTGCTGCGACTGCAGCAGGGAGTCCTTCAGCCGCTGCATCTCAGCCTCTGTAGCAGGATATTCGGCCCCGCATGCGTCGCATCTGCCCTTGCTTCTTACCGCCAATGCTCTCATCGTGTCGTTCACGCGGTTCCTGCAGGCCACGACCTGGTCGTCCAGACCTTCCGTGGACACCGGCGCAGTGGCGGCCGCGATCTCGGCTGCGATACGTCCTGCTTCCAGCTCCAGCTCCCTGAACCTGGCCGACAGCCGGGCCTTCTCTCTACCAGCCATGAACGCCTGCTCCACCGACCGGCGTGTATCCCCACTGTCCGCGGAGCCGTCCCCGGCCAGCTCGGCCAGTCTTCCTGTCACAAGCGTCAACTCTTCCAGCGCGGCCTTCATGCGGGCCTCAGCGGCTTCGCTGGTCTCCTTGACGGAATCCCTGCGGGCCTGCTCGTATATGTCGTTCCACTGCGCCATCGACGCTCTGAGGGCGGCCAGATCCGCATCCAGAGTCTTCCTGGCCTCCTCCAGCTGTTTCACCGATTCTTTTATGTCTATTAATTCCTTGGACCTGTCGCGGGGGGCCTGCAGCGCGCCTCTGGCCTTCAGCAGCGCCTGGCTAAGCTTCTCGGCCCTATCCAGCCCGAACATGCCGCAGAACAGCCTGGACCTCTCCATGTGCCTCATGGTGAGCAGCCGCGTCATCATACCCTGCGGGACAAAAGCCACTGAATCCAGCCTGCCCACATCTGAGCCTGTGGTCTTGGACAGCCATTCATTCACTGTCTCTTTCTTGGTCAGCTGGTGGGCCAGCAGCGGGCTTTCAAGCGAGTGCGAACCCCTCTTGAGATCCCTTTTGACGACCACCGGCTGCCCGTCGCAGTCCAGCGTCAGCTCCACATATCCGAAGTCGGCCCCCCATCTCAGCATGTCCTTGAGATGGCCTCCCGGGGGTTCCCCGGCCATCGCGGTATATATCGCGCGGACAAGATTGGTCTTGCCCGCCCCGTTCGGGCCTGTGAGCCCTATGGTGCCTGGAGCGAACTCAAGCGTCTTCTGCTTGAACTGGCAGAAGTTGCGCAGCACCAGCTTCCTGGGTTTAACTCTCATTGACGTCTCCTGTTTTTCAACATGGCTAGATTGCCGTTTTGAACTATCATTAGAAACACTGCCCA
>DYLS01000183.1 GCA_020721965.1 Blastopirellula marina | reverse complement strand
CTGGTCGAAACTGACACCGACGAAGCTTTGCGCGGCGAGATTATAAATTTCCGTTCCCCCACTGCTTTCGATCAGGCGAATGGCCGAGCCCAGATCGGTCAGATCAAACTCCACCAGATGCAGATTGGGGTGCTGCGCCACGCCGAGCTCTTCCAGTCGCCAGAAATTTACGGAGCTAGTGCGGCGGTAGGTGCCGTAGACGGTATAACCCTTCTCCAGCAGGAGTTGAGTGAGATAGGCTCCGTCTTGACCGGTGATGCCAGTAATAATTGCTTTTTTGTTCATTTATACTCCAATTTCAAAGTTTGAAAAAAGTCCTCTGTTTTTTTACAACCATTACTTTTCATAAACTATCAATCCATCTAGCTCCATCTCGGTCTGTGTAGTCACAAACATACGGATTTCCATATCGTTCACGAAGCGGTCTAGCTTAAATTCCAACTCCACCATTTGCCGGATTTGCTTTTTGTTTTTATGGAGTAAGTGGGGTTTGATGAGCACAGTTTTTCCATGGTCACATACGACATCGAGCCATGCATCGCCGTCAACGCTTAAGTCGCCAAAAACTTTGATGACATAATCCCCTGCGGGCAGGCTCGCGCATGGGCCATATACTAAAAAACCCGCTTTGGCTGTGGAGTGCAAGCATCGTCCGTCCGCGTAGCCCACTTCAGAGTGCAGCGCGACATGAGTGGCCCAATAGGCAAGAACAGCGGGGCGCTCGTCTGGAATTGCAGGGGAATCAGTCTCGCGTCGAGGTGGAGTTATTGCCTCTGGTGCCTTCCGTTGAAGCGCCGCATCAAGCCGGTTTATTTCGATCATGCTCAACATCAAATCACTGCCAGGTTCAACCTTGATGCGCACTTCCAATTGTTTTGCAGGCTGATCCAGTACAAATTCGAGTTGCCCTAAAACCTGTTCAGTGCTTTGCGGTGTTGCCTGCAGGGGCATCTCTGCCATTATCTTTTGGCCGCCTGAGATACAGACATCCATGCGCGCCCCCTGCAACCCCACGACACCCACCCTGCCGCGCACCGTAGCGGCGTAGCGGCCGGGTTTGAGGTCCAGATAAGGCCCGTACAAAAAATACCCCGCCTTTCCGGTTGTCCAGAGTTCCGTGCCCATCGGCTTGCCCACGGTGCTGCAGAGGCGTGAGTCCGAACCCCAATAACGCGCAATCAGTGCATCATCCGGCTTTGGCTCCCAGGTATCCTGCCAGTTGTCGTTCAGGATGACATCAAGCATCGCCTGCGTTGCTTGCGCCCAGTTCATCCAGGGCATCCCGTCTGACTGGACAGCCGTTCCACTGCGGTGATCCCGCAACCAGCGTTCCACGGCATCGGCCAAGTCACGCGGGGCTGTGCCGCTAAAGTAACTGGCATGATTGCCTGCCACCTCACGGAATACGGGGATATTTCGCGCCAAGATGGGCAGCCCATGCCTTGCCGCCTCGATCAAAGGCAAGCCATAACCCTCATCCAGCGATGCCGCCAGCAGGCAGGTGCTCGCGGCATAGACCTGTTCCAAAAAGGCATCATCAATCCCTTCCAGCCAGAATAGATGCCGCTCGCGCAAGGGGTGATTGCGCAGGCGCGTGACCAGCTCTTCAACCAGCCAACCCTGCTTGCCCACGATCACCAGATTGACCTGCTCGCCCCGGCTCCAGAGCAATTCGAATGCCGCCAGCGCCTGGGCTTGCGCTTTTCTTGGCTCCAGCGTCCCCACCATCAAAAAAGCAGGATAGCGTGAGATGTCGGCGAGTATTTGCTCTTGCCTTGCGGATGGATGCCAAGCCGGTCGATCTTCACCCAGCTCAACCACATCGGCCCCCAGATGCGACCAGCCTAGGCGTATGGCGTGGCCTTTTTGTGGCCCGAACAGGGTCAGCCATTGCTGGAGTTGATTGGATACCGCGGCGGAAATACTAATCAACCCATCAGAAACCAAAGCCAAAGTATGCAACCAGCGGCTGTGACCTTCAGCCGCGCCGGGCACAAATGTCTCAGGCAGCATGATAGGCAGCAGGTCGTACACCGTGAAAACCACCTTGATGCCACGCAAGCGCAGTGCTGAGAGTTCAGCCTGCTGCTGAGTCACGATGTCGTGTTGCAAATCGAGACCCCAGAACACATCCCCTGACTGGGCGGCAATCGGCGCGTCATCCAGTGCCACCTCGCCCAAGCCCAAGAATCGAGCGGTAAAGCGCCGCGCGTAGCGGTAGCCATGCATTGTGCTGGCATACACCGGCTCGACCCGAAATCCTTCAGGGGGATTCGTCAGCAAGGTATGCAGCACGCTGCGCACCACGCGCTGGATGCCTGGCTTGGCATCCCGTTGATGCAGTTCTGAAATATCCACCAGCAGTTGCCGATAGGCCGGGCGCCTGGGCGGAAAGAGTTCTGCCGCCCGTAGCGCAAATTGACCCAAGTCTGCCGCCCCCGCCGGGCCAAACCGGCTCAATTGCCGTTCAAGCGCTGGCAGGCCCAATGCAGCGCGGGCGTAATAGCCCTCGATGGCCTGAAAATATTGCGCAGCGCAGGCGCGCGGCTGGTGCTGCGCGCGGATGCGCTCACGCGCCTTCACGCTCAACTGGGCACGCCGCGCCGGATCATCGCGCAGTGTCTGCAGGGCATCGATCAGGGCGTCATCATTGAAGTCATCTTCCAGCATCCATACGGCATCATGCGGCAATTCGGCCATGCTGCCATTGGCGTTGACGATGGTGGCGATGCCGTAATTCATGCAATCGAGCACAGTGCCCGAGGTTTCCCCGCGTGACAGGGTGCGCAACTGCACCGCGATGTCGGCAGCAGCGAGGTACTGGCGATAAGTCGCCTCGTCTGCCCAGCCCGTGACGTGTATCCGCCCTTGCCCGGCACGCAATTGCTGCTGTATCTGTGCGCCATAGTCGCCGCTGGCTTTACCGACAAACACCAGACGGGCGCGCGGATCTTGCGCCAGGCGGGAGGCCAGCCAGGCGTCCAGCAAGCGGTGGTTGAGTTTGGGTTCACCGAGCAGGCCAAAGCTGCAGACCAGCACCTCGCCTTCACGCAAGCCCAGGGCGGCACGCGCCGCCAGCCGCCGGGGCCTCGCCACCGGAACACGCAAATGAGGAATGACCGACCAGTCATCCGCATAGCCTGCGCCATACCACTGCGTGGCCAACCGGCGCGAGTAGTCGGCATGGACGATCACGCCCAGCGCGCGTTGTAAAACCTCCAAATTGCAGGGCCAACGGTAAATAACCTCGGTGGCGTTTTTCGCCTCGAAGCGATGCTGGAGTGCAGTCCAACCATGGGCGTTCAGAAGTTCGCGCGCCCAGGCACCTGGAACCGCACCTGACAGATCACGATGGAACTGAATGCCACTCAGGAAAAAATCGTGCAGCACCACGACACCCGGGCATCGCTCCAGCAGATCGAACATGTGTTGGTGAAAATGCGAATTCCCGAAGTGGTACAGAATGCGGTCGTACTCATGGGCGTGGGCTTCAAACCAAGCCACTGTGCGCTGGCGGGCATTACCCAGCACCCACGGGTCGATGACCGGTTCGGCCTGCGCAACGATGACCTCGATGTCGTAATGCTTTGCCAGCACGGGCAGCAATTCAGCGCTGTAGTCGGCGATGCCGCTTTGTGCCGCCTGCAAGGGGGAGACATAAGCCATACGAGGCTTCGCACCGTGAAACGGCGCGGTCAGGCAGGTGGACTGCGATTTGCCCGTTGCGTGTTTGGCATGCAAGCGCTCCAGCGCATCGAGCGCCCGCTGGGCGGTAGCTTCCCAGGAGAACTTTTTCGCCTGGTGCAACCCATGCGCTTTGAGTGCACGGCGAAAGTTGGTATCTGTCAAGCCGCGTGTGATGGCTTGACCGATGTCGCGTGTGTCCAACGGGTCGAACAGCGCTTCTTCCCAACCCACCACTTCGGGTAGGCTGCTGCAATTGCTCGCCAGCGTCGGTGCGCCGCAGGCCATGGCCTCAAGCACCGGCAGCCCGAAACCCTCGTGCCAGGACGGGAATACAAACAGCTCACAAAGGTTGTACAGCGCCAGCAGATCGTCATCCGGTACAAAACCGGTGAGCACCAGTTCATCATCGGCCAGTCCATGACGGGCAGCCAGACCCGTGAGCCGCTGGCGTGCTTGATCGTTGACCGAGCAGACCACGGCAAGCTGATGCCGGGCACGCAGCGCCTTGGGCAGAGTCGCGTAGGCGGCAATCAAACCTTCGATGTTCTTGCGATGATCAATACCGCCCGTGTACATCACAAAAGGGCGCAGCAAACCGTAGCGTGCGCGTAACCGGGTGGCATCGTCCTCGGCTATGGCGATAACGCGAAAGCGCGTGTCGATGGCGCTGGAGATATTGACCACCCGCTCCGGATCACTGTCCAGATAGTCTATGGCTTCCTGCGCGCTGGAGCTGGAGATGGCGAGCAGCAGGTCGGCCTGCCGGGCGCGGCCAATACGCCCGTGGTACCAAGCCGATTCTGTGGGATTCTCAAGATAAGGCCGGGGATGGATGTAGGGGATTAGGTCATATAGCACGACAGCGGTCGGTGGCCCTGCCTCGCCGCCGGGCAGGGCGCTGATGGCATCATCGCCATGCCCCTCGAACAGACTGGTAACAAGCAAGGCATCCACGTTCAATGTACGGATAAACGCCGCGTACAGCGCCTCGCTGGCATCCCGACGCCAGGCATTGGCGGGGTCGTGCGCATGGCAGGGGCCGAGGGGTTGCCAGAGGTGAAAATCTGCAGCGGCAACAACGCCGTCAAACGCTTGGCGGATAGGGTCGATGGTGTCGGCAAAGGCCGCATTCAGTATCAGTGAAACCCGATGCTTGCCGTGTGCAAGACGCGCCAGGGTGAGCGCCAGGGTTTTTGAGTAATTGCCGATGCCACGATTACGATTACTGGCTTGTGCCCCCTGCAGGTCGATGACGAGATGCATGGATCAGCCCTCCGCCTGTGTGTGTTGCAGGCGAAGCTGGCGCATGAAAATGCTGCGAGCGTATTCGGGCAGGTTGGCCAGCTTCAGTTGAAACTCCTCTGATTTGATCAGAGCCGCCCGCAGCGATGCAAATGACTCGAACTGGGCGTGATGATTGATGGTTTCTTTGCTTTCCGGTTCGCGGCCAAGAATATGTACAAAAACATTTCGCACAATCTCTGCTGCAAGCGGTGGTACGTTCGTCTGAGTTTGGCTTGGTGAATTAACCTGTACGCTTGCGCTGGGCTGCGGTCTTGTTTCGAATTGTTGGGTGGCAAGCGCATTCGTGCTTCTTTGCACCGCACGCTCAAGTTTACGATTTTGCGCAAATAACCCCAAAAACCAGTGCTGTGCACGGCGTTCATCGGCAACGAGTTTTTTCAGGCCCTTGATTTCATCGAGCGGCCTGCATTCGCCTGATTGCGCCAGTTGCGCGATGACGGCGGCCTTGCCATACCCCTGCGCCAATCGTCCCAAGTAGTAGGCCATGCCATGGTCATCCGGTTCGCGCTTGAGCAGGTTGCGATAGACCTCTGCGATGAATACGTGGCCATCGAGCGCGAACAATTCAGTAATGTGTTGGATGGGCATGGCAAGTCTCATGATGGGTGATGCTTGGGAAAAGACCGGATTGGGTTGCTTTGAGTTGGCTATCGGTTGTGGTGCATGGGGTGTTTCACCACAGGGAGGGGCGGCAGATGGGTTCGGATTGGCTGCCGTGAACAGGGTGCCGCCTTGTGGCATATTGAGCGGATGCGTCAAAAGGGGAGCAGGCTGAAGTCGCCATTTCGATGGTCGCCGCCACAGCATGGAGAAGCGCCACCACCATGTGGACTGCATCGCGTCGATGTGCTCGGCCAACCCTTGCGCGTAGGCGACTTGTTGTTGGATGCTTTCCAGCATCGCGGCTATTTGCGTGTTCATTTGCGTGTTCATTTGCGCTTGCAGGTGCTCGGCCTGTTGCGCAGCGGCTGCTTGCTGGGCC
>DYLS01000047.1 GCA_020721965.1 Blastopirellula marina | reverse complement strand
CGCCTAATTGCCCACAGGCTAACCCTCTCCTAGGGGCCTAGAGGGGCTTGTGCCCAATTTGCAAAAGTCCAGTAATATCGTGCGGATGGCCAGGCCGTTTTGACGCTGGCGTACAAGATCCATCATTAAGTCGAGAGGTACTTCGGTTCCAAGGTTGGGAGACGAAAACCATGACGGTCGAACGTGGCTTGCGATTGATGGCGGGAATTGTGGTCACGGCGAGCGCCGTGTTGGCCACGGTGCATAGCCCCTACTGGCTCATCCTCATGCTCATTGTCGGACTGAATCTCCTTCAGTCGGCATTTACGAACTGGTGTCCGGCCGTGTGGTTGTTGCAAAAGCTGGGCCTAAAACCGTGCACCGCTCCAACATCCTGACATTTCCGCCCGCGGCATTGCAGTAACGGCTCGCGATTCGATGCCTTTGGTCCGTGGCGTTGGCACCCTCAGCCTGGCGTCACGGCCGCTTTCTTGGGGGGGACTCTGGTTTGGAGGCACTCTGGCCTTCCCCTGCAAAGAGCCATCCGTTACCCCGTCGAAGGGCTAGCCCTAAGTTTTCTGAGGCAGCCATCAGCTTTCTGGGGGGGGCCTCGCCCACGTCGTGGCAATCCATTGAGAGAACGAAAAACGAATCCTAGAATGAAAGGTGTAGCCCGAAAAGAGCAAGCGAGAGCTGGAACGAGTCACAGAGAGCTGCATAGCTTACGAGGGATAGCCCCTCCGCAAACCAGTCCTGGGCAGTCGGGCCCCTGGCTGAATTGGCGTGCCGTTCCTTCTTGCACTTTCGGATTTTGCCTTTTTGCGGAGTATCTCCGAGGCCGGCGTCCTTGAACCCGGAAACGTGACATCGATGGGCGAGTTGCGCGAAGAGTGCGGCGTGGCCGCTGTGTACCACCTGCCGGGAGTCGGTTGCAGTCCGTTGTGTCCGGAAGGACCCGACCAGGCGACGCGGCTCCTTCCCAAGATGCTGTTGGATATACAAAATCGGGGGCAATTGGCGGCAGGAATGACGCGGTATTCTCCCCACGACCCGCAGCTCCTCTTGACGCACAAAGATGTCGGCTCCGTCACCGAGGTCTTTTCGCTGGGGCACCGCGAACGATTCGAGCGACTGGGGGCAATCCTGAGCGGTCCGGCAGGGATCGGGCATGTGCGGTATGCCACGTGCGGTCGGGAAGATGCGGGCTATGCCCAGCCCTTTGAGCGGCACCACATCAAGAAACACAAGTGGTTCAGTTTCGCCTTCAACGGCCAGTTGGCCAATTATCAGGAGTTGCGGGATCGGCTGCTGGAAGACGCGGATCACCACCTCATCCGCGAGACGGACACGGAAGTAATCATGCATGTGTTGTGCCGGGAGCTGATGCCCAACCCCGCTCCCGACCTCTTGGACGTCTGCCGCGTCTTCCCGGAGGAATTCGACGGTGCCTACAGCCTGGTCTTCTTGAACGCGCTCGGTGAGCTGATGGTGGTACGCGATCCGTGCGGGATCAAGCCGCTGAGCTGGGCGTTCGACGGTCGCTTTTTCGCCGCGGCGAGCGAAAGCGTGGCCCTTTTGAACCTTGGGTTCTCGCCCGAGGATATCAAACCAGTTGAACCCGGGCGAGCCATCGTCGTCTCTTCGGCGGGGCTTCGCGAAGAAACATTCTTTGAGTCCAAGCGGCGGGCCCATTGTTTTTTCGAATGGGTTTACTTCTCCAACGTTGCCAGCACGCTCGACCGCCGCAGCGTTTATCTGGCCAGAAAATCATTGGGTGAGGAATTGGCGAGACTGGAAACCCTGGATGTCCACGATGGCCACACTATCGTCGTTCCAGTCCCGGACACCAGCAAGGCGGCGGCCGATGGGCTGGCGTATGCGCTGGGCATACCGTGCCTGGAGGGATTGATCCGCAATCGCTACGCTGGTCGCACCTTCATCGAGGGGGTCGAAAGCCGGGAGCGCAAGGCCCGCGCCAAGTACACGCCCTTGCGCGAGGTCTTGGAGGGCAAACGCATCCTCCTGGTGGAAGATTCGATCGTGCGGTCCACGACGATGCGGGTTCTGCTCCGGAGGATGCGAGATTTGGGGCGGCCGTCCGAAATTCACGTCCGCGTGGCCTGCCCACCCATCATTTCTCCCTGCTTTTACGGGATCGACATGTCTTCCGTCAAAGAGTTGTTCGCCCCGCACTTTTTGACCGAGGGCCGACTGACGGAAGAGGCCCAGGCCAAGATGGCCGAGCAACTGGGGGCCGATTCTCTCCGCTATTTGCCCGTGGAATCGGTGGCTCGGGCGATTGATCTGCCCGCCGAAAACCTGTGCCAAGCCTGCATCACGGGTCGGTACCCCACTCCTTGGGGGCAAATTCTGGCGGCGGAATCCCTGCAACATTTTCAGTGCGGCATTTCCGGGCGGGCCTTTGAAATCCCGGCCCAGGAAGCGGCGACCTCCAGTGCCAAGTGCGGGTCATAGAATGCTTGGACGGCAAAAGCACATCTCTTCCGGTTTCGGGAAAATCGGAAGAGGATCGCTTGGCTCATCCTGGTCGCCTTCTGGGGCAAACCGTTTACTACTATGGTGCAAAATCTTATCACTATGGCGCAAAATCCGCCAATCGCTACCCCGCACCCTGTAACGCCGTAAAATGACAAAGCCGACGGCTGCGATCCCAAAAGCAAGCACTAGCTGACCAAGGCCGTTCGAGAGGGCGAAAATACATCCGCTTTTGCTTCAAACCGGTCGCTAAGTGAATCCATGAAATCCAATACCCTTCCCTTTCTGCCGACGAACCGGCAGGAAATGCGATCCCGTGGCTGGGACGAGGTAGATGTGGTCTTCGTCAGCGGCGACGCCTACGTGGACCATCCCAGCTTTGCCGTGGGGTTGTTGAGCCGCTTGATAGAAGCGGAGGGATACCGGGTGGCCGTTCTGAGCCAGCCGGACTGGCGTTCGTGCGAGCCTTGGCGGCAATTCGGCCGCCCCCGGCTTTGTTTCGCGATCAGCGCGGGAAACATGGATTCCCTGGTCAACCGCTACACGGCCAACCGCAAAGTCCGTAATGATGACGCCTACAGCCCGGGTGGACGCATCGGCTTGCGCCCTGATCGAGCGACCGCGGTCTATTGTCAACGTGCGAGGGAGGCGTTCGGCGGGGTCCCCATCCTGGCGGGCGGCGTGGAGGCCGGCCTCCGCCGCATTGCCCATTACGACTATTGGAGCGACAAAGTCCGCCGCTCCATCCTGCTCGATTCCAAGGCCGATCTGTTGGTTTACGGGATGGGCGAACGGCCGCTGTTGGAGGTATTGGCGCGTCTCACCGCCGGAGAAAGCATCCGCGCGATTCGCGACGTTCGGGGTACGGCGTATCGTTTGGGGGCCGCGGAATCGCCACCCCAAGACGCAATTTTCCTGCCCAGCTATGAAGAGGTAGCCAGCGACAAGCTCGCCTTTGCCCGCATGACCCGGCTGACTCATCTCGAGACCAATCCGTACAACGCGCGGCGTTTGGTGCAAATGCATGGGCGTGAGGCCGTGGTCGTCAATCCGCCAGCCTTTCCGCTCTCCGAAACCGAGATGGACCGCGTGTACGGCCTGCCCTACCAGCGCCGCCCGCATCCCTGCTACGGCGATGAGCCGATCCCGGCCTTTGAGGTGGTAAAACACTCCGTTCAGATCATGCGCGGCTGCTTTGGCGGCTGCACGTTTTGCTCGATTACGGCCCATGAGGGACGAATCATCCAAAGCCGAAGTCCCGCATCGGTTCTGGAAGAAGTGCGGAAGATGGCCGCCGCACCGGACTTCAAGGGCGTCATCAGCGATATCGGTGGGCCGACGGCCAATATGTATCGCATGAATTGCAGCCGCCCGGATGTGCGGGCCAAGTGCCGGCGATTGAGCTGCATCCACCCTACCGTGTGCAAGCTGCTCCATGTGGATCATACCCCGCTAATTCAACTGTATCGCGCGGTCAGGGAGAAAAAGGGGGTCAAGAAGGCTTTTGTGTCCTCTGGTGTTCGCATGGACTTGGCCCAACAAAGTCCCGAATACATGGACGAGCTGGTCCGCCACCACGTTGGTGGGCACCTCAAGGTTGCCCCCGAGCACTGCGACGCCGACGTCTTGCGGCTGATGAAAAAGCCCTCCGTGGATGACTTTGAGCGGTTCGCGGCCAAGTTTCGCGAAAGCTCGCGGGCAGCCGGAAAGGATCAGTACCTGGTTCCGTATTTCATCGCTGGACATCCGGGCTGCGACCTGGCTGCCATGATTCGCCTGGCTGAATTCCTCAAGCGTACCGGTTATCGGCCGCGGCAGGTTCAGGATTTTATGCCCACGCCCTTCGACATCGCAACCTGCATGTACCATACCGGAATGGATCCGATCACCGGTGAGACCGTGTATGTCGCCAAAGGGGAACGGCAGAGACGGCTACAACGGGCCTTGTTGCAGTACTGGAAACCAGAAAACTACTTTCTGGTCCGAGAAGCCCTGCTGAGCGAGGGGCGAGAAGACTTGATTGGCGACGGGCCCAATTGCCTCATCCCCAAGAAACCCCCGAAAGAGCCCCTACAGAACCGCAAGCAGCGCAATGCGGCCAGGCTCCCTCCCCCATCCGGCAGCAACCGAGCCGGTATCGGCAAGTCGAATCCCAATCGGGGCTACCGTCCTCACCGGGCCACAGCCGTGAGGCGAAGGGAAGACTCTTGACCGCCACGCCGAACCTACGCTGCTCGCACCGCCGCCTCTCGGGACCTGCGGCGACGACGCATCCCTACGCCGACGACACATCAGGGAGGTAAAAAAAGCCCCGTGTCCCGTCCCACCCCCGCGATGACGCATTCCTAAGCCGACGACGCAGCCGGGGCGCAGGTGACGGATCGTTGCGTGGATGCCTCTTGTCCTGCTCAGACCGCGGCCACGTGCTGGCGCCAGGGCGATTTGGAATTGCCGTCCCGGCCCGAGGTCTCGACAAGACAGGAGTCTGCTATCCTTTGCCGCGCGGAGAATCGGCTCAGGAGATTACCGGCCCAGGAAGGGCTACGGCTTGCGGTCTGCCGGGGGCTGACGCTTCTGGAAGATCTCGCTCACGTTGCCCTGCGACTCGCGGACCACGCCCTCCGGCGGCTTGGCTCGAAAATCCTCCTGGTTAGCCGCGGAGCCATACCGCACCACCTGGGATTCCCGTTTGTAGCCGATGCGGCGGAGCAAATCTTTGAGCGAGATGGAGACGACCGCCAATTCTCCCGCCCGCTTCAAGTAATCGGACCTCGCCTGGATTACGGCGGCGTCCGTGCCCTCCGGTGGCTCGCTCCCCAGGACCAAATAGTCCGTTTCGGGAGTGACGGTACCGTTGATGTTGCCCTGGTCGTCTAACCATGCATCCACCACGCCCCCGCTATTGCGAATGATGGAGATCAGCAGCTCTTGATCGCTCTTCCCATCACCGTCGATGTCGATGAAGTTGGTGAGGGCGAAATGGCGACGGTCCCCCGGCGACCAGATCGGCGTGTGGATGAGGTCTCCCGGCACGATGGGGTTGGAGATCACGTCATCCACGATGCGTCCCTCGGCCAGGTGCGGCCCCCGCAGCGCGGTTATTTCGATGGCCCCCTTGCGTTGGGCGTCGGCCACATTCAAGGCATCACTGGGAAAGACGGCGAACGTAGTACCCACTGTCAAGCCGTCCGCCTCGCCCAGGTCGATCCATACTTCACGCAATTCTTGATTCACCCATTGCACTGTGCCATCTGGTGACTCCAGGCGAGGATTCTTCAGCCGTTCGATCTCCTCGGTACGAGTTTTGAGGAGGGAGGATACCGTCCCTAGCCGCTTCTCGCACGTATCCTTGTAAGAAGTTAACTGGGCCTGCGCTTCCTGGGCCTGTTGTTGGAGGGTGTCCACGCGGTTTTGCAAATCGTTCCTGGCTTGCACGGAGGCTTGCAAATCCTGTGTGAACTTCTGCTGCTCTTGCGCCAGCGATTGTTCCGCCGCATCTGCCCGATTCTGTTGCTGCGCAATCAGCGGGGCCTTGCTCTGCTCGAGTTGGGCAATCTTGGTCTCCGCATCACGGAGCTTTTGCTCGGTCGCCACCAACGTCGCGCTCTTTGCCTGAAGCGTGTCGAAAAGGTGTTTGACTACCGACCGGTAGTTTTTCTCCGATTCGTCCAGGTCCGCGGCATAGGTGTCCATTTCGGTCTTAACGTCCTGGGTGATCTTGTCCATTCCCTCCGTCGCGCTGAATCCCAGGATGCCCTTGAGCGTATTCAAGTCGCTCTGCGCGGACCGAGCCGAGTTATCCGCGTCGGCTGCTTTCTTGGCCGCCTCTTGAGCCTTCTGATATTGCTCGTCGTATTGCCGAAAGAACAAGTACGTCGTCACTCCCAGCAATAGGGTAAGAATGACAAACGTTATCAAGGCGATTTGAAGCCCTTGGTTTTCTCTCGCCATGACGCATCCGCTCCTGAGATATTATTCGGTGCTGGGAGACAGGTCCGGGAACAAGCAGCCCGGTGCCGACGTGCCGTCTGGGACAATCTTTCGGGGTTTTGTGGTTCGGGTAATTTGGATAAGTAAAAGAACCTAAGTCGATTCTAAATTGGACCGTGGGCAGTGTCAACGTAAAGCCCAACGATTCTTTGCCCGCGGCAGGACGGGATGCGGCCTGCGGGCATACCCGCTGCGGTACGAATCCAATAAACCCTACGACCTTCACTCGGGCGGCTTGCCCGCATGTTGTCCCCTGACCCGAATGGCAGCGATCTAATCGCTGGACTTTTGCAAATTGGGACGACAAGCGTCCCTTTCCTCGCGTAAAGTGGCAGGGTGAAGGGAGTTTGCTGCGAAAACGGCTTGGGCTGTTTGCCTGAATGACTCAAGCACCCGATTTGCCGCCCTCTTTCAGAGGGAGGGGGAACTGTTTGCAAAAGTGCAGTCATCACGTCCACGGGGAGGCGATGGAGGACCGGCGGCGATTTCCCGACTTGACACAACGGCGGGAATCCGGAAAATCCCCCCTGGCACCCACAAGGAAGTGTGTGCTCGGCCGTCACGAATACAGTGATAAGGATGGCGAGGTTTCGGTGGCATTCGGCCGGGATACTCTCCCGGTCGGAGGAGAACCGTCACCCCCTTGCCGGCCGACCAAAGCGTTGACAGTGTACCGCCGCAGAGGTATGGAGGCCTCTAGCGATGGGAATTTGCCCCAATACGGCAACGAACATCCGTCTCAACCGACTCTTGCCGGAATCGCAGCTCATCGGTGCGCACGAGGTAAAAGTTACGGGTTGTCGCCGTCATGCCCGAAAGATCCGGGCGGGCGATCTCTTTGTCGTTACGTTGCGTGCTGGACCGAGGCGCGACGCCGCGATTCGGGAGGCCATCCAGCGGGGCTGCTCGGCGGTGTTGGCGGACGAACCGCTCGGCGAGCTGCCCGTCCCCGTTTGCTATACCGCCGACGCCCAAGCCGCATTTGGCGAAGTCGCCCAGGCCCTTCACGGATATCCCGCCCGCAAACTCAATCTCGTCGGGGTCGCTGGGACTTCCGGCAAGACCACCACAGCCTGCTTGATCGCAAGGATTTTGGGTGAGGCAGGGCACAATGTCGGTCTACTGGGCAGCCTCGGGTACTTCGACGGCGAGGATTCCTCGACCGCGACTCAGGCTACGCCGGAATCGGATGAGCTGGCCGACCGTTTGGCACGGATGGTAACCAGCGGTTGCACCCACGCCGTATTGGAAATCTCCACCGCGGGGTTGGCAGAGAAACGTGTAGCCGGGCTGGCGTTCCACGCGGTCGCGATCACGAATCAGCGGGCGGATCGCAGTCGGCAGCGTGCCAAGCCGCTCGAACTGCTCCAGTATCTGGCCGCGGACGGATATGCGGTATTCAACGCGGACGATCCGGCGTGCCGGGCAGCGCTTTCCAGCATGTCCAAACCCGTCCTCACCGCAGGGTTGGAGATCGCGGCCAACATTCAAGGTCGAGAAATTTCACGCCAGTTGGGGGAGGAAACGTTCTTCCTATCCGCTGGCAATGAAACGTTTCCCGTTCAGACCAAACTGTTCGGCCGACATCACGTGCAAAACTGCCTGGTCGCCGCCGCGGTGGGGCTGGCGGCCGGCGTGCCCATCGAGGCGATTGTCAAGGGATTGGAGGCCGTGACGTCCCTCCCCGGCCGCATGCAGCCCGTTATCTGTGGCCAGCCGTTTTCCGCCTTTGTCGATGCGGCGGCCGACGCCCATGCCTTGGAAGCCGTGCTCGGGACGCTGCGGCCCCTGGTGACGGGCAGGCTGATCCTGGTATCCCGACCGCCCTCAAGAGTCACCGAGGATGCCGAATGGATGCACGTACTGGAGACCTATGCAGACCTGACCGTGCTGACGACGGGCGACCCTGCAAGGGATGATTTTTCGGTCTTGATGGATCGCGTGGAAAAGCATATTTATACACCCGCCCGATTTCGCTACCTGGCCGATCGGGCCGAGGCAATCGCCTGGACCCTGCAACAAGCTCGCCCGGACGATTGCGTGCTGATCGCAGGCAACGGGCATCGGCTATGGCAACCGATCAGCGGCGGTTCGTTGCGTGTGGACGACTATCAATTCGCCAGGCAGTGGCTGTATCAGGAGTTCGAGCCTGCCGCTCCCTCCCCCTGACGGATTAGCGACGACGGTTCCTGGACCTTGCAATTTACCCCCAGCTCAAAGATGACGCGCTCGGTTTGGGAACGGAAGGCAGGCGAACGGGCACCAGGGACAGCAGAAACAAGGGCGGGTACGAAGAAACCCACGGAACAGAAAGGAGCCAGCGGGAAGCCCCACCGATTGCGTCCAGGTTTGCGGGAGCCTGACGCAGCCCTCCCTCCTGGGGTCGAAGCATGATGCTTGTCGGAAGATGCGGTTTCTGGGTCGGCCGCTCCGGCGAGCGCTTCTCGGTGGGGCTTTGATTTGCCTGAGGGCGGGAGCGGTACGTTGCGTGCCGCTCCTTGCCACTCAGGGGAGACAGCCACGTGACCCGCCCCCGCCGTTATTCTATTTACGGCGCGCCGTTGGCGGTTTGCGGCGGAGATAGACCCCGGAGATATCCATGACAGCTGGGATGCAGCCAGCCCTTCGTGTCGTCGAAATCCGGGCTTGAAAAGGCCCGCCTTTCCCTCCTGCCGGCATTCTCGGGGCCTGCACGCTGCCGTTCGAGCGGCAGCTATGGTCATCTGCCCATAATTCCTGATGCTGTTCCGCAAAGTCCGCCTGGTTGCACGATGTGCGCGGCATGGGTTGCGGGGCGTCATGTGCCGTCACGGCAAGAAGCTGAGCCAAGCAAGCAAACTTGCGCTGTTGGACGGAGCGGCGAGTCACTTTCGCTCTAGAGACGTGGCATCCTGTTCAAGCGGTGCCGCTACCAGATCATAGCCCTCGGCCGCCACGATTTCGCACTCCACGAATTGGCCCGATCGCAACCCCGCGCCGGTGACGTACACCACTCCATCGATCTCCGGGGCGTCGGCATAGGAGCGGCCAATCCAGACATCGTTCTGGTCCTTGACCGGCTGATCCAAGAGGACCGTCAAACGGCGTCCCACCTGGTTCCGAGACCACTGAAACGTGATTTTCTGCTGAAGTTCCATCAGCCTTTCGCGCCAATCCCGAATCACGCGCGGCGGCAGGTGCTCCTTCATCCGGTCCGCCGGAGTCCCAGGTTCCCGTGAAAACTCGAATACCCCTAACCGTTCGAAACGTTGTTCGCGGACGAACGCCGCCAGTTCCTCGAAATCCCGCTCCGTTTCCCCGGGAAAGCCGACGATCATCGTTGTCCGCAGCACCAAGTTCTTGATCGCGGACCGCAGCCGATCCAAAAGGACCTCTGTTTCCGCCCGGCCCACGCGACGCTTCATGCGCCGCAGGACGCGGTCGTTGATATGTTGCAACGGCATGTCCAGGTAAGGCAGAATCTTGCCACCCTCGGCCACGACCTCGATGAGTTCGTCCGTAAAATACATGGGATAGAGGTACATCAGCCGGATCCAGCGGAGCTCCTCGATTTGCCGCAGTTGCCGCAGCAATTCCGCTAGCCTGGGTTTGCCGTATAAATCTATGCCGTAATAGGTGCTGTCCTGGGCCACGATGATGAGTTCCCGGACCCCGTCCGCCGCCAACGTCCGGGCCTCCGCGACGACATCTTCCAACGGCTTGGTCACGTGCCGCCCGCGGATCCGAGGAATAGTGCAAAACGTGCAAAGCCGGTCGCAGCCTTCCGAGATTTTCAGATAGGCGAGATGGCTGGGAGTTACGCGGAGCCGTCGGGCATCGTTCATCGGCACCACAGAGGCTGGCTGAAACAGCGTCCGCTGTTCACGAATCCCCCCCAAAATGCGATCCGCCGCCTGCACGATTTGTTCCCGTGCAAACAGCCCCACCACTTGATCCACATTCGGAAATCGCTCCAGCAGGGCCTCGCGATCGCGCTCCGCCAGGCAACCGGCAACAATCACGCCGGCGATTTTCCCGCGACGCTTCAGCTTCAGCACATCCTCGATCACGGAGAACGATTCTTCCCGCGATGCCCGGAGGAAGCCGCACGTGTTTACAACGACGATGTCAGCGCGTTCTGGATCAGTGACCAGTCGGTATCCGTCCGCTTCGAGCAGGCCGAGCATGTGCTCGCCATCCACCAGATTCTTGGGACAACCTAAGGCAATCAGGCTGCACGTTCCCTTGATCGCGCCCTGATCGAAGACCTCCGCGGCCTCCGACCCCGGTTGCGAATGCGCGACATATTGCTGAAGGACGGGCAAATCCTTCGTGGACTTGGACATCGAGTAGCCTCAATTCAAAGGAATCACATCGACCACATTCAAAGAAATGACGTCAACAAACCGCGGGCTGACGTCCACCCCTTGCGGTCAGTGACGCCGGACCATACCCCAACGCAGGCTCCCTTGTTCCAACTTGCGGTACGTGGACGACCGCTCCGTCGGCCGATTTGCCAGCTCATGGTTATCCAGAGCCCCCCTCCAGCCTCTTAGAGTGCTCGATTAGCACCTTTCTTTGCAGGTTAACACTACAGCCCTGGGTTGATCTCAACATCTTGTGGTGATGGGAAACCACGCATTGAAACGTATGGTGGGCGCATCATGCAGGCACACCGACTTTGCGCTGTAAGATTAAGCAAGATTCTCTTTGCAGGTTATGGAGTACTCTCCTTGCAGGTTACGCAGTGCTCTCTTCGCAGGTCCAACAGTGCCCGCAGAGCACTCTCCGGCTGCTGCGATCCGCCGCCCGGTCATCTCCCGGCGTCAACCGTAGGAACGATTCATCCTATACCCAAAGCCGGAATCTGGTAAGGGGCAAGGAGGCTGGCCGACCGTGCTCCGAGGGAGAGGCGTGCGCTGGATGGCGACGAAAATCCGCATCGTGATACGAGTACGACTCCGCGGCTGGGAAGCATCTCCAGCGGTGGCGATTCGTGCGGCAAAAGCGGCCTCTCAAGCCGTTTCTCAAGCCGCCCCTCAAGCCCCCTCTTAGGACCCCTCTCAGGCCGATCGCCGTGCCAGCAGGGCGTCGGGCGCGACGAAGCGGTCGACCCACCACCGCCGCAACCGCAATAACCGGCCACGGAATGAATCAGCGTAATGCGTGTAGCGATAGCTCACCGCCACCTCGCGCGTCCACGACTGCTTCAGGGGAGTGCGCCCGGGTCCCAAATCGAATTCCACATCGCCGCGGGCACAGCTGTCCTCGATCATTAAGCGGAGCAGCACGACCCCGGGAGCAACCGCCTTGAAGCCCGGATCATACCCCATCCGCAGGCCAATGACCCGACCTTGATGCACGTAGTTATAGGCGTAGGCGGCCGGTCGATCATCAAGGAAAAGAACGTTGACGTCCAAGCAACCGGCTTGGGCCGCTGGAGCGTGCAGGTCGCGGAGGAAGTCTCGGGTTCCGGCGTGCGCCAGGGTGGTACCTGTCGCTTCCCGTCCTTGCCAACTCCTTTCAGCGACCGCGACACAGGCGTCGAAGAGGTCCCAGCGGGGATCGCCGGCCCCAAGCCTTCTTGCAGCGGGGCGATGCCGCTCAAACCGCACGTGGTGGCGCTCCCGCAACCGCCGCAATAAGCGATCCTCTTCCCGGCGGCGGTCGCCGGACCGTGCACGTTGCAATCCGTCCCACCCCAAACTCAGGTCAATCAGCGGGTACTCCATCCAAGGCTGAGCCAGCGGTCGCATACCCATCTGGCGCATCGCGGTCGGGGTGCGCAGGCCATCCGTCCGCCGACGATCAATCCACCGCAGGTCCAGCAGATCACAATCCTCCGCGGAATCCGCGACATGACGGAGGGCTGTCATCAATGTCGCGGTCGGCTGACTCCCGATGGGACCGTAAAACCCGCTCCAATCGTCCAAGGGATAGGTGAGCGTCCGGATTGGGCCGAAGGCGGTCGCACGGGAGCCCAGCACCAATGGCATCAGGCCGATGATCTCCCCCTCAGACTCCACCAACAGTACCCGCATGGCCTTGTCTTGCCCAAAATGCCGCCAATACGTGGCGAACCATTCGTGGGTCAAAAAGAAGTCCGCGCGGCGCGTGTCTTGCCAAAGACGGTGCCACACAAAGCGGTACGCCTCAAGGGCCTCCAGAGAGTTCAGCTCAATGACCCCGGCCATGCCGTGATGCACCTTTCGACGCGTCTCATGCCAGATGGGGAATGCAAAGCTCTATCCGGGAAGGCAGGCAAGACGCAGGCAACAAGCAGGCCGATCTTTTCCGTTCATGGACCGGCCCGCACGCCGCGTGCCCTAAACGTACAACTCCTTGCAATCCACGTTCCCGTAATCGGGAAACGACCATATTTAGGATACTTTTTCTTGCGTCAACCAAACCGAGCGCATGAAACAAGGCCCAACACGAAAGGCGGCGGGTGCTTCGCGCCTTCGATTCTGCGAATCCCTCGCCCGCCACTCCAGAAGCGCAGGCAATACGATAACATCTTCTCCATCAAAAACATACTTTTTTGTCCTGCATGCTTGCCAGATTCTTCCTGGTTGCCTCTCAGATTCTTCCCGGTTGCCCATCAACTTCTTCCTCGTAGCCTGCCGGCTTCGCCCCGGTTGATCCCCAGCGGGACCACAGAATTTTGGTCGCCGTGCCACCCGAATGATGTGTAATTCGCTGGACAATGGCCCTCAATCCGTTGCTCTTTCGCGACACGGCTCCTAAAATGTCGCCATTGTCTGTCGTAATTTCGTGCAAGTTCCCTTTTTACGCCGAGCAGATCGCCTTTCCGGCCGGGCTGAGGCGGCCCCCAAGGGTTCGCGTAGCGTCAGCCGTCTCATGGGAGAGCGATTTGTCCAGTAACCAGACTGATGGAGGTGTGACTCATGTTCACCGCGACCAAAGACTTGATGTTGCCGTGCACCACCACCGGATCGTTCCCCCGCCCCCGCTGGTTCGACGTCAGCATGTGGGGACGGCCGCTGGACACGTGCATGATGGATGTTCGGTTCCGCGAAAAGTTCCAGGATGCCCTGGCTGTCGTGATCAGTGATCAGGAGCGGGCCGGGCTGGACCTGGTGACCCACGGCGACTTCCACTGCGACGAGGACTTCGCGGACCGATCCTGGCACCACTATCCGCTTCAGCGATGGAAGGGTCTGGAGGGAGACTTGCTTCAATCCGAGGAGACCCGATCTCCATGGTTGAGATACCCGGCCGGCACACTGCTGCACGAGATCTACACGGGCTGGCGCTGGCCGATCGGTAACCGTTCACGGCTGAGCTATAACGGAAAAGATTTGGGAAACAACGAGGATTGTTCAGGCGTACCCGAGGGTTCATCAGAGGTTCCTGAGATTCCTTAGAGTGTGCAACGGAATGTCATTTCGACGAGCGCCAGCGAGGAGAAATCTAAACCTTTTCGAGAAGACCTTTCGCTTCGCAAGATTTCTCGCTTCGCTCGAAATGACAGAAGGGCGAGGACAGGAAGGCGAGCCGTTTGACAGGCACGAGAACCCCTGTGAACCACTACGCGATTGCGGTGCCAGGAGATGGAGGGCTGGCGATTTTCACGGCAGCCTCTACTCCTACAGCGCCGAGTTGCTTGCTTGGATCACCATTCGTGGCAACGGGACACAACGCATCGCAACAGATGCCGAGTCCATCATGCAATCAGGCAGATGATGCGCTGTCGTGTTAATCGACCACGAGCCGGCGCCGCCGTCGTACCGCGGTGACCAGCGCCCCGCCGCCCAAAATGAGCAGGGCCAGGCTCCCCGGCTCCGGTACGACGTCACCCGCGCTCTGCATTTGAAATCGGGGGAACGACAGCGGGCCGGTTCTGATCCCCAAGAGTTGGCCGAACATCGGATCGGCTTCCGCCAACCCTTGCAGCAGCTCTGTCTCTTCTTCTGAAGGGAGTTCTCTAGCCGCTGTCAGGAATGAGACCTGGAGCGATGGTCCCAGGGGATCGAAGGGATCGTACAGCATGTCCTTGGCGGGATTCCACAGATTCATGCCCAGGATGCCGTCCAACCCTTCCACGAGATCGAGGACGAATACGGAAGGGTTCAAAAAGCGGAGCACCCCGTCTATCACCCCATCGAAGTCGCTGTCGATGGGCACAGAGAGGCTGTCCAAGGTAAAGCCGGGCACGCTTACCGGAGCGCCTGCCGCGCCGACGATATCGATCGTGGTTTCGGGAGCCCCCAAATCCAGCCCCAGTTGCTGAGCCAGAGTGGTGGAGATCACGCTCACCGCGGCGCCTGTGTCGAACAGGAATGTTGCATCGGTGATCGTAGCCAGTTGCTCCTGGAGCGTAACCATCGCTTGCACAGGATTGGGGGCCACCGTCACATCATCGCCGGGGTTGGGGTGATTGGTGGGTCCCCACAAGGACAATGGAATCCGCACGGGGTCCGTCGTCACGCCCGGCGTCCCCGCCAATTGCAGGCCCGCCGCGACGAAGGAAACGTCCGGCATGTAAACCACGATGCCATCGTAAAGCGGCCCCAAGAACGGATCGTCCGCAAAGAAATCTCCGAGGTCGAGCGCGTACCCAAGCATGTCGATCTTCGCAGCCGGGCTTTGCGTGTTTCCCGTCAACGTACCCAAGTGAATGGGCGTTCCCGCGATGTTCGGCAATTGGGGGCTGCCGGTGTCGGTTCCAACGAATACCTGAACCCCGGGGACCGTGGCGCCAGCCGAGACGTCATAGCTGAATTCCATGTCCCCGGAAACTGCCGACCAGTTCATGGTCACCGCGTGCAAACCGTCGGCCCAGAACGTCATCGGTACGGAAACATCGCCCACCACAACGCCGTCCACGGCATCGGCCTGGGCCCCTCCCGGCACTTTGATGGGCACGGTTGCGCCTTGCAGCTCGAAAGCGGCTCGGTCTGTGGCCGATAGCGTCAAGACGCTGGCCCCGGTGTCGTAGATTCCAAAGGCCAGCGCCATTTCGCTGCCCCATTGGTAACCCTGCACAACCTCAATTTGATTCCCGAAAAGGTCCAGCTCGGGATACAGTTCGATCTCGATGTCCGCGGCAAGCGACGGCCACGCCAACGCAACGGTCCCCAACGCAAGGACCGCGACCAGGGATCGCCTTTTCAACATTGCCGATCTCCTCAATCGATAAGCAGGCTGCAAGAGTCGAGGGTGAAAAGCTCCAATAGCCAACTCCGCGCCCAACATTATAATTTTCTCAAATCCGCTTGCAAGTCCCTGAAAGGGAAAAATACCCCATGCTGTCCCTGGACGAGGCTATGGAGGTTCGGGTTGTCGTTGTGTATCACAGCCGTTTTGGCCATACGCAGCGTCAGGTCGAGGCCGGTTCCCGCAAAGCCAACAGCGTCCCCGGCGCAAAGGCCGAGCTGTGGGCGACCCAGCAGGCCATCGAAGATTTGGACAATCTGGACACCGCCGATGCCATCGCGTTCGGGTGCCCTACCTCACACTACAGCGCTGGGTTGTTCTCAACATCTTGCGGTGATGGGAAACCTCGCATTGAATGGTTTGGAACGTATGGTGGGCGCATCATGCAGGCACACCGACTTTGCGCTGTAGGACTAAATGGGCAATATGTCGGCCGAGATGAAGCAATTCCTGGAAGCTGGAGTAGAAAAGTGGTTTACGCAATCCTGGCGTGATAAAATGTCTGGCGCCTTCACCAGTTCCAGTTCATTTTCCGGCGATAAGCTCAACACCTTGGTCGGCCTGATGATCAACGCCCTCCAGCATGGTATGATCTATGTCGGCCTCGGGATATTGCCTGCCGCCAATCGACCCGACGGCATGTACACCCTGCAAGGGCCAGGACCGGACGCGCAAAACCGCGTCGGCTCATTTGTCGGGCCGATGGCTGCGAGCTTCCAAGTGCCCTCCGAAGAAGCCCCTGGCACCGGCGACTTGGAAACGGCTGAGGCCGCCGGGCGCCGTATCGCCGAAGTGACGCGTCGCTTCAAGGCACGCCGCCACATCGCAGAGACCACATCGCAGAGACCACATCGTAGTGATCACATCCCACAGAGCACATCCCACAAACCGCAGCGCAGAGACCGCATCGCAGATCCCGCCTCGTAAAGTAAGTGCAGGAACCTCCCAACGTTTTGTTTTTTCAACCCATTGGAGACCTTTGGAGACAGCGTCATGTGGAAATCCTTCGCAACCGCCCTGCTAATTGCTTTCCCAGCGGCCACGCCGATCTTCGGGGGAGAGCTTGTGTTCGAAGCTCACCGGATCGGCAATTATCGCAGCGAGGCCTGCGGCGTGGCCGACTTCAATGGCGACGGCAAACTCGACGTGGTGGCGGGGCCGTTCGTTTACCTGGCCCCCGATTGGACTGCTCACAAAATCCGTGAACTCAAAGGCAGCGTCGACGAGCAAGGCAAGGGCTACATGTGGAATTTCGCGGACTTGCCGCTCGACGTGGACGGCGACGGCAAAATCGACGTCGTCTCGTGCGACTGGTTCGAGAAGTGCCTGGATTGGCATCGCAACATTGGCTTCGACGGGCCGATGTGGCCGCGGACCGTCATCGACGTTAGCGAAAACCACGAGACCGCCCAGATCGCCGATTTGGACGGCGACGGGATCGCCGCTGAGGTCATTCCCGATGTCCGCATCTCCACGTGGTGGGAGGTCGTCCGCGACAATGGCTCGATTCGCTGGCAACGGCACACCATTAGAGAAAAGCCGATGAACTTCGGGGCGGGCGTGGGAGACATCAACGGCGACGGCAGGCCCGACTTCCTCCGCCCGGAGGCATGGTTCGAGGCCCCGGCCGATCCGCGCACCGGAAACTGGATCGAGCACCCCTGGGCGCTGGGCGGCGCCGAAGAGGGCACTTCCGACCATACCCCCCAAATCCTCGTCCTCGACATCAACGGCGACGGATGGAACGACGTCTTGACCAGCTCGGCCCACAAGTATGGCATCTTCTGGTATGAGCAGCAGCGGCAGGGCAATGAAATCTCTTGGAAGCGGCACGTCATCGACCAATCGTGGACGCAGGCCCATTCGCTCGCCCTGGGCGACATCAATGGCGACGGCCTGCCCGACCTGGTCACCGGCAAACGCTTCATGGCCCATAACGGTGGTGATCCCGAGGAGTTCGCGCCGTTGGGCGCGTATTGGTACGAGCTTCAGCGAACGCCTGAAGTCCACTGGACCAAGCATACCATCGTTTACGACCAGGGTATTGGTTCTGGCTTGAACGTCCCCGTCGTGGACCTGGACGGAGACGGCGACCTGGACGTGGTCGTCACGGGCAAATGGGGCGGCCCGATGTGGTTCGAAAACAAAGGGCGTGCCCCTGCCGCGGCAGAGTGACTTTCCCGCTGCATGTGCTACTGAGCGTGAGCCGCTGACCGCTGCGATCTCTGACAGCCCTAGCGGGGGGCGTTAAATCCCACAGAGTGCGGGATTGGTTAGCGGCTACGGACGTGGCGCGTCCTGCTAAATCGGCGAATCGGTCGCGTCAGGGTTTGCCGTTTTTGAGAAACACCGGGGGGTGTGGCATGGATCGACTTTTCTCGCTCGCGGCGCTCAGAGTCTGGTTTTGTGCAACAAGGCGGCCCGAGCGCATTCCAGGGGCCTTGCTGCTCGCCCTGCTCGTGCCGAGTGCTCTCGCGGCGGGTCATGCCGCGGAATACCAGGACCGCTTTGTTTGGGTCTTCGGCTGGGGATTGAGCCGAGATACCGATGTGGAGGAAATCGGCCGGGTGCTGCAAACCGCCGTCGATAACGGCTGCAACGGTGCCGTAATTTCCTGCGGTCTGGACAGCCTCTGCAAAGGGTCCCCGGAATATTTCCGGCGATTGGAGGCCGTTCGCGAAACCTGCGCGCGGCTTCATCTCGAGTTGATACCCGCCGTGTTTTCCGTAGGTTATGGCGGCGGTATCCTCGCTCACAATCGCTATTTGGCCGAGGGGCTTCCCGTCCGCGACGCCCTCCTCGTCGTTCACGGTGACCGTGCCTGGCTGGAGGCGGACCCGCCCGTCGAACTGGCCAACGGTGGCTTCGAGGAATTTTCGGGGAACCGTGCCAAGGCGTACCACTTTCACGACCAACCGGGCGAGGTCAGCTTCATCGATACCCAAATCTTCCACGGTGGCAGGGCCTCGCTCCGCATGGAGAATTTCGGCACCAATCCGCACGGCCACGGGCGAGTGATGCAAGAGGTAGCCGTCCATCCGTACCGTTGCTATCGCGTCACTTGTTGGGTGAAAACCGAGCGATTGCAGCCCCGCCAGGCATTCCGGATCCAAGTCCTGACCGACAAGCGGACTCTCGCCCCGCTCGAATTCAACCTACCGGAGACCGCCGATTGGACCAAGTGCACGTTCGTTTTCAATAGCCTGCAATTCGATCGGGTGCGACTCTACGCCGGGGTTTGGGGGGGCCGTGGCGGGCGGTTCTGGCTGGATGACTGGTCGATCGAGGAAATCGGCCCGCTGAATGTGCTGCGGCGACCCGGAACGCTGGTCACCGTCCGAGGGGAGGACGGAACTGTTTTCGAGGAGGGCAAGGACTACCTTCCTCTGGAGGATCCTGCCTACAGCCCGTACCGTGTCGATCGACAGGCCCCGCCGCTGCGACTCACCCGGGACTCCCGTATCCGTGATGGGCAGCGCCTCCGCGTCAGTTGGTATCACGCCCAGAAAATCAATGAATCGCAAATCACGGTTTGCATGGGCGAACCGGAAGTGTACGAGATATTCGAGCACGAAGCGGCGCTGCTGGCACAGCACCTTCATCCCCAAAAGGTGCTGCTAAACATGGATGAAGTCCGCATGGGCGGAACCTGCGAGGCCTGCCGCGGGCAGAACATGGCGGAGCTGCTGGGACGGTGCGTCCAGCGGCAGGTGGAGGCCCTGCGCCGCCACAATCCCGGCATCGAAGTTTACATCTGGTCCGACATGTTCGACCCCAATCACAACGCCCACGGAGACTACTATTTGGTGGGCGGCGACTTCACAGGCTCGTGGAACTACGTCCCCAAGGACGTCATCATGGCGGTCTGGGGCGGAAAGCCACGACCAGAATCCCTGAAATTCTTCGCCGATCAGGGTTTCCGCATGTTGATCGCCTGCTATTACGATGCCGACAATCTAGAGGACGTAAAGGGCTGGATGCGATGTGCGAACGATCTGCCCGGAGTGCGGGGCTTGATGTACACTCCCTGGACGAAACGCTACGACCTCTTGCCGGAATTCGGACGCCTGATCAGCCGGGGAGCCAATTGACCCGGGCTGATCGTCCCCCAATACCCCCAAAAGGCCGCCAGCCATTGCCTGACCGGCGACCTTGAGAAGGGTGGCTGAGGGGACTCGAACCCCCAACACCCAGATCCACAGTCTGGTACTCTAACCAATTGAGCTACAGCCACCACGAACGAATCAGCAGAAATTTAACCGGCGGCGAATGCCTCATTGGAGGGAACCGACTAGCCAACCGGTGGGCTATCCGATGCATAACCCCTCGATGGCCGACCGGCCTTACGCCTAAAGCTCGCCCAATCGTGCGCACTTGCCAGCTCGGTCAATCAATCAGTCTAACGCTGGTTTCCCTGGTGGTCAATGACGGGCCGAAGGGAGCTCGCGAATGGCGACATCCGATTGCCCGGCCTGGAACGGCGCGGTATGATCGAAGCCGTATGATCACGATCGAAGCGGTATGATCGCAAAGGATCAGATGGCCTTAGTCGCGGCGGGGTGCAAAGCATCTTGCCAGTGGTTCCTGGATTGCCGCGGTTCCGCGTCCGCGGAGGCCGCCGCATTCCGGATGCAAGGCATCTCAAACTCCTGTACTACTCATTGAGCAGCCAGAGCGACGGATAGTGACCACCTTACTCGAGAGGCCCAAGCATCTGATGGAAGACGAGCGTTCTACGAGCGAGGCCAGAGGGCTGGGCCGTAGCATCAAGACGGTTTGGCCCACGATTGCGCTGTGGCCGCTCGGCGTCGCGATCGTGCGGCTGTGGAACTCGGCGATCCGCGCGAACCGCCTTTTGACGGTCGCCGTGGGGGCGATCGTCGCGCTACCGGCGGCGGCGCTTTATCTTTGGCGCATTCGCCCTTGGGGCTGTTTGTATTATCGATTGACCGAGAGCGGCGCTGCCATTCTCCGCGGTATGCCCGGCCGGGTCGTGCAATTTGTGCCGTGGGACGAGATCCGGGGTATCGAGATTCACCCCCTGCCAGGCCTGGAATCCAGTTCCGTAGGCGACATCGTTTTTCTGCGGGAAGACGCAGAAGGACTCCGGTGGCAGGCGGTGCCGTTTGCACCCGCCGTGGCAGAGCAGGCACGTCGGATTTGGATGGCCCAGCGCGCGTTCCGGGAATTGTTGGCCCGCAAGGCGTCCTGAGCGGCCGGGTGCCATATCCGTGGCCTTTCCCCCGCCCCCGCGGTCCGCGCCGCCGTCCGCGCGTGGAATCCGCAACTTGGCAATCAATCGCCCTCAGCCGCAGTGGTCGCGCTTCGAGTTCGACGAATGAGTTGCGCGACCTCCCCCGACTCCAGGGCAGCGAAAAAATCGGGGACATCCGGGTAGATGGCGTGACTGAGGAACTTCACCGCCCAGTTGTGCCGCATGGGGCTGATGCTGATGACCACCGCCCCGTGTTGATGGGCCTCCCACATCTCGATCGCAGTCCCCATCGAGGCCTGCGGTAGGTAGGCGACGAGCAGGTCCACTTCGCGGCACATCCGGTTGTGCTGGAAGAAGACCTCACGGCCCGTCTTCCGTGAGTAGTCCAGCGAGTTTCGGTGGTCCGCCAGGGGATCGTAAATATCCGCGTCCGGAAAGGCCCGCGCAAGCGCGCCTCGCAACTCCGACCGATAATCCTGATCGTGCAGGCCTTTTTCGGTGAGAGACCCCTGCATGATCCCGGCCAGAAAGACCTTCATTGCGGACGCATCCTCCGTCAATCGGAACCAATCAACCGTGGTGAACGGGATGATTTGCGCAGCCGGAGAGGCTACCCTGAAACGACCGAGCCAGATTCCGGCCCCGGGGACGGCAAGACGGGTCCGGCTGCGGTGAATACGGCTCAGTGCAGCGACTCGATCATTTTACGAAAGGCGTCGGCGTTTGCGGCCACGGTCTTTTCAGGACCGTAGAACTTGATGAAGTAGGGCATGCCGCCATCCGGATTCGCGATGATGGCGCCCAACATGCGATAGTTTTGCCTGGGGATGGGGTTCCCCATCATCGGGCCGCTCGATTCATTGAACGTCCCCGCGACATCGACCAGGTGCACATCCAAGCCAGAAACTTGGATTTTTTCGATCTTGGCCCGATCGCGGGTGTCGGAGCCGTCGGGTTGCGCGAACTGGGCTAGCCAACGATCGATATTGGCCTCCACCGTCCCTCCGGCCGCCATAAATGTGACTCGTCCATCCCGCGGGTCACCCTCCGCCGCGGGCACGGTGAATTCATATTCGATCATGTTGATGGCCGGTTGCTTGGGCTGCCAACCGTCGGGCAAGGTTACCCGAAACTTGCCCGCAAGCACCAGCTCGCCGCCGGAATGCCCCGGCATGGCTTCCGGGGACGGTTCGCGGCCTTGCGTGGCGGAAGCGGCCGGAGGCTCTTCGCTGGTTGGGGCGTTGGCGGACGCACTACCAGAAACGGCGGAATCGGCTCCGGAACTCTCAGGCCGAATGATGACCGTCTCGGCCTCGCCCCCGGCTTCGGACGTCGCGGGCTGCTCGGAACATCCCGACGCAATCAGCATTCCGATGCCGACAATGGACAACACGGCAACGAGCCGCTGAGAAAAAACAGGCGAAAGGCGATCCCGCTGCCGCGAGACGGCACGCACGTATAGCGAAGCAAGCATCTTCATGAACACATTCTCTCCAGTTGATGCAGAATACTACCCCCATCCAATCATGGATCCTTTGCGGCCAGGCTGTCGCCTTGGACTCACGAAGCCGTTTCGGCGAGGGCGTTCAGGACTTGCTGGTCATGTTCCTCTACCCGGACGTTCTTCCACACCTTGCAAATCTTGCCCTCGGAATCGATCAGGAATGTCGATCGCTGAATGCCGAAGGATTTCTTGCCAAAGCGAACCTTCTCCCGCCAGGCCCCGTACTTCTCGGCCACCTTGTGATCCGCGTCGGCCAGCAGTGGGAAATTGAGCTGGTATTTGTCGCGAAACTTGCCGTGGCTGGCGACATCATCGGCGCTGATGCCCAAGACCACAGCGTTCCGCTTTTGCAGCTCTGCCTGCAAATCGCGGAAGGCGCACGCCTCCTTCGTGCAGCCCGGCGTGTCGTCCTTGGGGTAGAAGTACAGGACCACCGTTTTGCCGCGGAAGTCGCTCAACTTGACCTTTTCTCCCGAATCGGACAGGAGTGTGAAATCAGGGGCCTTTTTCCCGGGTTCCAACCAGTCGTCCATGCTCACTAATCCTTCTAGCTGCAATCTTTCTCACCAACCGCAGTCTTTCTGACAGCGATGGCCTCCGTTGTCGACCGAGCCTAGCCCAAGACCGATCGTACCGTCACGCGTCGCTACCGTCACGAGTTGCTGCGGGGAACCGCCCCTGCGCTACTCGCGACAGAAGCCGATAACCATTTTATGCCGCTGGGATACAAAGGCCAGACCGCCCCGGCACGACCTTTGCCCTGTGGAACGAGTTGACGGCGACTTCCACGCCCTCGTTCAGCGGAAGCCAGCGTGAAAGAACGGCAATTTTTCCGTGGGCCGGGTGATTTCCGCAATTCGGAAAGTTGCCGAGTGCCACAGCGCTAAAGTCTGCATATAAGCGCCGAGTCTGCGCACGACGGCGCAAAGTCTGCGTACTACAGCGCAGACTCTGCCTGACTGGATGCTGTGCCCAGCATCTATTGGGAGCCGTTATGCCGCATCACCACAAGACGTCCAGCCAAGCAATCAACCCTGCACTGTAGTACGACCGCAGGCCAGCGGAGCTTGCATTCCAGACTCGGATCGAGCTTGAAAGAGTCGCTGCCCCTGCTCCGATCCGGTGGGGGCGGTTCCGGTAATGCGGGTTGCAGCGGTTGGAACACGGTGGTCGGGAAAACTGTTCGGGACGGCGCTTTCCTGCCGACCGTGCCGTGAAAAGGGGTCGCGAAGACTAACTGGGAAGACGCTGGAAAGGTGTTCCGCCCATTTCTGAGTGCCGATGAAGGCCAAGGGATCCCTGCTCACCTCGCTCTGCCTTCCACGAGGCGGTCATTCATGTCCGTGCAATCGGAAATACGGCGCGACCTTTTTGCCCTGATCTCCTTTGCGCTCACGCTATTTCTCATCGCATCGCTGGCCACGTTCGACCCCGCCGACCCTCCCTCGCAGGCGATCTATCCTGGCAACCCGGAGCCGTCGAACGTTTGCGGCTGGGCAGGGGCCGTGACAGCCCATTTCTTGTTGAATTGGACAGGCCTGGGCGCGGCCTACGCGGCAGTCGCGTTTGCGGGCCTGACGATCGCGTTGCTGTTCCGCCTTCCCTTTTCCCATCCTGGGATGCGAATCGCTGGTTGGTTCTTCTCCCTTTTGGGACTGACCGCCGCCGTGGACATTTTGATTCCCAACTGGAGTCCCGCACCGTCCGTTGGGCCGGGGGGATACTTGGGGGCCTTGACCGCCCTGATATTGCGCCAATACGCAGGGACGGCAGGGACGCTGCTGATCGCCATGCTGGCGTTTGCGGGCGGTCTTGTGGCAGCCGCGGAGGCCCACCTCAGCGGGTTTGCACATTTGGCCGCGAGGCCGCTGGCCGGGCTGATGCAGAGCTTTCTCCTCGTGGCCCGCGCGTACGGTTTGCCGATTGGGTCGCTGGAAGGGGTTTCCCTCGAAGGAACGAGCCAGAACGACAGACGCCGCGGCAGGAAGGTCGCCCCGCCGGCCGTGGCATCCGGCGCGGACTCCCAGGATGATGCAACGTCGCGGGAAGTGCGTGTAGTTCCGCCCCGCCCCGACGCCGCTCGCGACGGTGCCAACGTGAGCGCGCCGGGTGCCCCCTCCAGCAGCCCCCCCCTACACCGCCAAGACGTGCGGATTCGAAAGCCTCAGAAACCCTCCCGCGAGTCCTTGTTGGAAGAGATCGAATCGATCGCGGTCGCGGCTCCGCGGGTGGATTACAAACTGCCGTCGCTCGACCTGCTTCTAGAGTCCGAGCCATTTCGATTCGAGACCCAGGAGCAAGACGTCCGCCGCAAGGCCGCGATTTTGGAAAAGACCTTTGCCGATTTCGGATACCGCGTCCGCGTGGTGGAGGTCCAGACCGGGCCGGTCATTGCGCAGTTCGAAGTGGAACTGGAGGCCGGGCTGCGGCTGAGCAAGATCACCGTGCTGGCGGATGACCTGGCCATCGCCCTGCGCGTACCCAGCGTCCGCATCGTGGCACCTATCCCGGGCAAGAATACCGTGGGGATCGAGGTCCCCAACAGCGAGCGCCAATTGGTGCGATTGCGGGAGGTAATCGAGGAATCTCACGCCAAATTCTCGGCCATGCGGATTCCCATCTTTTTGGGGAAAGACGTGGCTGGCGCGCCGCTGACCGTCGACCTATCCACCATGCCGCACCTCTTGATCGCCGGGCGAACGGGAACGGGCAAGAGCGTCTGCCTCAACTCCATCATCATGTCGATCTTGATGACCCGGACGCCCGAAGACGTGCGGCTGTTGCTCATCGATCCGAAGATGGTCGAGCTTAGCCCGTACAAACGCGTCCCCCATTTGATGCATCCCGTGGTCACCGACATGCGCAAGGCGGAGGCGATTCTCGCCTGGGCCGTCGAAAAGATGGAGGAACGCTATGGCCTTTTGGCCCGCGCCGGTGTGCGGCACCTCAGCGTGTACAACCAATTGGGCGAAGAGGAATTGATGGAGCGGATGCGGCCTGAAAGCGACGAGGAACGCAGCCGCATACCGACCCACATGCCCTACATCGTGATCGTGGCGGACGAGATGGCCGATCTGATGATGACGGCCGCCAAGGAAGTGGAAACGCACATCATTCGCTTGGCTCAGAAGAGCCGCGCGGTCGGCATTCATTTGGTCTTGGCCACGCAGAAACCAACGGTCGACGTGATCACCGGCTTGATCAAATCGAACCTGCCCGCCCGAATCTGTTTCGAGGTCGCATCGCGCGTCGATAGCCGCGTCGTGCTGGATGAAATGGGAGCGGAAAAGCTCTTGGGCAACGGCGACATGCTCTTCCTCCGGCCGGGCACCAGCACGCTGATTCGCGGGCAAGGCACCTACGTGAGCGACGATGAAATCAACCGCGTGATCGACGCGGTGGCGGTCCGCGAGCCGCAATTCGTGCAAGAGCTGGTCCAGTTGAAGCCAGCCTCGCAGGGCGGGGCGAATTCGCCGCCCGCCGTCCGCGACGAGCTGTATGAGACTGCCGTCGATATCGTCATTCGCGAGGGACGGGGAAGCGTCTCGCTATTGCAACGAGCCTTGGGCATTGGATATGGCCGCGCTGCACGGCTGATCGACTACATGGCCGAAGACGGCATCGTCGGACCGTACAATGGTTCTCAAGCCCGGGAAGTGCTGGTCAGCCTGGAAGACTGGGAGGCAAGAGAGGGCGGGGGGATGCCACAACCTGGCCAGAGTGGATCACCGGTGATACCCGCTCGAAACGCCCCTGGCCAAGCGGGACAGCCCCTTGCCGAGAAACGAATTGTGTTGTCATCGTTAAGCGTGGCGAGTGGCGATGTCGATCCGCGGGAACGCCGCAATTCGCCCCAGCCTCCCGAAGTGCCGGCGGCATCTTTTTCGCCAGAGGGCCAGCTTGGTCCGGCCTCGGCGAGCCGCCAGCAAGAGCCGCAAACCCGGACCCTGCGGCGGCCATTTGCTGGGCCGGAACCGCAGCCGCAGCAGCCCCCTCACGCCGTGCCGCGCGACGAGGACGAAGACCTTCCGCCCTGGGAGGCGCCGCCCCCGCGGCCGCGCAAGGCAGAAGGGGCTTGAGGCCCGCGATTGCTCTTATACCCCCAAGGCATGAGGCAACTTCTACCCCTACATCGCAAGGTTGTTTGGCTGGCTCAACATCTTGTGGTGGTGGGACACCATGCCTCGCAATCCAAGCCAGGCACATCATGCCATTTGGCGGACATTGCACTACGGTACCCACGGCCGGTCACGACCCATCGTGCCGACGATAGGCGCCCCGGAGCTTGGTACTGGCTGAGTTTCGCGCGGCCCTAGGGCTGTCAAAAGGCCTTGGTTTGTCCGGGCATGGCGCAGGGATACACGCCGTCGGGGCCAGGTTTCGGCTGGGGTTCCGCGTCCCAGGTGTAGCCGCTGGGGGACAAATCGAGCTGAGAATTGGCCGCTTCGTCCCAGGTGACGATTTGGCCAGAATACGTCGCCATGCGGCCGAGGATGGCCGTCATGGTTCCCAGAATGGTGTTGTCCACCTCGTTGTAGGCCTCGCCGGCGAGATGGGCCTTGAGGAGGTCGTCCCACTCCAGCCGATGCCCGTCGGGACCGCGCTCCACGCGGACCGGCTCGCGGCCTTCCACCTGGATGATGGCGTGCCCGTGCCCTTCGATACTGACGAAGCCCTTCGTCCCGTGGGCGTGCTCCGAAAAGCTGTCCCAACAGCCGGGAATGTGGCGGCAATAGCTGAAGCCTTGAGTGCCGTCTTCGTAGGTGAATTCCACGGCGTGATGATCGAAGATATCGCCGTAGTCCTTGCCGACTCGGAATTGGCGCCCGCCCATGCCCTGGGCGGAAACGGGATGCCGGTTTCCCATCATCCAATTCATGACGTCCAAGTCGTGCACGTGCTGCTCAACGATGTGGTCGCCACTCAGCCAGGTAAAGTAGTACCAGTTGTTGACCTGGTACTGCATCTCGGTCTGGTCGGGCTGGCGCGGACGCACCCATACCCCGCTGGAGTTGAAGTAAACCCGCAAGTGCGTGATCCTGCCGATTTCACCATCCTTGATCCGCTGGATCATCTCCTTGTGTTTCACCTCGTGACGGAGATGATGGCCGACCGCTACTCGCAACCCCTTGGACTTGGCCTGCTCGTTGGCAGCCAGGATGCGGCGTGCCCCCGGCGCATCCACGGCCAGGGGTTTTTCCATGAAGACGTGCTTGCCGACCTGTACGTAGTGCTCGAAATGGACGGGGCGGAAACCCGGTGGACTGCAATCCAGGACGATGTCGGCATCGGTCTCGGCCAGCTTTTTGTAGCCGTCCAGGTCCGTGAATCGGCGTTCGGGCGGCACGTCCACCTTGTCGGGAAAGCGGGATTGGATGGCCCGCAAACAGTTCTCGATGCGTTCCGGAAAGGCATCGTGCAGGGCGATCAGTCGCACGTTGGCACCCACGCTGTTGGAGAGGGCGTCGGCCAGCGCGCCGGTGCCCCGCCCCCCGCAACCACTGAGGGCAATCCGGATCGCGTCGCTTCCCGCGGCATGAACGGCCCGGGTTAGTGGCAACGTGCTAATCACCCCACCGGCGCCCGCCACTTTGAGAAAGGTTCGACGGCTGGCCGACGGATGCAGAGAGGATGACGCATGCGGAGAGGATTCGGTTTTCATGACTGCGACCTCCAGATTACTGGCTAGCAAGAACTACATTGCAACAAGCCCCACTGCTGGCCCACCGCTCGGTTTCGGGGGCCACCCATCATGCCACACATCATGATGACGGATGATTCGCTAATGACAGATGAAGCGGCGAGGCTTCACGAAGCCCTGCGGATGTGCTCGCGGAGGGCGTCGGGAATGTCTGGTGCTATCTCCGGCTTATCCGATGCCAAACGTGGCGGCTTCAGGATAGCAGCCAGGATCGCGGCGAGCAGGCACGCTCCGGCGGCGACCCAAAACGGAACCAGCCAGGCCGTGAGAGTCCCGCTGCTTTTTGCAAAGTCGCCGAACCAGCCGCCGAGGATCGGTCCCACGATCCCGCCAAGACCGTAGGACGTAAATACCCAGCCATAGTTTGCGCCGACGTTTTTATTCCCGAACAGGTCCGCCGTCGCTGCGGGAAATAGAGCGAAGTTTCCGCCGAAGTTGAATCCGATGAGTGCCGCCGCAACGCAAAAGACGGCAGGCGTGGCAGCCAGGGCATAAAAGGAAGCCATGACGCCGGCCTGAATCAGCAGCATCAAGAAGAGGGATGCCTTGCGACCAATGATGTCGGAGATCACGCCCCAGATGATTCGACCCAGCCCGTTGGCGATGGCGAAAAACACGCCCATGGCCAACTCGGCCGTGGCCGCCGCCTTTTGCACGGCAGATTCATCATCCAGGCCGGCCACGCGGAAGTACGCCAGAAGCCGCTCACTGCCGAAGAGTTTGATGCAACCAATCACCATCAAACCGGCCATGGCACCCGCGACGAACATGAGCCACAACTGATAGAACTGCGGGGTTCGCAACATTTGCAGAGCGGTAAAATCGTGGCCGGCCACGGCCGAGCTTTTGCGGAGCTTGGCCCGTTCCGGGTCCCATCCTGGGGGGCAATAACCCGCTGGTGGATTGACCATCCACAGGGAGCCGATCCCCACCAGAACCGCGAAGAGAATCCCAAAGAGCAAGAAAGTTTGCGAGACGCCGAGGCTGGCGATCCAACCGCCGAAACTGCCAGCCAACTGGATCCACAGCAAGGCGCCGAATCCAAAGCCCGCCACGGCCAGGCCGGTCAGCAAGCCCTTTTTATCCGGGAACCAACGCACGCCGACGGCAATGGGCACCGTGTAGGCCAATCCAATGCCGGCTCCACCGACCAAGCCGATCGTTACCACCAAGCCCTCGTAGCTGGCGCCCACAAAGTATGCGGCAATGTAGCCGATGCCCAAGACGAGGCCTCCCGCCAGGGCCATCATTCGTGGGTGGATCTTGCCTTGCAGTTTTCCCGACAACACCGTTACCACCGCAAAGGTTGCCAGACCGATGCTGAAGATGACCTGAGTTTGGGTCTTGGAGAACCCGAAAGGCTGCTCTGTAAGCGCCTTCGTAAAGACACTCCACGCGTAAATGACTCCCAAGCACAACTGAATCAGAACGGCGCCGAGCACCGCCCACCAGCGGTTCATGACAGGTTTCGACACGATTTGGGCCCTCCCGGAAGCAATGGAAGAACAGCGTCCCTTACGACGAACATCGCCGTCTGCGTATTGCCGGGGAGTTTCGACCTCGTATCGGAACCCAGCGGCACGCGACCGCACCATCCCCTTTGTCCGCAGGCGATACGGCCCGCCGACGGCGATCACGACACTCGCATCCGAATATCGTCGCTACCCTTGCAGCCTTCTATCGCGGCAGGAATTGCGGCTCAAGGGCTGCTCGGTAGTTGTCGAACCCTGTTTGATATTCCCCCATTCCCCGCCCTCGGGCTGGACGGAACCGCTGGTCCAACCGTGCCCGAAGAACGCGCCGATCCGGCCTCGAATGAACCGATCCGTGCTCAAATAACGTGCCTATCCTTGTCCGAATAGCTTGACGACGTACTTCCGGCCTTCCCGGTGCGCCGCGACACCATCCATCGTGTGGGGCGTTCCCACCTCGGCTGCCTGTTCCAGCACGAGATGAGGCCGCACACCGATTTCGCGAAGTTCGCGAGCCAATCGTTCGTAGTCGATGTCCCCGGGGCCGAACACTTCCTTCCACACCCCGTCTTGCGACTGGCGGAAATGAATTTCAGTGATTCGTTTGCCATACAGTTTCACGACATCGAACAGAAAGACTTGCGAGTTGCCCGAGCCGCGGTACATCCAGTGTGCGTCCAGACATAACGTCACGTTGCTTGGATCCGTGGCCAGCATCATGTGTTGAAACTCGCGGGCGGCATTCCGCAACTCCATGTCGTGATTGTGGCACGAAAGCACTATCCCGCGTTCGCGGAGGGCGGCACCCAAGCGGTTCAAGGCGTCGGCCTGGATTTCGAGCTGCTCATCGGTCTTGTCCGCAGGTCCAGCCTGGCGATTCCAGGAGAGCGGCGCGGGATTGATCACAACGATCCCCGTATTCAATTCCGCCTTGGCCTTTTCGGCGACGGCTAAAACCTGCTGGATCGAAGCCGCCGTCGTCTCCTTGTCGTAAAGCGGCACGCCGATGTAGAAGGAACGCATTTCCAAGCCCTGCTTTTTGAGCAAGGGGGCATAGCGATCCACATCCTCCGGCGACCCCAGCAGAGCCTCGAACCCTTGGAGGCCGGCACGGGCCACGTCAGCCAATCCCACATCCAAATCGGCGTTGAAATCGCGGTTTTCTCGACGGTAATAGGTGAACCAAGGGTAGGCATTCGAGGCCACGTGCAGCCCGTCTCCTCCCGCCGCTTCGCCGAACGCCTTGCCCATCACGCTTAGGTCGGACAAGAACATTGCGGCAGAGGTCGCCCCTAAGCCACCCAGAAAGCTACGTCGCGAAGCATGACTGTACAACATCGTGTCGATCTCCTAGCGGCAAGAGTTCAGGTTTTCCCAGCTATCAATGATTCGCACTATCCACCCATTTCCTCCCACGCGTCCCCTCTCGCTTGTCTCCTCCCGCCCGTTTCCTCCCACCAGTCTCCTCCCGCCCGACTCCGCCCATCCCTCTCCTCCCACACGTTACCTCGAAACATTGGCCACGGAAGATACCACGGGGAAATCTTCCACGGCGACTTGCCGCCAATATAGGCTCATGCCATAATCGGAAGCAAGCCGTCGGTCGAGACGGATGCCCGCCGCGTGCAACTCGCGGCCTGCGATGGACTGCGATTGTGCGTAATCCTCCCCAGGCTGCCGCGGCACAATCCTCCCGATGCTATTGTGGCAAAATCCCCCCAAACCTGTTGTGGCGGTGCACCGCACGGCAAACTCTTGGCCCGAGAACGCGAATCCTACGTCTCCCTGCGGTGGGAGATTGTCGCCCGCCCCATGTCATGATGTGATGGAAGAGAAAGGAAGAACGCCATGATGCGATGGTTTCTGACAGTTGGTGTTTGGCTCGCTCTGACAAGTCTGGGCCTTTCGGCAGAGATTGCCTGGCCGGCCGCGGTCGTACCCGACGGTTTCGGGGCCAACATCCACTTTACCCATGCCAGGCCCGGCGAGATGGAGATGCTGGCCGCCTCCGGGATCCGGTGGATACGCATGGATTTCTCATGGGGCGGCACGGAACTGGAAAAGGGCGCATACGACTTTTCCGCCTTCGACCACTTGCTGCAAGACCTGGAAAAGCACGGAATCCGAGCCGTGTTGATCCTGGATTATTCGAATCGCCACTATGACGAAGGTCTTTCGCCGCATTCGGAGGAAGGGCGGCAAGCGTTTGCACGTTGGGCGGCTGCGGCAGCGAAACATTTCGCCGGTCGTGGCATACTTTGGGAAATGTACAATGAGCCAAACATCGGCGCTTGGAAGCCCAAGCCCAATGTTCAAGATTACATCGCCCTGGCTATCGAGGTTGGCAAAGCACTGCACCGCGAGGCCCCCGGTGAAATCTATATTGGCCCTGCCACTTCGCAAATCGACATGAAGTTCTTGGAAGACTGCTTCAAGGCCGGCTTGCTGGAGTATTGGGATGCCGTATCCGTTCATCCTTATCGCCAGACCGCTCCAGAGACGGTCATCCCGGAATATCAGAAATTGCGCGAGCTGATTGCCAAGTATGCACCGGCCGGCAAAACGATTCCCATTATTTCGGGCGAATGGGGCTTTTCGGCGGCTTGGAAGAACTACGACGAACATCGCCAGGGAAAGTATCTCCCGCGACAGTGGTTGACCAATTTGGCTGAGGGGATTCCGGTATCCATTTGGTACGACTGGCACGACGATGGTCCTGATCCGAAGGAGCCGGAACATCACTTCGGCACGGTGGCATTTCCGTACCAGGAGGGGCGCGATCCGGTTTACGACCCCAAGCCTGCCTACGTGGCCGCGCAGACGCTCAATCGCGTGCTGTCGGGCTACCGGTTCGTGCAACGCCTGGACGTAGAGGGCGAAAGCGCGGACCAGGCCCACGTCCTGCTTTTCGAAAAGGAAGGAAAGTGGGCACTAGCGGCCTGGACACAAATGGATGGACAAACAGCCCGCGTCACGGCCAAGGTGCCCGCCGGCCGGTACCACGCCGTGGACTACTTAGGCCAGGAGACTCGTGAGTTGCAGTCCTCCGGAGAGGGCACCATCTTGGATCTGAGGGACGCGCCGATGTATTTCTTGATGCAACCCTAGTACCGCAGCGCAGGGTTGTTTGCTTGGCTCAATATCTCGTGGTGATGGTAACGTCTCGCACAGATATTGGGCAGATCTGCAAGCCGTTTGCAGATCTGCAATTTGTGTGCACGTCGTGCAATTCGTGTGCGCATCTCCAATTCGTGGGCACAGCGTGCAATCAGTGGGCGCAGCTCGCAATCAGGCGGATATTGCGCTGTAGTACCACGCTGCGGATCGACGTACCTTGCGGTATCTCGCAGCGACAAGACGTCGCAGAACGGCAATCGTGCGGCTCAGCGGCCCCTCACTCCCGCGCCGCCGGCGATTGGCCTTCCACGATGCAGGTCAGCCTATCGGCGGGAACGTCCTTCAGGACGTCGCGGTTACCGCTGGGCCAGCGGATAACGATGAGATCGACCATAGCGTGGGGACCTAGTCCAAAGTGGAGGCGTCGGCCCCAGTCGCTTTGGTAGCCGCGGCCGCTGTGAACCTCGTCCACAAGCCGCAAATTGCCCGCCCTGACTTCGACTTTCGCTCCGATGGCGCTGCGATTGGATTCCTGCCCTTCGAGCAGCAGTTGCAGCCAGTGGTTGCGGTTGGCGGTGTCGT
>DYLS01000046.1 GCA_020721965.1 Blastopirellula marina | reverse complement strand
AACCTCTCGCTTTCCGCATGGTTCCACCCGTGAACGGTTACGTTTTCTGGTTAAGATTACATCGCAGGGTTGATTGTTTGGTTCAACATCTTGTGGTGCTAGGACGTAACGCCTCGCATCGTAGGTGGGGGCATCATGCAACCAGGCGGACTTTGCGCTGTAGTGTTAAAAAACAACAGGCACGGATTACGCGGCGTGAATGCTCGTCGCCCGGCCTGAATCAACGGGGCGGCTATCTCTACGCGGGCACCTTGTAGATTGCCTGGGTCGTTTCCGTTGGATGGTGATTCGGTTGGGAATCCGGCAGCATGGCATCCGGGTGAACGGCCGGCTTGATCTGGTGCGTCCCACAGAGGGAGTGATGTGCCGCTTGCCGAAAGAGGCTTCTCTCGCCGGGCAAACGATTTCCCGTCCGTGCCCATGCTTCCGCCTGTTCCGTGAGCCGATTCAACTCGGCTTCGGCGTGAACGCGATACTCCTCAACCCCCGCGCGATCGAGGCCGGGGGGAACGAGCCACGCGGCACTGATCACCGCCCGAGCACGCGAAAAAGGCCGCGGAATGGCGAATCGATCCCAACTTTTCAGCCGCCAAGGCCGGTCGTAGCCGAAGCCCATCATCACGATGGGCATATTTAGTCGCGAAGCCAAGTAGATTGCCCCCGGCGCCATGCGGCGTCTTGGGCCGCGAGGTCCGTCCGGGGTAATCGTCAGGTGCCGCGTTTTTCCGGCAGCCATCAGGGACCGCAATGCTTGGGTTCCGCCCCGCTGGGTCGAGCCGCGGACAAAATCGAAGCCCAAACGCTTGGCGGCCAAGGTCAACCAATCGGCGTCGCGGTGCCTGGATAGCAACATGGTCAAATGGCAGTGACCTCGCAGGTATAAAGGAAAAAGGATGTATTCGTGCCAGAAGATGTAAAGATGTGGCTCGACGCATTCCGGAGACATGGGGTCGATGCTCGGTTCTTGATAGAGCACGCGGAATTGTAGGGTCTTCATCCAGGTCTGGAATACCGCAACCAAGCCGCCCACGGCCGCGTGCCTTCCCCAACTCCGGATTGACATGTCGTCCTCCTTCACAAGGTCAACGCTTCAATCACACGATACAGCCCCGTGACCTGTCTACTCTGGGAAACCCTACATTCTCGGGAGCTACCCGCCACCAAAACTCCATTCATGCCATCTCCTTGCCGGTCATCTGCCCGTTCATGGCGATCGCTTGCCCCGGGAATCGTGACTGGGCTTTTGCAACTTGGGGTCACAATCGCCCCGCTTCTCTTGAGAGATAGTCGGGCGAGGGCAGTGTTCTACGAAAACAGCTTTCCGTGTTCACCTGAATTGACCAGAACTCTAGTTTTCGCCCTGTCGCAAAGGGGTGCCATCGGTTTACAAAGGTTCAGTCCTAAGTTTTGTAATAGCGTCGTGAGGCGTGCCGCAAAAACCAACAGGTCAAGCTTGGACGAACCGAGCGCGCCGTGGTCGCGGTCTCAGTCCGGCCACTCGCCGCGGAAGACCTCTTCCGCAGGACCGGTTAAGAATACGTGATTGTTTTCGCTCCATTCGACATTTAATACGCCGCCGGGTAGGCGAATCCTCAGTTGCCGCTCGGTTCTCCCGGTCAATACCCCGGCCACGCCGATTGCGCAGGCCCCGGTACCGCAGGCCATGGTCTCGCCAGCTCCTCTTTCCCAGACTCGGGCTGTCCCTTCGCGGCGGGATTCCAGCCGCACGAATTCGACGTTTACGCGGCGTGGAAATGCCGGGTGATGCTCGATTTTGGGACCTCGCCCGTGAACCAGGACGTCCGTCAGCTCTTGCGTGAAAATGACGCAGTGGGGATTTCCCATGGACACGCAGGTAACGACGAAGGTCTCGCCATCAACGTCCAGGGGTGTCTCGGAGACGGAGGGCAGCCCCGCGCCGAGCGTTGTCGGAATCTCACTGGGGCCAAGGATCGGTTCCCCCATGTCTACCCGCACCTTGCTCACCCGATCGTGCTCGATCAACAGATCCAACGTCAACACGCCACGGCCGGTCTCAATGCGGAGGGGATTGTTGCGGCAGATGCCGCTGTCGTACACGTACTTGGCGACACATCTTACGCCGTTGCCGCACATTTCCGCCTCTGATCCGTCGGCATTGAACATACGCATCCGTGCATCGGCAACCTGTGAGGGAACAATCAGGATCAAGCCGTCTCCGCCGACGCCGAAATGCCGGTCGGCAATCCGCCGGGCCAACTCCTCGGGAAATTGGGGCGGTGATTGTCGAAAGCAATCAACATAGACATAGTCGTTGCCCGCCCCTTGCATTTTCACGAATCGCATGTTTTGCCTCGCATTTTTTGCAGTTGTATGATCGTGCCCGCGCTGTCCGCGGCATCACGTAGCGGCGAAACCGCGGATCACGGTCATGATTGTGGCCAAAAACGTTGGCAGCGTGAAATCCGCGGGGCACTCAAGGCTGGCCAGTCGGCAATCGACGATCAGCCGCTGATATCCAGCAGGTTCCCGCTCTGTCCCGTCGGGTCGGGGGGTAAATCACCCTGCATCGCTTCGTTGCCTTGGCTGTCCGATTCTTGAGGCGGCGGAGGTTCTTCCCAAGGACGTCGGCCATCGGCGTCTCGTTCCGCCGTCTCATGATCCTCGCCATCTGTTTCGCCGACTCCGGCGCTTTTTTCGGCCTTGATGTCGGCTGCCCTGCTGCCATCGCGATCGATCTTTTCCTTTGCCCGCTCGGCGTCGCCCGCCCGCACCTGCGCCAAAGGCAACCCCGCTGCGCCGGCCCCAATGGACCCCAACGGTCCCGTGCTCATGGCAACCTCCTGGAATTCGCGAAATCGAATCGGGATCTGGATCGTCTTTCGTGACGTTACCTTCGCTCTTCCACCAAGAAGAGGTCTGGACGCCAATCCGACCGTGATCGCTTCTTAGACCGAAACCGCGCTCTAGGAGAAGGGATCAAAGCAGCCGACGGGTATCGGCCGAAAACTTTATCGTATCAAAGGCAAAACCTCTCGCAACCGCGATGGCTGCTGCTCTCTACCGCCGATCCACTGCAAGGCCTGACCGACGCCAGGCAGGGGATCTCGTCGCACCTCCGGGTTCTTCAATGTTCCGCCCACGTGAATCAGGATGATCTGCTCGCTTGCACCACGAAAGACCTCCTTTACGACCGGAATTTTCATTTCGTTCGGTCCTAAAAGGGAGCGAAAGGTAAGTCGCAAACGGGTATCAAAATCCATTTCACCTTGTCCGACCAGGCTGACGGCATCGCCGCGAAACATGAGTCGATCCCAGTAGAGGTGACTGCCAGCGATTTGGAATTGGCCCTCGCATTCCCGAAAGGCAGTGCGATCCGGCCGCCGCACGCTGAGAATCTTTAATAAAGCCACAACCAGCGGCAACTCGTAAATATCCGCGTCCTTTAACTGGAAATTACCGTAGCCCGTTAGTCCCTGAATATCGCCCCCCTTACCTTGAACAGAGACTGCCGCGTAGATCTTGCCGCTTAGATTCGGGGCATCGATTTGCTGATCCCTCGCTGCCGCAGCAAGATTTACCTGGCTCAGCGATGCGGAGAATTGGTACTCCGGTAGGGGGTGAAATCGAATCCATCCGCCGCCGCGGACGATACCGTCCCAAACCTTTGCTTCCAGAGGGCGGGCGGGCTGTTCGGCGCCCGCGGCCGGTTCGATGACATGACCCAACAGAAGCCGGTCGTTTTCCAGGCGAAAAGGGCCGCGGAGATCCGTGCACTGGATGCCGCGGAAGGAAAACGAATCGATGTCCAAGTCCCCATCCGACGTGAACTTGTCCGGCGTGTACAAGCCGCGAAGGGCGATATTGCCGTGGATGTTTTGCAGGGGTACCAAGGTACCTGCCGAATTGCCGGCCAAAGTCGCCAGAGCGCTCCATGCCACGCGCGGCGGCGAAGACAAACGGGTCCCGGCGGGCAGAGGGGCACTCTCGGCTCGTGGTAGCTGGCCGATTTCCAAGGTCCCACGCACATTGATGGGACCGCCCAGGTTGAGCCGAGATAACCCGTTACTCACCAATTCGGGCAGGGCCGTTAGAAGACTCCGATCGACCGTCAGGCGGTCCATCCACAGATCGTCCAGCCGCAAACGCCAGCCGCCGTCTGGCATGGTTTCGCAGGACGCTCGCGTCTGGAACGAACAGCTCCCATGCCGGCCGCGAAGATTGTCCACAAAAACGGCCCCATTTTCGAATCGGAGCGTGCCGCGGAGGTTCTCCAGCCGGTAGGGAAACGCAACCGGTTCCAACGCGGTGCGGTCATCGCTCGGCGTGGCGGAGAAGCGGATCTCGTTACCCCCAGAGGTGCGATAGACATACAATCCGTCGGCCAGATCGACGGTTCCCTCGGGTCGCAGATTGTCCCACACTTGGCGCCAGGCCTCTTTCGGAAGGGCCTCGCGCAGGTCGCTGTTCAGGCGAATTTGTCGCCCACTGAACCGTAGCGAAAAAGTGGAGCCATTGGTACCGGGGACGAGGTTTCCAAACGCGTAGATTTGGGAGTGGCCGTGCGTGCCTGCCAGGTCTTGGAACTCCCAAACATTTTCCCGTTTTAACATTCGCCCAGTAATATTGGAAATGGCGAAGGGAAAGCCCGCGAACTTGATGGCGCATTGCTGCAAGCCGATCTGGATTTGAGTGCGTGCGGGTATTCCCGGCACATCCTGGCTGACTCCCAGCCACACGTCGATCTTGCCGGTGGCGTGAAGTGCGCGGAGCAGCTCTTGCGTGCGGGGATTGAGGACCGCCGCGAACAGGCGGTCCGTGAGTGGAATACCTCGTCCCGTGACGGAGAGCTGAGTTTGCGAAACCGCCAGGGGATGCAAGACATAGCCGCGTATTTCCAGCGGTTGATCGTCGGCCCGTGCCGTGACATTCACGTCCAGGCGGTCCGCCGCCAGATCCAGTCGCAGCGATCCTTGCGCCTGTTGCAGTCGGTAAGGAAACGCGGCATACGCAAAAGAGACGTCCAACAAGTCCGCGCGGATAGAACCTTGGGGGCGACCCGACACCCATTCTAGACGCGTCGTCAGATTGATCGCTCCAGAAGGAAAGAACTTCGTCCATTGCCGCTGCAAGCTGGCCGGCAGGAGGGGGACGAGACTTGGCTCCATCTGCAAATTCGTGATGCTCGCATCCAGGAGCAGAGGCTCGATCGTTTCGTTATAACGAGCCTCAACCTGGCGAATCTGAATTTGAGTTGCTCCCGAGACCGCCAAGAGATCGTCCAACCGCACGGTCTGGTCGGTGATATGAAATCGGCCGGCGATATCCGTCAGGGGATGAGGTATCCTCGCGGCGTCCCAACGCCCTTGTTGGAATTGTCCAGCAACATCGAATCGCAAAGGTTGGGAGGCGTCATAGAACACGCGGAATCCGAATGCCGCTTGAGCGCGAAGATTCGCCAGCAGGCCGATTCGCCGGGATATCCCCTCCGGCAACGAGGCCCAAAACTCCGGCGAGACATCGAGAGAGTCGACCGTCCCTTGCAAGTTCATCTGAAGCGTGTGGGGATGGATGGTCCCTTCGATGTTGACTCGCCGCAGAAAGTCGCCGGTGAAAGTGCCACGAAGATATCGCCTGTGGGAAACGTCGGCATCGCTCAGGGAAGGACCATCGGCAGCCCCCCAAATGCGCAACTGGACGTCGCGGAACGTAAGACCGCCTTGGGGCACACCTCGAGGCGCGACGTCCACCACTCCATCTTCGATTTCGATCGGGGGAGGGCTACGGCTAAATTGTGGCAACGGGAAAAGGGTCGAAAAATTCCACGTCCTCGCGCCGACCTGAACGGCTCGGATTCGCGGTCGGCGGACGCGGACTGCTTCGATGATGACGTCACCCTTCCAGAGGCGCTCTAGCGTGGCCGAAAAGCCGAAGAAAACCTCCTCTATTTCGCAAATCTCGCTCGTTTCGCCCGCGAATTGTGGATCGCGTATGCGAATGCCTTTGAGTTGTATGCCCTCACCGGAAATCCAAGTGGCAGAACGGAGCTGCAAGTCCAAGTTCGGGTACCGGGCCGAAAATATGCGTTGGACCTCGCTTCGAAGAAGGGAATCTGCTTGTTGGGAAAGATACAGATACGTGCCTCCTGCCAGCATTGGCACGAGGACGATCGCCCACCTGAGTACAGTCAAAATCGGTCTTTTGGGCTTGCGAAATCTTTTCACCGCGATTTGTGCTTCCTTGCCTTGTGTTTATCGTCGGATCGAGAGAGGCCGCCGTTCGCCAAAGCGATCCCCCACCTCGACCTGAGGACATCTATAGCGCTAGCAAGAACCGGCGCCGCGGCAGCGATCAGACCGAACATCACAGGTTGACGATAACGCACAGAGCTTACGAAAACCATGTGCAAGAGAGTGAAATAGATGGTGGGCAACCAGCAGACGAAAAAGGCAGCCCAGCCCAGCGTGCCTCGGATCAGCCCTGTCACGGCCAATGCAATGACGCTCAAGAAGGCCGTTGCCAGGATCAGGTTGAAGGGAAAGCGGTTGAAGGTCCCTTCGTTAGGCACGGGACTCCAAAACCGTCGCAGTTTGACGCCTGCCAAACGGACGAACTGGAAGGGATTGGCCGCCACCCAGCGTAATGCTTCGTTGCGCAGGCGATGATCGACCTCGATCTCTACGATCCCGGGATGCTTACCTCTATCTCCCAAACTGCTCTTGGTCGCTTGTATCGCGGCTGTCACAAAGTCCATGTTGCTCGCGCCGTTCGCATGAGGATTGCAGCCATCGTACAGACTTGCGCCCACCTGAGTTGTCGTGGGAATCCAGTGTCCGGTAGCCCGATAGTTCCGAATCCACCACGGCAGCAACACGACGACGATCAATCCCGTGGACAACGCCAACGGAGCGAGGCTCTTGGCCCTAAAATCCCTCATCATAGCGACAAGAAACAATAGAGGCGGCCACAGCAAGGCACTTGGCCGGATCAGGATTGCCAAGCCTGCTGTGACCCCCGCGCCCGTCGCCCAAGTCCATGCTTGCCGGGTCCCTGCACATCGCCACATGGCGGCCAGGCACGCCAGATGAACCACCCAGATTGGACAAAAGGCGGCCTCGCTGAGGATGGGCACTGATGACAGCACGCATTCTGGGTGAATGGCCGCTAGCAAGGCGGCATACCAACCCGTTCGGCTGTCCCAAAGCAACGTGGCGAGCCAGCCCGTCGCAACGGCCCCCAGCGTCCCCAGCACGGCGCCTATCGCACGAGCTGCGAAATAAGGCGGCGATTCCCCAAAGAGCCAAAACAGGGGCGAAAGGAGCATAGGATAACCGGGCGTGCGAAAAACACGACCGTAGTCGCCGTATTGATAGGTTTCGCCGTGGGCGATCGCCTTTGCCAGGTGCCAATAACTGACACTGTCGCCAAAGACCAGCCCTCCTTGATACCGACATTCCCAGGCCGCTGCCGCTGCTAAGCGTATGGACAGAGCCAGGGCAAGTAATAGGCCCCACTGCCAAGGCCACTGGTTTCGTAGGGGTCGGCCGTTTTCATCCATGTTTTGGCGTCGGAGTAGGAAATGTCATCGACGGCGTCCGCCGCCAGCATTTCGGGCATAGCCTACCCCCTGGCGACGGCGAAGTCGTGCGAGAAACCGCCTTCGGCATGCGAGGCTGACAATCCATTTGGAGTATGGTAATGTCATCCCCGTAAGGCGGTCAACACGACTTGCGACGTGGTAGGCTGGGAAATATATACAGCCGAAATAGGCTGCGGCAATGAAATTAGCTGGGAATGGTTCTGGACTTCTTCGCGGTCTAGGTTATACTCAATCCCAGTTGCTGGCATTGCATGCGCTGTCGTGCGAATGGCGATCACGGACGGCGGATGTTGGCCCATTTCGTGCCTTCGTATCTTTACACTTTCCCCAATTGAATCAGGAGGGCTGCGATGGCTGGAACGCTTCCCGATTATGTGGCCTCGGCCAAACCCGTTCCAAGAGAAAATCGGACGCCGTGGTATGCAAGCACCGCGCCGACATACGCGGGCATCTTCCTGTGGTTCGTGTTTTGGCAACAGGTGCCCGTCATTAATGAATTGGTTAGGGGAAGTGGTATACCGCTCAATGCCGGTGGCGCCCTCGCGCAAGGGGTGGGAATTGCCTTTTTGGCACTGGTCGTCTCCGCCCTGTTGTGCCATTACTTGTTTTATCTTGTTCCTGGCAAATTGGGAGTTCAGACGGGACTGCCACTTTACATCGTAGGGACTTCGACGTATGGGGTGCAGGGTGGATTCATCATGCCGGGATTCCTCATGGGATGCCTGCAGTTCGGGTGGTTGGCGGTCAACGCCTTTTTTACCACGGGGTTGCTGTGTGCTCCGTTCGGAGTCGGATTCGGAAGTCCTACCTATGCCCTTGTGGCCATCGCCTTTATTGTCCTCGCCACGTTTATGGGGCTGAAGGGGATTCAATATGTGGGCCGGGTGGCGACGTACCTGCCGCTGTTCCCGCTGACTATCCTGATCGTCCTGACGCTGGTCTCTATCGGTGGACTGGTGAAGTTCAATCATGCAGACCTCGTGGCAGCAGGGCAGGAGCCCCTTGCGGCAACTCAGGCGGCATCCGACGCGAATGCCAGCGCTCAGGCCCCCAAGGTCGCGGATTCTCTAACGGTTTGGGGGGTATTCGTCGCGATTGCGACGTACGTGGTCGGCTTCTTTGCCACGGCGGGAGCCGCGGGGGTGGACTTCGGAATGGGAAACCGCGATGAGAACGACGTCAAATGGGGCGGCTTGGTCGGTGTTGCGGGAGCCATCATCTTTACAGGTGGCTTATCCTTGTTGATCGCCGCGGGAGCAGCCGGAGCTGGACTACTCGGCAAGCCGCCAGTTCTGCAAACGACGACGATCATGGGCAACCTCACGCCTAGTTTGGGCAAGGCCACGCCCAGCATCTTCTGGTATTTGCTTGCCATTGCCGCGTTTCCGCCTGCGTGCTTCTCCAGTTTTATTGCGGCTAACAGCTTCAAGACCACCCTGCCCAAGGTCAATCCGTTTATCTCTTGCGGAATCGGTGCGGTAGTCGCCATCTTGTTGGTTTTGAGCGGCTACGCGGGAAATGCGGCAGGAGTCTTTACGATCATCGGGGCCTCCTTCGGGCCGGTTTGCGGGGCCATGGCTGCGGATTATCTCCTGGCCGGTAAACGCTGGGCCGGGCCGCGCGCCGGTTTCAATCCCGCCGGATGGATATCCTGGGTGGTAGGGTTTGTGGTCGGTGCGATCGACCTGATCTTGGGAACGGCCTACGTGCCGTGTCCTCCCGTGGCCGCCTTCATCGTCGGCTTCGTACTCTATGGCGTTCTCGCGCTTGCCGGACTGGAAACGGAAACGCTGGAAATGCCTGCCGAAGAGGCTTAATTCCATAGCGCCGCGTTGTTTTCGCAGAATTGATTGCGAAAATCTGCTTGCGCCGACCTTGTTTTCTCGACTCCACACCCTGTGCTGATAGGCCATGACGCGTCGCGGCGTATGCCGGGCACGTCACGCCATCGGATAGGATTTGCGCTGTAGGACAGTTTGTGTGCGCTTCATTGTGGTTCCGCCGGCTCTACCGCCTGACCACCGCATGGGCGTTTTGAGACAGATTCTAAGCCCACCCTAGCCCAAACTCCCCCCCCTGCGAACTAGGGGGCGCTAGTTGCAAGCGATTGCAAGACAATGATTTGCGTCAATTGTACACCCTGATTCTCCCACCATTTTTGGAGTACAAGGCGAATCGCGCAACTCGTTACAGGACAAGCACTTACGAAAAACCATTACATGACTACGGCAAGCAGCGCAGATCAACAGAAAGTCGTTACGCAGTAACGATTTGCATAAAAATACGTCCAGGAAGTTTGGCCTAGCGGTTGCCCAACCGGAAACGGATAGATTTACGAAGGACATGAAGTTTACGAAGGATTTCTCTTGACGCCCCTTCCTGGGTGCCCCTTCGAGGATCAATTCGTTCTCACCTCCCTATTCGGGCTGGATCGCCATCCAAATCAGCCGATATCTGCACGCACGGTCGAGAATCAACCCCCCGGCGAGTTCGATATCGAGTAGGCTCCGGTGTCGGCTTCCCTTTTGTCAGTTCCGGGAAGCGTTCTAGGTACGATTGGCTGATTCGAGGCTTCGACCCGGGGCCGGGAGATTCTGGCAGGGGCTTGGATTGTTGAAAAGATCCAAATTGTTGAAGAGATCAAGAGGCGCCGGCCGGATTCGAACCGGCGAATGGTGGATTTGCAATCCACTGCCTTAGCCACTTGGCTACAGCGCCTTGGTACGCGAAATCGCCCCCCCTGTCACAATCCCAGTTTTGACTCGGTTTGCTGCCGAGTTCCACGGCTAGGAAAGAAGATCGGCAGACGAAATCTCGCCCGAAGACCTTCCCATCGCTGTTGCACACGTCGCACGAATCAACCTTGTTGCACGGAGTTCCGCAGACCAACGCTATTGCGTGGACCAACGTTGCACGGATCAACGTTTTCACGCAGACGATATTATAAAGCGATCGGCCGCACCAGGAAATCCCGGGGCAAAAAACGCGAACGTGCCGACAGGTCACGGGTCGGTTACGGTAAGAAGGTCATCGGTAACCTGCTACCTGTACTTCAAAGATTTTAACACGCTGTAGTGCTTTCGCAAGCCCAGCGAATGGCGCTCGGCGATGATTCCTGATTCACGGCATTCGAAAATGAGTGCAAGGCCCGCGATGTCCCCAACCTTGGCAAGATGGGGCGGTGCCTGGTCGTGGATGCGTATATGGCGCCGCGGATTGGAACGCCGTGGGAGTGGTGAGAACCAGTTGTTCTGCCGGCTGGTTGGCCGGGCCTGGTGTCGTGTTTCGGCACCACGGAGTCAGCGCCCGCTTCTACGAGAACCGGAGCTTCCGCGAGTGAAACCGCTACCGGACGAGCGATTGAAGCCGGGAAAACCTCGCGAAAAGCCGCCTGGGAATCCCTGGAAGCCTTGCGTGCCGAAGGGACTTCCGAAGGCACCGCGGAACGGAGTGCTAGTGTTCGTCGTGCCTGTGCGGGAGCTGGAGCTGCCGGTGCCGCCGCGAATCTGGACGTCCTGCCCCAACAGAGCGCTCAGCGCTGCCTGAATGGATTGAGGATTGGCACGCTCCAAGGTAACGACCTGTGTCGTTTCCTCAGATTCCGTTTCGGCCCTTTGGTCTAATTGCTCGACCAATTCCTGTACCTCTTTTAATAGAGGCTCGGGGGCGGATACCACGAGCGAATTGGTCCGGCTGTCCACACCGATTGACATCTTCGGGGGCTCTTCTTGAGACTGCGACTTCCCACCACTCCCCCCTCGTCCACCGCGCAACAACTGGATCAGCTCCTGGGGCGAAGGAGCACGTTGTTGACCAGCCCCGGTGACAAGCCGATCTTGATAGACGCTACGAAGGATTTGAGCGATTTCTTCTGCTTGGGTATTGTGTACCGGAATGATAACCGTCCGGGGTTGAATTGCCACGTCCTCTGGGCTGTCCGAACGATCCAGGACACGCAGAATCTCTTCCACAAGCCGGAGGTCCTCGGGATAAGCCTGGACAACCAGGGCATTCAGGCGGGAATCGGGAGTGATTTGAATGGAGCCGGCCATCGTGTTGGCGGTGGTCGAACTGCTACTGGTGCTCCCTTCCTCGCTGCCGAGTAGGCTTCCAACCAGCCCGCCGCCCACGTTGCCGAATGCAGCCCGCGCAATCTCGCCGACTAATGAGCCGCTGGAGGATCCACTATTGGTGAGAGTTCCGCCGCCCAAAATCTGATCGAGGATAGCGCCGGCCGATTCGGCCCTGGCGTGCTTGAGGTAATACACGACCAGTTCCGGGCCGCCGCTTTGCGGGTATTGTTCGCTGGTCGCCATGCGACGTAGAAGGTCTTCCAGTTGATTCAAGGCATCGGGGTCTTGCGAAGCGATGACCAGCCCCTCTGGCGTCACTGCCACGACCACGGGTGGAGGACCTGACGACTGGGGCGCTGGCGGGACCTGCGTCGGCGGGACGCTAGGTGACGGAATTGGGACTTCCGTGGTCTGCTCGGAGTTTGGCTCGGGAGGCGTTTCTGTTTCGGACTCTCGATCTCCAGTCGTTTGGGAGGGCAGGCTCGATCCTGTCGCCGGGATATCCACCGGATTCGATGCCTGCAACGAGTCCCCCGACTGGGCCGACTGACTCACGAATTGAAAATGCGTTGGCGACTGCCGAAATGGGAATGGGTCGCTGGACGTAACCCGGTTGCCGTTTTCTGGAAGTGATGTTGAACGATCGGAATTGTGTTGATGTTCCTCGGAATGTTCGTGTTCATCGGATTCCCTTCGAAAATACGGCTGAAACCCGCCCGGCGGTCCCCACGGTCCAGGTGGTCCGAATCCGCCCGGCGGCCCCCATCCACCTTGAGGCGGTTGAGGTGGGGCGGTCGAAGGTGATTGGGACTGGCTCGGCTGGCTGTTGGTTGTGGATGTCCCGGATCGTGTGGCCGCGCGAGTGGATGGCACGCCGCCGACTAATCGTCGCGTGATCATTCCCGCTGCGCCAAGCGGAATCCGGAAAGATTCCAATTGATCCCTCTCCAAAGGTTGGCCCTCCGCACCATTTTGGTCGGGTAATGGACCTGGTGATTCTTCGTTCGAGACGGAACGCGGGGTGATGACCTGGAGGCGGTTTTCTCGCACGTTGGGCCATATCGTCTGAAGTTCCCGGAGCATGGCCTCTGCGACTTCCGGCGACATCGGTATGGTGCGAATCAGGTTGACATTTCCGGAGCTGGCACCAGATTCCGGTTCACCCATCTTCCTCAGCATATCGCGGATCTGCTCGATGTGGGCCCGGCTGCCGCGGATCAGGAGTTGCCGCGTCGTGATGTCGGCGTCCACCGTTGGAGCGTTGACGTTCGTGCCATCCGTCACTCCAAATAACTTGTTGATAGCCAGCACCGCCAATTGCGGATCAACCACGCGGAGCGGGATGACCTCTACCTGTCCCGCCTCGCCTTGCAGTTGCTGGAGCGTAGCCCGGATCGTAGCATGTTGATCCGGCCGAGCAAATGCAATCAAGTTGCCTGTCTTGGGGTCGATGGCCAATCGTACGTCGGGCGTGCCAACGAGGAGCGTTTGCAGGACCTCGAGCACGGCTTGGGGATCGGCTGTGGTTATGGGATAGACTTCTAGCTGCGGGGTCGATTCGATCCCGACGCCGCTGCCGGATGCTGTAGGATCGGCGGCCTGCACCACCTTGGAGAATCGGTCCAGCATATCAGGGGTGCCCGTTACCAACATCCTAGCCCCACTCGGGTCAAGTGCGAAACGCAATGTTCCATCGGCGTTGGCATTCTGGTCGGCTGGGATTTGGAACATCTGCCGGACGATATTCAGTACCTGATCCACGGTGGAAGGATTGACTTCCAGTACGCGGACGTCGTTGGCTGCGGCCGAGGGGTTCTCGATCGCCGCGATGACCCTTTGGATCGTGCGAAGCTTTCCCGCGGTATCGGTGACGAGCAATTGCTTGGAGGTGGGCAGCACCGTAACGCTCCCCTGGGGACCCAGCAGTTTTTTTACCTCTGCCTCCGCCGCTTCGGGAGAAATCCGCTGCAATTGGAAGAGCGTGCTGACCAATTCGTGGTCGCCCCGTTTGTCCAACTCTTCCGGAAGGACCGTATCGACAAGATTCGGTGGGATGCCGTCATCGACATTCAGGACGATCAGCATTCGTTCCTTGCGAACGAGCATGTAGCCCTTCATCAAGAGGACGCTATTCAACAGGTCGATTGCCTCTGACGGCGTGAATTGGCGATCATCCACATAGTTGAAGGTCCCAGCGGGAGGCGTTTCCATCACGAGCGAGAGTCCGGCTTGCTCGGCAAACCATTTGAGGACATCTTGCCAGGGCTGGTAGCGAAAATTGAAACGAAGCCGCACATCCTCCTTCGGAAGCGACTGCTCATTTCCAGCCACTTCGATCGTGTCGTGTGGTTGTGCGACAGGGGAAGGAACCGCGGCCGGTTCCGCGGCCTGGGCGACAGGGCTTTCCGCGGTCTCCGCTGGCGGTGCCGTCATCGGACGCGTTTCCGCCGGATGGCTGCCCTCCGGATGCTCTGCCGCGGGGGCCGAAGGTGCACCGCTCGGTGGCGGAGGCTCGTTCGTTTGGCTTGGCGCTGCCTCGGCGGAGTCGCGAGTTGGGGCTACGCTCCCGCCGGACGGCCTTACCTCTCCCGTTTGCTCGCTAGCTTCCGCACCAGAGGATGGTTGAGGTACGGAGTGCCCCCCGGGAGGGTTAACGTTGGTGCCGGGCAAGCTCGGCGGCGGAGCGATTGGCTCTTTGGCTGCGTTCATCACGGAATCGTTGCCGTCGGTACCGGCTGGCGGGACCGACGATGCTTCGCCATTAGTGACCGGCCCTGGCTCACCGGGGGCTGTGGATGCGGGCGGGGCGTCCGAAGGAGCTGGCTGGGGACTCTCAGATGAGGCGTCAGCCGTGGGTAGCCCCGTCGGCGAGGATGCCCCCCCCGCCCCGGAAGCTGTGGGAGCCGGTGAGGAGATGCCATCAGGGGGGGGTGGCAATTCCCCCATCAACACGGCTCGCAAGGCGGCCCGTTGCGGCTCTCCTAGCAATGCGGCAAGCGATTCATCCAGCTTTTGAATTTCCTCCGGTTTGGCATTCGTCCCCAACTGCCGAAGCTTTTCTTCGCGGACCCGCACGGCATCCCGAATGGCGCCTTGTTGCTCGGGGGGGATGCGGAGCCGATCCGCGATCACGGGGTCCTCCAGCAGCGACAGACCGTAGCGTTTGAATCGGACTTGTTCCAGCTTGGCTCGTTGTTGGGGACTCAAAATGGCGAGGCCTCGCTCCTCGGTTGCCTTTCGGAATGGGGCTAATTTGACGAAACGCTCATCCGGAGTAAGCCCTCGAAAGTCGGAGGCGATTTCCAGGACCTCTGCCTCGCGGTCAACGACAATTTGATTGATTTGTGCGATTTGGTTTGGCGTGAGACCGATTTGTTGCGAGACATCTGGATCGACAGCCAGAGCCAGGACGCCGACTACTTCGTGCTCGGCTGCCCGGCCAACGGTTGCGAAAACAATGGAAGCGGCGACAATGCAAATTGCTGCCCAGGGTTGCCAACCCCAATTGCTATGCGAAAGCGAGGAGGACGAGACCTTCCAGGATACCATCGGCGTTACTCCGAATATGCAAACGATATGTGCGGCAAGGTCATGACTGGATTTTTGCAAACTGCTTGATGCCCATCTGGAGATACGGCGACAAATCAGAATTCTGGGCAAGTCAGGAAAACAGGGAAAACAGCATTCATAAAAGACCGCCTTCGTCCTGCCACTTCACGAGCCGAGAGCGGGGCTTGTGGTCCCAATTTGCAAGAGTCCAGTCATCAGAAATAATTTGGAAACAAAGACTTGTCTTCTCCGGGATCCGAGGGCGACCGGGAATTGGGCCAAACCAACGACAAGTGGGCCAGCCCAGCGACACCGCGAATTGCGACCACCCATCCTCTCCTTATTCTGATTGGATATGGCCGAACTACAAAATCGCATCGCGTAGGCCGCCCTGCTCACCGGATCGAAGATGTCAAGCGAAATCGCTATGTTTTCGAATGACGATGCATCTGCTCCGCCGTGACCGCAGTCCGATCCGCCCCCTTATCTTTAAACCCAAAAACCGAGCTTGGTTTCGAAAAAATGCCATTGACTCGTGCGAAGGGGCTTGACACTTTCGATCCAATCGTGTCAGGGTTATAGGCTCGCGGTCGAGAGCAAAAACCGTGCCACAACGGCTGGGAAGGTGAATTCTACACGCGGTTGACGGGGGTGGTCGGACTTCCCCTATCGATCGTGAATTGCACGCTACCGGCTGTAACACCTCGGCAACGAGACCTGGCGGAGAATAGGGACTGGTTGAAAGGAGTGGCGGCTTACTGTGCTTACTGTGGGGCGGGAGACCCGTTCATCGAGTCTGTACCGCGACTCTTTCCGTTTGCCTCTGCTGTTTTCACAAGCATTACGGGCGTGGAATCGTAGAGTGGTATGTGACGGTAATAGACCTCCAGCGTGCAGATTGCCAGTGCCGTGGTGTAGATGCGGCCACCTTGGCGACCAAACTGGTCGCGAGGATCCCAGCTCCCCGCCAAGGAACCCGTTGTCTGTTGTGTGGCCAACAGTGTTTCCTTCATGGCGTCGTTCCATTTCCGCCAGAAGTCGCCACCCATGTGATGCATGACTTGCGTGGCGTAGTAGATGTAATAGAACCAAGGCATGGAGGTATCGAGTTTTTGTGGGCTTGGCCGACACTCATTAAGGAGGTAATAGGCACCGGCCTTCAAGCCTTGGTGTTCGCGGGGCCAGCCCAGGTATTGGCGACACAGGAGCGCCTCAGCCGTCATCGTGGGGGTGCCGCCGTGGCCCGGCAGATAGGCATAGCGGCTGCCATAGCGGTCGGCTTGTGCACTGTCGAGGTATTTTGAAGCGTCTGCGAATACGCGATCCGGCACGCGAAGGTAGGCCATTTTCCCGCTGCGCAAGGCCATCAACTGCCACCCCAAAACGCTCGTATCTCCCGCCTGCCGAGGGTCATATCGCCAACCACCCGTGGGGTGCTGGGCCTGGACGATGAAATCCAGGGCCTGCTGAGCGGGTTCGCGCAGTTGGGGATCCCGGGTCATGGCGTAGGCTTCGCAGAGCACGATCGTAGCCTGGCCGTGCGCGTACATATCTCCAATGCCGTTTCCTCTCAGATCACCGTCTTTGCCTTGCTGGCTTACTAGCCAATTGAGGCCCTTCAGCACCAAAGACTTGTACTCTCCCTGGCGGTGTGTTTGGCCTGCTCCCAAGAATGGCAACAGGGCCAGGGCGGTTCCGGCCACGTCTGCCTGTTCCCCCTGACCATCCTCATCCCCCACGGCTCCGGGGGCGAGATGAAACGCGTGCAGGCTCCAACTCCCGTCGCTGTTTTGATGACGTGCCAGCCAGCGAAGCCCACGCGCCACTGCCGCCTCCGTTTCGTTCGTCCCGCCGCCCTCCTTCAATAGGTGGCTTCGCACGCTGGGATCCCGGCCGGCGAACATGACGCCCATTGGCGGCGGGGTGATGGGAGCTGCAATGGTGTTGTTGGGCAGATCGGTGGAGGAGGTTAGCGGCACGGGATCGGCCAGGGATGGAACCTCCACTTGATCCACGCCCGGCGGTGCGTCCGCGACAATGTCCACTGGCACAGCCAGTCCAGCTTCCTCGAAATCGGTCGGTAACTCTTGTCGCTCCTTCAGCAAGCCGTCTTCGCCCTCCAAGTCTCGGTAATTGATGGATGTGGAGAGCGTGATGGTATCTGGTTCGTTGAGGATCGGCGCAGTGAGTAAGGCCAAAAGCAAGAGAGCCACCATGTGGAAGATCAAGCTGATCAGCCAAGCGGGCAAGTCGCTCCAGAAAGTGCGAGCCAGCGTTTGTGGGCGAACGGCAATGGCGGCATTGCGATACCAATCCCTTCGCGAGATTTCCCGGGGTCGGGCTTCCTGCGGCAAGGGTGTGATTTCGGGCCCCGTCCCTGGGGTTACCTCCGCTGCCCAACGGCCTGATCTTGCCGCCGTCGATGCCGCCCTTGTTTCCGGGGGGGCGGTCTCCGAGGAAGCGGCCTTTGGTCGCGTCGCGGCGCCAGACCTGGCGACCGTGGGACGGATGGTCGCGGCGGCTTCCGCTCTTCTTTGCTCCTTTTCGGCTTCCCACTGTTGCAGCAGACGCATGGCCTGCTGTTCTTGTTCCTCGGTTAGTTCGATGCTGAGACCGCAACGCCAGCAATCCGCCATTCCCAGCCACAGGCGAATCGACATCGGCGCACCGCACTGAAGGCAGGCGCACGCCAACACGTCCCCATCCAGCCAGATTTCACCAGGCGATTCGGACGGCGGACGCGCGGCTGTTTCCGGCCGCGGCAGATTTTGCCCCCCGCCGTCTCCCAACGACGTGTGGGAACTGGCAAGCATTTCCGATGAGGAATCCTTCATGCCGCCGACCCCTTGGGAAGAGGCCTAGGGAAAAGCATCATCTCTACTGTCGAGTCGCCACATTTCCGAAATTATCACCGCGACCAACGGCTGCGGATTGGCCTTGTCACGGCGCTGTACCTCGGTCGGCTCACTAAACACCTGGGTCGGAATAACACAAGAACCGGGCTACATTTTTGGTGAATCTCCGTCAGGTCTCGACGGTCACGCTCTTCCGACTCATGGTGATCCATCTTCACTCATTCTACGTAGTCGTACCCAGTCGTGCCATGACGATTTCGCGAAGAGAAAGCCGCAAGACGTTATTCGCAAGGGTAGTCACGGCATTTGCCACGGCGTGATTACGGTATTTGCCACGGGGGGATCACGGTATTCGCGATCGCAGATTGCAGCCATGGGGGGGCGCTGATGCGGGATGAAGTGAATGTGCGGGTTTGGGTGGATCCTCCTCGCCAGAGGGATGCCTATTCGTTGCGGCTTCTGAATTTCAAACGTACTATAGAGGAAGTTGCATGATGATTGTTTACCGACCTCTACGCTTCTGGGGGCTTGAAGAGGGCTGTATGCAACAATTGCGGAGCAGAGGCATGAGCAACGATTGGACGGCTGAATCGATCGCCCAGCGTGCGATGGATCTGGGACTGATCAATGATTGGGAGATGCGGCGCATCTGGTCCGAACTGGGACGCCGCAATGTCCCTGTCGAGGAGTTTTTGCAGTTTCTGGTCCGCCGGGAGTACCTCACCAATTATCTGATTGAAAAGCTGCTCAAGGGAGATCGCGACGGCTTTTTTTACGGTGAGTACAAAGTACTGTACCTTGTTGGAGCGGGAAGTTTTGCCCGAGTTTTTCGCGCCGTCAATCAGACCAATAATCAGGTGGTGGCATTGAAGGTACTGCGCCGCCGGTACAGTTCCAATCCGGAGTGCTTCCGGCAGTTTTTGCGAGAGGGGCAGCTTGGCATGGCCCTCCGCCATCCCAATATCGTACCTGTATTCGACGCCGCCATGGCCAACGGCTCGTACTACCTGGTCATGGAGTTCGTTGAAGGGCAGAACCTCCGCGAATTCTTGAAGATCCGAAAAAAGCTGGAACCTTTGGAAGCGACCCGGATCATGATCGACATCATAAGCGGGTTGGATTACGCCTTCCGCCAGGGCCTGACGCATCGGGACCTCAAACTGAGTAACGTATTGATCAGCAGCGAAGGTACTGCCAAGCTGGTCGATTTCGGGCTGGCCACCGTGGATGAGTACCTGGAAGCCATGGTCCCGGAAGTACCGCCCAACGCCCGGGCCGTCGACTACGCGGCTCTGGAGAAACTAACCGGCGTGAGCCGAAATGACCCCCGCAGTGATATCTTTTTCTCGGGCTGCATGTTTTATCATCTGATCACGGGGACGGCGCCATTGTCCGAAACCAAGGACCGGCTGAAGCGGATGAACAGGAACCGCTTTCATGAAATCCCCCCCATCCAATCGGTGGACAAGAGTGTGCCGCGGTTACTGACCGGGATCATTCACAAGGCGATGTCTTTGGACGTGACCTACCGGTATCAAAATCCCGCACACATGTTGCTCGACCTGAAAACCGCTGCCCGCAAGCTAGCCCAAGGGGAAGCGGACCAGGAATTGGAAACGCTGCACAACGGGGCCGCGTCCAATGATTCGCAACCGACGGTCCTGGTTGTCGAGTCCAATTACGAGCTTCAGGAATTGTTTCGCAATGGTCTGAAGAAAATAGGATTTCGTGTGCTGGTCGTAGCCGATCCGCAAAGGGCGCTGGAGCGTTGCCATTCTGAGGGCTCTGCGCCGGATTGCGTGCTGTTCAGCGCTGCGGATTTGGGCGAGACTGCGCTAACCTGTTTTAACCAGTTGGGGGATGATCCCCGAACGCACCTGCTGCCCGCAATTCTGTTGCTCGACGAACCCCAAAAGCATCTTGCCGCTATTGCCGTGCGTAACGAACACCGCCGCGTGTTTCAGATGCCACTGACCATGAAGACATTACGGACGGAGGTCTTGAATCTGGTCCAGCTCCAAAAAGACGCGGCGCGATGAAAGGACCGGCAGCGGACTTCTTGCAATCAGTGTGTGGACGAGGCCCTGCGACGGTTCCGATTTTCGGGAGGCGATTTCCCGGGAAGCGATAGTGAGTTCGCTTCGCGCGGTGCTCGGGGGTTCCCAACGCCCTCTTGGGGGCCATCAAGGCACGCGAAGCCATTGTCAAGAAATCTGCTGAAAGCACCGTTCCGGCAACCTGACATCCCGTCGTTATCAGCGAAGTGATGGCGACCTTGGCGGGGTAGCGTGGAAGCGAACCCGGCGCCATTTTCGATGGCGGTGCTTCTCACGGCATCGTCGCGGGACTATTGTGCAAACAGCTCAAGGTTGTGTGCTTGGCTCAGCATCTTTGGGTTATAGGACATAGCCTCTCACAACAGATGCTGGGCAGATCAGATGCTGGGCATATCATCCAATCAGGCGATCTCTGCGCTGTAGTACAGGAGAGAGGGCGGAGGAGTTGGGCTTTCGCTCGCGTTACGATACGGCACGCGACCGGCCAAGCTTTCGCGGAGCGGCACAGGCCGCATCTTGTAATCGAACGAAAGGGCTTATTGGATGGCGGATATCATCGCCGAGGCGGTTCGTTGCGAGATAGATTCCGGGCTGGTACGATAGAGGATTCGACGTGCCGTCATCTCAGTTGTGAGTGTTCTCCATCCCGCCTGGGTTTCGCATATCACCCATATGATTCATTTGCTCCCACCCCCGAAATCGGACGAAGACCTCTTTCGTGAATCCACGATGACCTTCGGCGAGCATCTGGAAGAGTTGCGAAAGTGCCTCTTCCGCGCCATCATCGGATTAGCGATCGGTTTTCTGGCAGGGCTGTTATTGGGTAACCACGTAGTCAAACTGATTCAAGGTCCTTTGGAGAAGGCTTTGACAGAACATTACGTAACCTTGTCTCAAAAGGAGGTTACGAGCCGTCTTAAGACCTTGAGCGAGAAGGGACTGCCAACCGCATACTCGGCGGAGGGCGCGGGCGAATTTGTCGTCTCTCAGCAGATGCTGGTCGATGAGTATTTGATCTCACCGCAGGATATCCTCGTTCAGCTTCCGGATAGTTTTCGCCTGGTACGCCAGCAATGCCAGGATTTGCTAAAACAGTTGGCCAACATTCAGGAAAAGCTTCGGCAAGTCAACGCGACCGGGGACGCCAAAAGCCTTGCCGAGGAGGACCGGGCATTTCTTTTGCAGGTGGGGCGCCAGTTGATTGCGGCCTCCGGCAGCACGGCTCCCTCGGCTCACGCCCAAGGGGCAGAAACGGCTCGCGGGCTAAATGGCGCGGAGGTTGACGCCGCCCTCCAAATCCTTGAGCAAGATGACTGGCAAACGCGAGTCACCGGCGAGAATTGCAGGGTATTAGCCAAAGCCACCGACCTGCTGGCCGCTTCAACCCGCCAAAACCTGGAGCGTCTCAACGATCTCATTCGTTCCTACGATGCGACAGCCGCATCGGTGAAAGGGTTCAATTCCGAGGAAGTGAATCCCGAGGAGCTGATCCATATCTTCGCCTGGCGCCCCGCCAAGGATGATTCCCGAGTGCGGGCCAAGAGCTTGAGTGCGCATGAGGCCTTTTCGATTTATATCAAGGCCTCGTTATTGGTTGGCGTCCTCCTTTCCGCGCCGTGGGTCTTCTTTCAGATTTGGTTGTTCGTGGCGGCGGGCTTATACCGGCACGAACGCAAGTTCGTTTACACGTTCCTGCCGTTCAGTCTGCTCCTGTTTTTTGCCGGCGCGGCTTTGGCCTTCCTCTACGTTTTCGAGCCGGTGCTCAAGTTCTTATTCCAATTCAACGAATGGCTGGGCATTCAGCTCGAGCCGCGGATCAGCGACTGGCTCTCTTTCGTGCTCATCCTGCCGCTCGGCTTCGGGATTGGGTTCCAGTTGCCTCTGGTGATGCTGTTCTTGGAAAGGATTGGGATTTTCACGATTCGAGATTATTTCTCGCAGTGGAAAATGGCGGTCTTGGTAATCTTTGTGGTCTCGGCGATCTTGACTCCTCCCGACCCTTCCAGCCAGTTGTTAATGGCGATACCCTTGTGCCTCCTCTATTTTGGTGGGATCATGTTGTGCAAGTTCTTTCCGCGGAGCCGGAGTGGTTTCGACACCGCCTCGGACAGTCGTCCTGTTTGACACCCCTTCGTGCCGCCGAACGAGACAGAGCACGTATTTGCCGTGCTGTTTCTTGACCCACAATTCGCACATTGCCCATACCTCGCCGGTCATCTGGTCGCTCTATTTCTTGGGAATGCGTGTAAACTTGAATAATTTCTCACAGTCGATACATTTGCTGAAGCCGTCAGCGTCAAATGGTCGATATCGTACACGCTATGTGGTGCGACCAATGTCAAAGAGATGTCCCGGTATTACGTCAGCCCGATGGGGGCATTGTATGCCCACAGTGTGGGAGTTATCTCGCCAAGTTCGAGACGGACCCCGCGCGCAGGGACCGGGATTCGATCCCAAATGCTGCCTCGCAGTTTTCGGAGGACGAGCGTCAGGTTCCTCCGGGGGCTTGCGATGTGGGAACCACCTCCGATGCGTGGTTCGCGTTGGAGTCGCGGCTGCGGGCACTGCAACTGGCCTTGGAGCAGTTGATTCCGCCCCATGTCCCCGAGACGGAACGGGCCAGGCGACGGGCACGCCGGGATCTCCCGCACGACACGATCGGATTGGTGCACTGGCATCGGAAGCTCGTTTATCCGTCGGCGAAACAAGCCGGGAAACCGCATTCCCGTGACGATTCCTCCGCCGCCTTTTGGGGCAGCTTGGCTTTGGGCCTCATGGCATTTGTGTGCGGGGCCATTTTGCTCGGCTGGAGTGTAACGCTGGACAGGCCGCTCCTGGCGGTTTACGGCGTACCGAGTGGTGCGGTGGGTCTGGGATTTTTGCTGGTTGCCGCGCTGGTTCGCCAAAAAACCAAGGCAGCGATATCCCCACCTCGTGTTCGGCAAAGCCCGCGTCGCAGCTCGCTCCATCGGAGGAGGCGGATCGATTCGGTCTATGGGACTTGAATTTCGGTGCGAGCTTGCCGAGGAGGCGCTATCCCTGCGTAGCCCGAGTTGAGTTCCTTCCACGAGATGAGTTCTTTCCAGGGTACTTGAGACGACCGCGCAAGGTTTGCTTTCTTGCATCTGGACTATTGCAATTTGGGGTCACAAGCTCGCCCATTCCATGGAGAGATGGTACGGCGAAGGCTATTTCCCATAAAAATAGCTTTCCTTGTTTCGCTGGATTGCCCAGTACTTCAGTTTGTGACCCTCTCTCAGAGGGGGATCGAGCACTTTGCAAAAGTCCAGTTGCATGACGGGCGCAGCATCGATTGCGACGCGTCATGTTGCCTCACCACACGGTGTTGAACCAAGCAAACAACGTTGCGCTGTCGAGCACAAGTCCTGGAGCGGAAATCTAGTCCGGCCACGACATCGCCCGGCGGCCTACTCTCATTGCACACGCCCATTGAGGCACAACCTATAGCATTCACATGGACCTCTGGGCACCGCGTATAGTGGTGTGCAATGGCGGCGGTACGCCTCGCGACATCGCGGGTACAACCAAATGAGGTCAAGGCCGTCGTTCGAGAAAGAGTCGAACGTGCTGATCCGCCCCTGCCAAAAGAGGCAACGCCTGCGCGAAGAAGGTTTGTGATTCGGCGGCTCGGTCGTCGAAGTAGAGCATCACGCCGAGCAGGAAGAGTAGGTCGCCGTTGTGCGGGGCATTCTGGACGGCCTCGGCCAGCCGGGCGAAGTGCTCGCGCTTTGCCGCGTCCCCACCGCCGTACAGCGTGGAAAGCCGGAGTGCGTGGTGCGGCCAAGCGGGATCGAGCTGCAACCCTCTCTTGGCAGCTTGCACAGCCAAATCATAGGCCCCGATCGCCGTGAGCGCGAAGACCTGCCGGAAATAGGCCGCGGCGAATGCCGGCGAGGCTTTGGCGGCACTCCGGTATTGGGCGTACGCCTCGCGATACTGGCCCTCGTGGAACAGGCGATCTCCATTTTCCATGAATTGCGATGCGGCTTCGCGCATTCGGTCGCCGGCGGGATTGTGGTTTGGGATGGCTGCCCCCATTACCCGGCCGTCCAGACCGGCAACCGCGTTCGCCGGTTGCCGCGGTGCAGCCTGGTGGGGAATCGATGGGCGCGGCCGCTGGATCGGGCCGATGGGTAGTCCCGGCAGAGGAAAGACCGTAATCAAAGGTACGGCTTGCCATTGGTAAAACGTGTACGGTACCGCGCGTATGCGGCCGGGACCGTTCGAGCCCCCGTCGCCCCATTGCCAGGACCAAAACGTCTCTTGGCGGTAGTAAAATGCGTGAGGCACAGGGCCGGGGATTACCGTTGAATAAGAATAAACGTGGGGATAACCGATCGGCGGCATGACATAAATGGGTCCGTACAGCCGACAAGGGTGGTCAGCCGACGCGGAGTTTTCCGAGCCGTATGCGTGACGGGAGTTGCCGCCGGACTCCGCATGAGCAGGGAATAGAACGCCCAAAATCAGAGTACCAGCCAGGGCCCACGCCAAGCCCATTCTAAAGAACATGAGGGATAATCCGTTCGGCGAAGGAACCGGACGTGCCGATGGTCTGCCTGAAGAGGCGAGCCACCGGCCTGCCAAAGAGGGTTGCCCGCTCATGGAAGCCCCTCCTGTCGCTAATCCGAACCGATTGCGCGACGAAGACGCCGCATTGTGGCATGGGTAATTCGCTCAGAGAGGCTTATTCTTGGCTGTGTTTACTCCTTCCTTATTGTACGCAAACCGGTCGAGCCAAGGGAGTCGCGATTACGAAAGAAGTCGCTTACTAGCGTAATAAACCGTGTGCCCCGCCCAGTGGTTATTTCTTGATCGTGTTCCAAGCCTCTAACGCTCGAATCCGCGATTGATCATGCTCCACTATTGGCGGCGGGTAGTCTTTTCCGAATGATAGCCGGGCCTTGCTCTCCACATCATTCGGCATTTTCCAAGGGCAGTGGATACATTGTGTGGGGACAGCACGCAATTCAGGGACCCAACGTCGCACATAATGGCCGTCGGGATCGAAGTTCTGGCCCTGAAGGATGGGATTAAAGACGCGAAAATATGGAGCTGCGTCGGCCGCGCATCCCGCCGTCCACTGCCACCCCAGGGTATTGTTGGCCAGATCGGCGTCGACCAAGGTGTCCCAAAACCATTTGGCACCTTCCGTCCACGGGATCAGGAGGTGCTTGACCAGAAACGACGCCACGATCATCCGAACCCGATTGTGCATCCATCCGGTTTGCCAAAGCTCTCGCATACCCGCGTCCACGATGGGGTAACCCGTTCGACCACGCTGCCAGGCCTTCAAGTGTGCCACGTTGGTCTGCCACGGGAAACGGCGAAACTCCTCGCGTAGCGGAGCATGGGACGAATGTGGGAAATGATAGAGCAAATGATGGGCAAACTCACGCCACCCCAATTCACTCAGAAAGACGCGAACGTTGTCGTCGATTTTCTCATCGCAATTGGAGTGACCCTGGTGATGCACGGCGTGCCAAACTTGACGTGTGCTGATTTCGCCAAAGTGCAGGTGCGGCGACAATCGCGAGGTGCTCGGTTTATCAGGTCGGTTTCGTTCATCGGCGTAGTGCGCTAACCCCTCCTCGAGGAACCGCCTTAGAGCAAAGGCTCCCCCTTCTTCGCCAGGAGTCCATGCCGCGCGCAACCCTGCCGCCCAGTCGATCTCGGGTTCCAATTTCAAGTCGGATACGGCCAGCGAGTCGGGCCAGCGAGACATCCCTGGAAGTCGCTCGGGAGCGGGCCGCGGCCGGTCGGGCGCAAGGCGCGCGAGGCACGCTTTCCAGAAAGGGGTGAATATTTGGTACGGTGCGACGCTGACGCTGCGGAGTTCCCAAGGCTCCAGCAACAGTGACCCATTGAAACTCTCTGCGCGGACTTCGCACTCGCGCAGACGTTGCTTGATCCCAATATCTCTTTGAACGATGTCCGGATCGTAAAGTCGGTTCCAAAACACAGCATCGCAATGGCAGCTCCGCAACACATTTGGAATCGCGTCGAGGGTTGGTCCTCGCCGCAATATCAATCGAGACCCGCGTTCCCGAAGCGATGCATCGAGCCGTTGGAGTGAGTGGTGCAGCCACCAGCGGGATGCAGACCCGGGCGGCCAATCGCCCTCTTCCTCGGGTGCCCAGACAAAAAGCCCGACCACAGGGCCACCTCGGGCGGCAGCCGCCAGCAGAGCGGGATTGTCTGTTACCCGGAGATCGCGGCGGAACCAAACCACAGACCCGTTCATGAGAAGCTCCCTGAACGTGCCTCTCGACGAAAGCCCCTTGGTCCTTGTGCCATCGGAGGAATCCCGACGCAATAGTGCGCGTGACCAGGGACGCCGATCGACGGTCCCAATGATGCCAACAGTGCTACCGATATTTTACCCACCAGGACTTCAACCCGCTGTGATGTCCTCCTGCGATTGAGACCGCCAATGCCTCGAAGCAGCAATAGCCCGAGGCCCCGATCTCAACCACGCGCGGGAAAAGACCCGACCAGATGTGTACCACATTCACGATGCGCCACCATCACGGTAATTCGTGCTCAACGACGAAACCGGGTGGGCAGCTTGACTCGGCTGCGTTCGGGCACGTACATTGGGCTGTGTTACGGGGACATCACTCCTTCGGGGGCCATCCAGCGGGAGACCATCTAGCGTCTTTACCATCACCTTGTACTGGGACGCAATACTGCGGCGCAAAGTCCACGTGATTGCATGAAGCGCCTAGCGTATGTTGCGGGGCATGATGTCCCATCACGAGCTGTTGAGCCAAGCAAACAACCCTGCGCTGTAGTACGCAAGAGGCCCCAAAAATGAGTCAACCTCTCAAGTTATCGCGGCGAGCTGTCTTGCAAGCCGTCTCGGTTGGGACGCTCGTTTCGGTGCCGTTCTCCCGGGGGCTTGCAAAGGTGCCGGATACGCCGCCCGAGCGTCCGCAGCTTCGGCTCTCGGCCTCCTCGATTAACTTTTCGCGATTGCCGATCGAGGTAGCTTGCCGCAAGATCGCGGAGCTGGGGTTTGATGCCATTGACGTTTGGTCGGCGTATGCGGGCTGTCCCCACTTGGACGACGTGCAGAACAGGTTGGGTGCTGCGAGGCTGTTGGAGATACTCCACTCCTTGGGGCTGGAGCTTTACGCCTTTTCTGTCTATGTCGGTGGCTATCCCAAGTATGCGGAGCTATTGGGACAATGCGGCGGGGGCGTAGCCATTCGCGGTAGTACCAAGCCATGCGAGCCAGCCGACTTGGCTCCCTGCATGACAGCGTTTCTCGATTCTCTGCGTCCCGAGCTGGACTTGGCGGAAAAGTACGACTCGTACTTGGCCATCGAAAATCATGGACAGTCACTGCTCGACTCGTGCGAGAGCCTGAAGGTCTTCACCGACCTGAATCGGCACCCACGATTGGGGATCGCTTTGGCCCCGTACCACATTCAGGCCCGCGGGGAGGACGTGGCCCAGGCGATTCGGATTTGTGGCCGCCAATTGCTTTATTTCTATGCCTGGCAAAAGGCCGAGGGGATCCAGCAGCTCCCCGGCCACGGACCTGCTGACTTTCGGCCGTGGTTGCTAGCTCTGCGGAGCATCGGATATCGCGGCTGTGTCAACCCCTTCATGCACGGTGAACCAGAACCGGACGCAATGATCGCTGCCCTGGCCGAAGCCCGGGACTATCTTCGAAGGTGCTGGAACGAGGCTTGAATCGAGTAAGGGCTGACTCTCGCTTGCAGGGATGGAGAGCGCGGCGATTTTGTGCGAATATCGGAGGGGCTGGCAAATCGCGAAGGCTTGACCGCCCGCAACCGTTGCGAGGCATGAGGAATCCGAGTGGCAATCGCGAAAATTCAGTTCGTGCTCGCGGTTCCGGCCGAGGGAGATTCCTTTTCAGCCGTCACGATCCCTGCGGTGTTCAGTAGCCGCTGCAAATCCGCCTCCGTGAGCTGTGGAACTCCTAGCGTCAGGGCCTTTTGGAGCTTGCTACCAGGGTTTTCGCCGACGAGCAGGAAGTCCGTCTTACGAGACACCTGCGATGCCGCCTTTCCGCCCAGTTGTTCGATCCAGCGCTCGATTTGGTCGCGAGTCCCTACCTGGAAGCTGCCCGTCACCACCAGGGTCTTGCCGGCAAGCGGCGCGGCCCCGCTCGCCTCGCCTGCATCTTCCGTCAATTTGACGCCGCACTGGCGGAGGTCCTCGATAATGCGACGTCCACGCGAGCTATTGACGAAGTCGTATGCGCTTTGAGCAATCACCGGTCCGATCTCCGGAATGCCGGCCAGCGTCTCGACGCCCGCTGTCAGGAGGTTGTCGATGGACCGAAAATGTCGGGCCAGAAGAGAGGCGGTTTTGGCCCCCACGTGACGGATGGCCAGGCCAACCAATACCGCCGCTAGCCCCCGCTGTTTGCTAGCTTCGATGTTCGTCAAAAGGAGCCGCGGGAGCTTTTCACCCATACCGTCGAGTTGCGACAGTTGCTGTAGCGTGAGACGATAGACATCGCCATAGGTTCGAACCAGTTTCGTCGCCACTAATTGCTCGATCAGTTTTTCGCCTAGCCCATCGATATCCATCGCGTCCTTTCCGGCGAAGAAGCGAATTCGTTCCTTGAGCTGGGCGGAGCACTCCGGATTCCGGCACATCACATACACGCCGCCTTCGTCGCTGGAAAGCTCGAATCCGCAGTCGGGGCACAGCTTCGGGAACGGAAACGGAGGAATCCAGCATCGCCGAAGGTGTCTTTCTACCCGGACGATGTGGGGGATGATTTTGCCTGCCTTCTCGACAACGACCACGTCGCCCACGCGAATGTCCTTTCGCTTGATCTCGTCCGCGTTGTGAAGGCTTGCCCGCGTGACAATCGTCCCGGCCAGTTGCACGGGAGCCAGGATGGCCACCGGCGTGACCACCCCCGTCTTTCCGACTTGTGCCTCGATGGCCACGAGCCGGGTGGTGGCCTCGTATTTTTCGAACTTGTAGGCAATCACCCAGCGTGGGCTCTTGGCTGTGCTCCCCAATCGCGCACGTTGATCGAAACGATTGACCTTGATGACCAGACCGTCGATTTCAAAGTCCAAATCGTGCAGGCGTTCGATGACCGATTCGCAGTGTTCCAAGGTTTGGGGGACGTTATCGAAACAAGCAGCGCGCGGTGTTACCGGAACGCCGTATTCCCGCATTTTGCCCAGGAAGTCGAAATGCGTCTTGGGCGGCCATTCTTCGGCGTAGCCTAGCCCGTGGCAAAAGAACCGCAAGCGTCGTTGGGCACAGATCTGCGGATCGAGCAATCGGATCGTGCCCGCCGTAACGTTGCGGGCATTGGCGAAGGGAGGCTCGTCGCGACGGCGCTGCTCCTCGTTCAGAATGCTCAAATCCGAGTTCGTCATGTACACTTCGCCCCGAATCTCCAAGATAGGCGGAACGTCCGGGCCGACCAGGCGCAAGGGAATATCGCGGATCGTTCGCGCGTTGTGCGTGACGTCGTCTCCCACCAAGCCATCGCCTCGGGTCACCGCGCGGCGCAGAACACCATGCTCATAGATCAGGGAAATAGCCACACCGTCGATTTTCAGCTCCACGACCCATTGTACCTCTTCGCCCGGCAAGAGTTTTTGCACCCGCCGCATGAATTCGCGGAGTTGGTTGAGGTCGTAGGTATTCTCGATCGACAGCATGGGAACACGGTGGGGGACCTTTTCCAGCCCTTCCACCGCCCGGTCGCCGATGCGTCGGGTAGGGCTGTCCTCCGTGGCGTATTCCGGGTGTGCCGACTCCAGCTCGCGGAGCCGCTGCATCAAGCGGTCGTACTCCAGGTCGGATATCTCGGGCGCCGCCTCGACGTAGTACCTGCGATCGTGGTGTTGGATGAGTTCTCGCAGGTACCGTATTTCCTGCTCGATGTCCTGTGACATAAGCGACCTTTCAGCCCTCGAAACGCGGCTATCGGCCCCGAGACGCCGACAGTCGGTGACGGTCCTCGGGAATAAACTTTACTCGCGGGCCGTCCGCCCGAAATGTCGTCGTGGAAGTCAATCGCGGCGGACCCGATCGTGGGGCATCGCCGTCGTCTTTGTTTCTTCCCGGGAAAGGCCGGTTTCGTCCGCTCAGAAATCTCCTAAAGGTTTGCCATCGCCGATGGTCGCCATGCGGCGAAACACCTCGCGGTCGATGGTTTCCGAAATGAACCGCACGGAACCATCGCAAAAAAGGACGTTGAAACCGCCGGGATGAGCGTTTCCCAAACCGTCGAGCGGGTTTTCGGGGTCGAAGGGGATGTCCTCGGGCTTAGTCCAAATCACGGCCCGATCCGGATTCACTTCCACCAGCATAATGCTATTGCTCGTCCCGTCAGTGATATCGCGGAAGGCGTGGCCCTCCGACCCTTCGAATAACGTGCCAGGGCCGACGAGGCCGAGATAATGCGCTTTTCCCGGCTCCTGAGGGGCGCTGGGATTTGCGAAGACTTCCGGCATCAAAGGGATCAATTTCCGGTTGTGCTCGCTGTCCCACGGTTCGTCGAGATGGAATTGATCGTACAGGTCGTTGCACTCGATAAACGGCAAAATCTGGATGCGCCAGCTCAGAAGCGGCCGTCCTTCCGAGTCGAAGACTGCCCGCGCCGGGAACTTCTGGGTCAGATCGTGATAATTGAGGAGGGCCAGCCCCAGTTGTTTGAGGTTATTCATGGCCTGCGAGCGACGTGCCGCTTCCCTCGCAGCCTGCACGGCGGGCAAGATCAAGGCGACCATGATGCCGATCGTCGCCATTTGCATGTCTTTCTCGCCCTGAATGTCCTTGAAGACAACCTTGCCTTTACGCTCCGGTCGAAGATAGCCAAAGTAACGATCCGCTAGCCGTTCGACATATTGTGCCATGGCCAGCCGGATCGGATCGTCGTCTGATCCCGCTTCCTGGAGTTGCGAGAGCAATGTCTGCTTGCCGGTCTCCATGATTTCCGATAACACATTTTGTAGTTTCATCGCATCCGCCGCGCTTTTGGCATGAAGCGCGATATAAAAATGCGGCGATCCGACGATGTCGGCATGTAACTCCGCGGTCTGGACCAGAGCGGGAATCGCTTCGATCGCACGAAACTGGGGTGGTGGCGGATCCTGCATCAAGAATCCTTGAACCAGCGGGCGCAACGGCTCGAAATCCAGGACTAACACGGCATCCGGTAGCGGCGTCATCTCTTGAAGCAAACGGCCCACTTTCCCGGGTTGAGTGTCACGGCGGCTCTTCAGTATCTTTTGCAACATTCCCTCTTGAGCGATGATCACGGTCCGATCATCAGGAAGGTAGATGCTTGGCATTATCATGGGGTCTTGGGCGCGATAGTATGGTCGCCCATCCAGGGTTTGCGCATCGGTGTTGCGTTTCAGAGATGGCAGCAATGCGGAATCGTCCACTGGTGCGGAGGTCCGAAGGACCAGACCGAACATCGGTGGGCCGGACGACGAGACTACGATCGTTCCCACTACCCATTCCAACTCCAATGGGTCCAATCCCCACTCTTTTTTTCCTGCTGCGGAAATGACCTCCAAAGGGAGCAATTCGGACTCCGGCGCCGAGAGGACGCGGCTCGGGTGCAGGACGATGCCCGCAGTGGCATCGGGCGGCAGGTAAGCTATGTCCGCAACGGCTTGCCACTGTTCGATACCCGCGGAATCATCGCTCACCACTTGCAGCGTTTCGCTCGGTCGCTGTTTGTCGCGGTCGATTTTGGGCGCGGCAGCGACGGCAAGCGGTGCCATTTCGCCGGCGCCAGCGAGAGCGGCCAGCCAGTGCCCGTGAATCAAGGCTGCTGTAACTAGCCATACAGTCATCGTTTTCAATGTGCGGGTCATGTCAGTCATCCTCCTCGAAAAGACCTCGTAACGCAGCGCCCATACCGGCCTTGCGTTCGGCTCTCAAGCGATCCTCGCACCAGATCCGCTATAGAACTGCCATATTTGATGAGCATCAGCTCCAGTCCGGATATTGCCACGGCGAGCGATACTGCCGTGTCAGCAATTTGTTGGCCTCTTCGTCTCCAACCATCACTTCCTTGTCGCCGTCCCAAGTGATACTGCGGCCCAACTTTAGGGATAACATGCCGAGCAGGCTCATATTCGTGGAACGATGGCCGATTTCGATATCGCAAACGGGAAGGCGGCGCTTTTCAATAGCGTCGAGAAAGTCGGCCCAAAGCTCGGGGATGTTGTGGTTATCCTTGCCATGCAATTGCGCATCCTCATGGATGACGGACTTGCTCTTATTGGTGGGATAGTAGGTCCAACCGTCCAGCCAGCCCAAGTGAAGCATCCCCTCGGTTCCGTAGAAATAGCAGCCGATGTTGTGCTTTTCCGCGTCGTTGCCACCGTAACGGCGGTGCTCCCAAACGGCGGTGAACGATTCGAAGGCGAACTCGACGACCTGAGTATCAGGTGCGTCATCGGTGGTTTGACGGATAAACCGGCCGCCCGTCGAAGCCACGCGGCGAGGATACTTTTCCTCGGTCGACCAGAGGATCTGGTCCATCCAGTGAATGCCCCAGTCGCCCAGTGTGCCGTTCGCGTAGTCGAGGAATTGCCGAAAGCCCTTGGGATGAATGGCCGGGTTGAACGCGCGCAAGGGGGCCGGACCACACCAAAAGTCCCAGTCCAAGCCGGCGGGCGGGTCGGCGTCAGGCGTGGGAGTACCTGTTCCGCCCGGATAATGCACAAAGGCCCGGACCATGCCGATCTTGCCCAGCCCGCCTTCCTTGAGAAACATCTGGGCGGACATGCAATGCGGCGAAACGCGGCGATGTGTTCCCACCTGGACCACGCGATTAACTTGCCGGGCCGCCTTCACCATGGCCCGACCTTCGTAAATCGTATGGCTGATCGGCTTCTCGACGTACACATGGGCCCCGGCCTGAACGGCGGCGATCGTAATCAGTGGATGCCAATGGTCTGGCGTTGCGACGACCGCGATTTCCGGCTTTTCGCGTTCCAAAAGTTCGCGAAAGTCTCGGTACTTGACGGGGGTTTTCCCGGTCCACGCCTCCACCTGGGCAGCCGCGGGGTTGAGCTGGTTCTCATCCACGTCGCACAAGGCCACCACATCACACCGCCGCGACTCCACGGCCGCCTGAAGGATATTCATCCCCCACCAGCCCGATCCAATCAAGGCCGTCCGGAAGACGTGCTCTTTCTCAGCGGCAATCACCGCCGGCGCGGCCCACGACATGGCACTCAATCCGAATGTTTGCATAGCTCTGCGTCGCGAAAGTTCCACGATGAGGCCTCCCAGGTTTGAGGTGCACACGACAGCCGACCGTCCCGCCTTGGACAAGCGACTCGCCAGCAGACTGCACGGCGTGGTCGCGTCCCAGCCGGGGCGTTGACGCTAGCGCGTTGACGTTAGTTTGACGCTTGGCACAAGGGTTTGCAAGCGTAAGGCGGCCTATCAACCGGTGAGCCATTTCGGTGGATTCTTGACCGAGATCTTTCCGAAATCGCCGGGGTTTCCGGCTTCGCTGGGCTTTCCGGAAGCGGCGGCGACTTCCGCGAAAAATGACACGGTTGCCTCCCCTCTTTGGCAGTGGTAATACCCATCGAAAGGCAGCCGTAATGCACGCTC
>DYLS01000182.1 GCA_020721965.1 Blastopirellula marina | reverse complement strand
ATCCCGAGTAACCCTTCACGGTTGAGGTGTAACGGAAAGATTTGTGAACCAACGCGGATTGTTCATGGGATTCAGACGTTCCTTGAGTGTAGAACGGAATGTCATTTCGACGAGCGCCAGCGAGGAGAAATCTTACCCTCCGTCGAGAAGACTTCTTGTTTCGCAGGATTTCTCGCTTCGTTCGAAATGACAGGAGGGCAAGCCGTTTTGCTGTAAGGAGAATCCATGTGAACGACTACTATCGCGAGGTACCACGCCGTGGGGGAAGGCTCGTCGGATCGGTCTTGTTCGGCCATGCAAAGACGCCCTCTGGTTCTACACGTCCGCACGGTGACGGGGACGGGAGGTGGGCCAGAAAAAACGATTTTGCGGTCTCCAGCTTATTTGGCGGCTGCGGGCTGGGACGCTTACTGCGCTTACCTCCATCCGCCGGGAGATGCCGGCTTCGAGGCGTTGCGTCACCGTGCCGACAGTTGGGGGGCACCCCTGATCGCGTTGCCCGATCGTGGCCCCACCGATCTGCGGCCGATCCGTGAACTGGCCCTCTTGTGCCGACAGTTGCAACCCGACGTTTGGCACGGACACGACTACAAAAGCGACCCGCTTGGGCTTCTGCTGCGGCGGAAACGAAAGCGGATGTTCCTGGTCAGCACGGTTCACGGTTGGGGCGTGCCCGGTCGCCGCGTGCGACTCTATCGTTGGATCCATCAACTTTGCCTGCGATACTTCGATCGCGTCATCTGCGTCTCGCAAGATTTGAAACGGCAGTGCATTCGGGCGGGGATCCCCACGCGGATCTGCCGCATGGTCGAGAACGGCGTCGATACCTCGATCTATGTTCCTCGGGAATCGACCAGCTCGGCCAAGGCGCGGCTCGGCCTGCCAAGCGACGTGTTGTTGGTGGGAGCAGTCGGGCGGCTGTCCGCCGAGAAAGACTATCCCACGCTGCTCCGCGCAGCTCGCCGCCTGAACGAATCGGGACGGCGCATTCACGTCATGATCGTCGGTGACGGTCCCGAGAAAGAACGATTGGCCGACCTGATCCGGCAATATGAACTGGAGCAGGCAGTGAGCCTGGCCGGCTTTCAACCCGATCCGATCCCCTTTTATCAGGCGTTTGACGTCCTCTGCATCACCAGCACCAGCGAAGGATTACCGAACGCCCTCTTGGAGGCCATGGCGTGCGAGGTCCCGGTCATTTCCACCCTGGTAGGTGGGATTGCGGGACTGATTCAGGACGGCGTTACCGGCCTGGCCATTCATCCCGGCGACGATGCCGCCTTAGCCGACGCATTGACCAGGATTTGGGATTCAGACTTGCGGAGGGCATTAGCGCAGGCCGGTCGGGCCATCATTTGCGAACGTTACTCGTTCGAGCGCCGGATGCAGCGCGTCGTTAGTATTTATCGGGAGCTGATCGAGTATCGGGACTCGATCGACCGGACTTGATCGATCGGAGTTGATCAATCGGAGTTGATCGAGGGAGGTGGATTGCCGGGGGGCTAGCTCTGAGAGCAACTTGGGCTGCCCATTGCCGGGACACGGATCGCCCGGCTTGAGGCATGGAACTGGCGCAACCGTTCACGGAATATTGGGGGTGTCGCAGCGCAGCGACCATAACATCCTTGGTTCCCCTGGAGGCAGCCGCGGCTACGAGCCAAGCGTTTTTGCCACACTGCTCATGCCCCCCGTTTCCCGCATTATTTTGACCGTGAACGGTCACGCACTGGAGCATCTCATCGCAGTTCGCTTGGGGTAGCCTGGCCGCGACGGACGGCCTTTCGCCTGCGACTCTCCTCCCGCAAACGGTGTTGATCCTCCGGCGGGCAAACGTGAAATCGGATGCGAAAGGCCCGATATCCAGCCTCCTCTGCCGAGGGATAGAGCTGTTCGATCTCAGCGCGCAAATCGTTGGCCGTCGCGAAGCCGTCCGGTCGGGCGTCCTCGTCGGTCAAGTCCTTCAGTTTGACTTCTGCGACCTCATCGAGGACGATGTAGCCGGCCCCGGGGATATAGCTGAGCTGCCCCGCCCTCATCCGCCTCCATTTCCAAAGTCGGATGGTCTGCGTCTTGGTCCCCTTACGAATCGCGTCCAAAAACTTTTTCTTGAAAAGCAGCATCACCAAACCTGAACTGCGCTCGGGTCACTGGCAATGAAATCTATGGCTCTCTCCCGGACTCTCTCCCGCGGCGGCACCTCACGATGCCTCGCCTGAACCTGCCGCGGCAAGGGCGTCGGTGGGGCACGCTCCCCGATCCTCCGCTCCCTTCTGACCCACGAAGATATAGTATGGCGCCTTGGCCAGAGGTAGATAAGGCACCTTCGCCCGACGCTCTTCCAGCAAAACCGCTTTGAAATGCCGCTGTAGGTAGGGGATGTGGTCGGGAGATGGGAAGACGTTGTCGTAGTTGAACCAATACGTCCAGAAAAGCCGCGAACACGTGCCGTGACGTTTGAAACCCGGTGGCGGGAACTTCCTGGATACGTAGAAATCGACGACACCGACCTTCCCACCGGGTTTCAACATGGCATGAGCGTTCTCCAAGGCGGCGAACCAGTCGGGAATCATGGTCAGCGAGTAGGAGAAGGTCACCACGTCCGCCGGCTCGTCGGGACGAAATTGCGTGGCGTCGGCCACGTGGGTCACGACGTTCTTCCAATCCCGATCCGCGATCCGCCGCTGCGCTACACCAAGCAGCGAGGGCGACAGATCCACCAGATGGACCACTTTGAGCCGTTCAATCCCGGGGCCAAAGTATTCGGCATTGGCTCCCGTGCCGGCGCCAAGATCGACCCAAACGCCACCCTCCGGGATTCCCAGCGCACGCCACAATTCTTCACGTCCGCGAAGCAAGCGGCGGCGAAAGGAATCGTAATGATCGGCCTGGGCCGCATAGAAAGATTCCAAACGCTCGGCGTGGCTACCGCCGCGGCCGGGATGAAACACCATCCGATACAGAATCTTGAGGTCCGCGAGCACGCCCATGATGGGTCTTGTGTCTCCTTGAACTGTGCGTTTCCGAATCGCCGGGGACCGCATGTGCACACGATACTGGCACCACCGGAAGGCCCTATACGTTCAGATCGGCGATGTAGAAACTGCCGTAGGTGTGGACGCGGCATTGGGCGTGAAGTTCCTCCGCCTGTTCCTTGTGATAGGTGAGTTGATCCCGCAGCGTGGTCGGGTGGCCCTTCCATGCGACCTTGACCCGATCGACGAAATCGGTGCGCAACCCACCGCTCCGCCAGATAGCTCGCGATCCCGGCGCCGCGTGGTCGAAGATCGCTTGCCACTCGCGTTCCAAGATGGGGAAGTACTTGCCCGACAGCCAATCCATGTGATCCAGCAACACGAAGCGCGAAACCGTCACGTCGCCCGAAGCCAAAAAACCCTCCACGGTGTCCGTGTGGATGCTGATGCGATCGACCAGTCCGGATCGGAGCCGCAGGAAATTTTCCTCCTTGAGGTATTCTGGGCAGCACGACCGGGTATAACTCCCCATGATGTACACTCGCCAGAAATAATTGTCGGAGAGCGGGAGTTTAGCAAATACGGCCTCGACGGCGTCTTGCACATACTGGGCAATACCACCGCTGTATTGAGACTCGATTTGCTGCCGCTGAGCGCGGGGGACGCCCACCAACGAGAGCATGGTGTCGCGGCTGACCATGAACCGCAAGACCGGCGTCCACACCTGCTCGCGGAGATGACGTTCATAGATTTCGCGCTGCTCCTCGATGGTCTGTACATTCAAGATCCGTTCGACCCAGGGGCGCACCTTGGCCACTCGCGCGATGTAGGTGTTCATGACTCGGGCAAAGGCCCCGGCTGTCCCACGGAAATAGAATGGGCGTTTTTTCCCGAAGAAACGATGCACATACTTGTCCCAAAAGCGACGGGCAAACGGTGTCAATTCACCGCGAAGCACGTCGTGGTACAGCTCCGTCATGTGACGAAATCGCCCTTCTCCGAAAATCAGGAAGAACGTTTCGAAGTCCACCTTTTGGATGGCGGCAATCTTCAATTCCAGGAGGGCGTTTTGCCGGGGATTCATGTCCACGGCATACACGTGTCGCGGGCCACAGAGGGCGTAATCCAACGCATTGCAACCCGCCGAAGTGATGACCAAGATCGAGTCGTCGGGGCCAATTTGCAGGGCCTGCCGGTCCAGGCGAGGATCTTCCCAGCAAGTGTTGTACACCAAGTTGTGACGATGAACCAAATTGAAGACACGACTGCTGACCCATTCACCGACAGACATCGGGCGGCACCTTTTATGGATACGGACTGAGAACCCCCAAGCCGAACTCCGCCCTGGATGGGTGAATTTCGGCAATCGTCGAATTATCCTCTCAATATACGCGAATCCTAGCCCGCGACAAGAATACGCAGCTCTTTGCGATGCGACGGCACCGCTTGCCCCCCGGAACCCCTGGCATTGGGTTGGTCCGCTAGACTTCCTCCTCAAGTCGGCGGGGGCGGATCGCGGTGAAACATGGCTGCCAATTGGCGCACGGAGGCAAGGAAAATCGTGGTGGGGCCTCGCACCGGCAATTGCCAAGAGACCAGCGAGGGCGGTATAACAAAATCGCTTGATTATTACACAATGCCGCTTGCCTTTCCCGCCCCACTTGCTCCAACTGCCTTTCCAGTCCGCTTGACCGCGGCTCCGCCCCCCCTGGTTCCGTTTTTATTCGAAGCGAGGTCACGATCATGCAGCGTACTCCCATCACCGTGCGGTCAGGCTTGGATTGCGCCCTTCGCCAAGCCCGACCGGCCGAATCCCAAAAGGCCAAATCCCAAGGAGCTGAATCCCAAAGGGTCAGAGTCCGGTGGACCAAGGACCAGGGAACCAAAGACCAAGCAGCCAAAGCCCGATGGACCAAAGTTCAGTGGACCGTGGTAGGGGCCGTGATGCTGACCACGACGAACCTGCTTGTGGACGCGGCATGGGCGCAAACCGATCAGGTTTTACCTCCAGCGTGGAGCGCTGCTTGGGAAAATCCCCCCTTGGATTACCGTCCCATGCAGATCGTGCACGGCGTGGCCCCACGTTTTGCCCGAGCCGACGGCATGGAACAGGTCTTGGGAGAGCGTCGCGGCACCACCGGATTCGATGAGGGCATGGAGTACTTTCTCCGGCGGGGACGGGGCGGCATCGTCTGCAACGTCTCCTTCGATCACTACTTGGAGTCTGAGGATAACTGGAGAACGCTGGTAGAAGCGGTAAACACATGCGATGATCTAGGGATGCAGGTGTGGATTTACGATGAAAAGGGCTATCCTAGTGCCTCGGCGGGCGGGCTGGTGCTGCGTGGGCATCCCGAGTTCGAGGCCCTCCTGCTGGCTTTCCGCGGCACCGATCTTTCCGATCCCGCCGCGCTCTTTTTGAGAAAAGCCTACGAGCACACGCACGCCGCCAACAACTATCATGCCAAACGCCGCTATCCGAACCTGATCGACGACCGCGCTACACGGCGATTTCTCGAAGTGACGCACGAGGAGTACTACAAACGCCTCCAAAAGCATTTCGGCAAGACGATTCGGGCATTTTTCACAGACGAACCTTCGCTGATGGCGGTCGATCTGGGGGCCATTCCGGAACCTGCCGGAAGCAAGGTCCCCGTCGATGACCCACTCGATCCTGAGGTTCCACCGCTGCCCACCGTCCCCTGGGCATACGACTTGCCCGATCGCTACGCCGATCGCTATCAGCAGAACCTCGATCAGTGCCGGGCGTCTCTGTTTGCGGGCGAATCCGAATCGGATCGCCAGGTGCGTCGCCGTTATTGGAGCTTGATTGGCGACCTGGTAGCAGAACGATATTTCGGCATGATCCGGGATTGGGCCCGCCAGCACGGGACGGCATCCTCCGGGCACAATCTCCACGAGGAATCCATCATTCACCACGTGCCGCTCTACGGTAACGGATTGAAGGTGATCTCACGGATGGATATTCCCGGCCTGGACATGCTCAGTTCCGACCCCCAGGTGGTCATCCATTCCGGCTGGCAAACCGCGGCCATGCCGCTCTCGGGCGCGCTGCTGCGTGGAAATCGGCGCGTGATGACGGAGGTCAGCGATTTTTCCCAAAAGATGTCCGGGGCCGGTCCGGCACCGCTGGAGGCCATCATGGCCACGGCGGCCTGGCAGGCCGCGTGGGGGGTTACTGAATTCAATCTGTA
>DYLS01000380.1 GCA_020721965.1 Blastopirellula marina | reverse complement strand
CTCGGACTTCGCCCCTGGATCGTCGTCCTGTTGATCGTGATCCTCGCCCTGGCATTTATCCTCAGCCTCACGCTGGGATCGGTTCACATCCCGCCGGGGCAGGTTCTGCGCATCCTGACCGGCGGCGAACCCGACAAAGCCTCATGGGTGGACGTCATCTTCAAATTCCGCTTGCCCAAAGCGGTGACCGGGATGCTGGTCGGCGCGGCGTTATCGGTGGCGGGCTTGCAAATGCAGACCCTCTTCCGTAATCCGCTGGCAGACCCGTTCATTTTGGGCGTCAGTTCCGGCGCGAGTTTGGGCGTGGCGTTGGTGGTGTTGGGGATGGGCGCGGGCGGGGCATCGGCTTTTATCACCGGCTTGAACGCCTTTGGAGATTTAAGTCTGGCGGCTGCCGCCAGTTTGGGAGCGGGCTTGGTGCTCGGCGCGGTGTTGATTTTCTCCCGCCGCGTGCAAAACACCATCACCCTGCTCATCCTCGGCCTCATGTTTGGCTATCTGACCAACGCCGTGGTCAGCCTGTTGATTTATTTCAGCCAGCCGGAGCGCGTGCAGGTCTTCAGCCTGTGGGCGGCGGGCAGTTTCGGCGGCGTGACCTGGAATCAGATGCGCGTCTTTTTGCCCGTTGTTTTGCTGGGCTTGCTGCTTGGCTATGTGATGATTAAACCGCTGAACGCCCTCCTGCTGGGCGACGACTACGCCCGCTCGCTCGGTCTCAACGTGCGCCGCGCCCGCTTCTGGATCATCGTGAGCGCATCGCTGCTGGCGGGCGTTTCCACCGCCTTTTGCGGACCGATTTGGTTCGTGGGCGTGGCTGTTCCGCACGTGGCGCGTTCCCTGCTCAACACCGCCGACCACCGCGTCCTGCTGCCGGCCTCCATGTTGATGGGTGCATCCTTTGCTCTCGTTGCAGATGTCATTGCCCAATCGCCCGGCAGTCAATACGTCCTTCCGCTCAACGTCATCATGTCCCTGTTCGGCGTGCCGGTCATCCTCTGGGTCAT
>DYLS01000181.1 GCA_020721965.1 Blastopirellula marina | reverse complement strand
CTGGGAGAGGGCCAGGGGGTGAGGGTTTGGTCAAATCAGACAAACAAGGCAAACCGTTTTCGCGCCTAATTGCCCACAGGCTAACCCTCTCCTAGGGGCCTAGAGGGGCTTGTGCCCCCAATTTGCAAAAGTCCAATTACCAGAGCGCAAAATTCCCCGGTGGGCTACTCTCATTGCACACGCCCATTGAGGCACGACATATACCATTCACACCGTTCACAGCGACTTCTAGACGCAGCATATAGTGGTGTGCAATGGCGGTGGGGCACCACACAAGATTGCTTGCTTGGCTCAACATCTTGTGCAGATGACAAATATCGGCTCGCAAAGCATATGCTGCGCAGGAACCGTTCACGGGGGCTAGTCGTTCCCAGGGATTCTCCTCACTGCAAAAGGACTGCCCCCCTGTCATTTCGAGCGAAGCGAGAGATCTTCTCGACAGGGGATGAAGATTTCTCCTCGCTAAGGCTCGTCGAAATGACACGCTGAGCGCTCGTCGAAATGACATTCCGTTCCACACTCAAGGAACGTCTGGAACCCCTCAACAACCCGCGTTGTTTAACAAATCCTTTCCGTTACGGCTCAGTCCTGAACGGTTACGCTGCGCACATCGTGCAATCAGGCGGAGGTTGCGCTGTAAGGTCAGTGCGTCGACGCCTCTCCCAATCAAGGCACCGATTCCAGCACGACGTCGTCCAGGCCGAACATGTACGATTTCACGGCCGCCTCGTTCGCGCCGACGATTTCAATCTTCAAGACGTTCTCCCCTTCTTTCAAGTCAAAGGCGCCCAGGGGGATGACGTCCGTTCGAATAACGTCGGGGTTGTACAGGTCGATCGGTTCGCCGGCTTTTGTGCCGTTGATGTATAGCTGCACAATTCCGTAGTCGCGGGCTTTGGTCAAGATCGCGCCGACCTTGTGCTTTCCGGCGTGATCCGCGTTGAAACCGACCTCCAGCACGTGGCCGGGCTGTGCCTCGGTCCACCACAGGTGGTCATCGCGGCTCCATTTTCCTGCGCCGAAGCTCTGCATATCTTGCGTTTGAACGTTCCCCATCGGCTCGTTCAAGATGCGGAAGCCGCCCGCGACCGCCGGCCGCTTGACGTAGTATCCGTGGCGTTGAGCAACGGGCACCGGTGGATAAGGGTCTTTGCCCTGGCCATCCAAATACCAGCAAACGGTGACGGCATACTCTGTTCCCTTTTCCTCGGTGCGAAAATACTTCTCGATATAGCCGTCGAACGCGGTATGAAACGGGATATTGTCCACCATGTGCCAGCGATAGACCGATTGGTGTCCCTTGTTGTCCTGCGTCATGGTCTGGCCGTGGTAGGCACGCTGGAAGAGATGGGGATCGCACCAGGCGTAGCCGAAGTAGTCCTCGGATCCGGTACCGAACGTGGAGGGATACTTTTCCTTATCCACGAAGAACTTTTCATCGCCCTCGCCCCACCAGCCGCCCATGGGGTTCCACACGTGCAGCATCACGCCGAGAAAGCGGCCTCGCCCCTCGGTTCGGAGCAGCGACCAATCCGGCCAGCGGTCGGAGGCCGTCTCGAACGTATCCCGATGCCACTTGCAGTGGAAATAGCCCAGATTCTTGAACGATTCCAGGGGGACGCTGAGCACCTCGTAATCGATCGTACGCGCCTTGTCGCCTTCGTTGTGCGCCGTGATCTTGGCCTGGCGGGCGAAGGGCATGTACCAGTACGCATAACCGCCCTCTTCCGTCATGCCGGTCAGAAAACCGCGGTACAAATTGACCCCCGGGGCCGTGCCGAAGAAATCTCCCAAGGGGCACCAGACGGCAGGCTCTGCCTGATCATCCCATGTGATGCTGAGAGTAATTTGCCGCATCGCAGCCATTTCGTCTTCGCGGTCTTCGATGGGAGTAACCTTGGCCCTGACGGCGACGATCGCCCGCGGACCGACGAGCTGCAAAGTTTGCTGTTCACCAGGTCCCAGCACCTCTCGTCCACCATCTGCCTGCAAGTCCTGGCCGGCGTACACCGGCGGCAAGTCGCCCATCTTTTCTTCAAAGAATCTGTGGACCTTTCCCAGCAAGGAGGCGTGCTGGGCCACCAAGGCCGGGCTGAAAGTCGGCAGCGCCGTCCCCTTGGGATACGTCCGATACACGAATTGGTAGTACGCGCCCCATCCCTTCTCGGCCACGATTTTGCACGACTTTTGATACGGGATGGGCAGGTACAGATTCTGCCCGCGACACCCAAATTTCTCCAGCGCGTAGGATAGCTCCGGGAAGTTGGAAGGCGGCGTATCGCCCGAGAAATATTTTTCGAAGGGCAAATCCACGACCGGCTCGTCACTGCCGTCGAGGTAAATCTTGACGCGGCCTTGCTGCGGCAGCGCGGACCAAATCCGCCAGATGCAGCCCGGCCCTTCCATCTCCGCCATCACTTGCAGGCCGTTTTCCTCGCGTATGATTCCGCCGCCGTCCCCGTTGGCATCCCAATTTACGTATTTGTCCGCCGCTTCATCGTAGCGACTGGCGCGATCCCAGCTCGACCACTGCTTGCAAAACTCGCCGTCATCGGGCAAGACCGCGGGGATACGCGGATCGACCATTTGCTTCACAAGATCGGAGTACGAGTAGGTCGCGGATTGCCCCCAGGCTTGCACGCCCATCGCTATTCCTGCGACTATCGCCAGCACGATGGATACATCCTTCCTCCAATTCATTCGAAACTCCTCCTATCACGGGATTCTGTTACAGTCTGGCCCCTCAACAACGGCCAGGTTCCACGGTTATCTAGCACGGCGGCGCGAAAGTCAAGTGTACGCGGCGTTCCAAGCTTGCCGCACTCCACGGCATTTTACCCACGTATTTCTATTTCCGTATTTCTTCACTCCCAACGTGACGGCACGCCATCACGCGGCCAGAGTGAATTCCAATGAATCTCCACTCTCGAGGACCGTCTCCGCTTCCAAAGAGATCAGCACCCGCTTGCCGCTGCGTTCAACGCGCGTGGCAACAGCGGTTGCTGTATCGCCGTTTCTTCTTTGCACACTCACTTGGATCGCGCCCTCTGTTTCCATCTCGAAGGCCAGTGATTTGAGGCGGAGACGCCCCCAAAGCAGCTTCACAACGTTTTTCTGGCGACTGTGATCGCGGGTCTGATGGATCGTGCCCCAACCCTCGGCAGCGGTGAACGGGGCGGAGAACGCATCGGGCGCCAGCCGCGGGGCGAAACCGAAGTGCCCCTTCGGGCCGTGATACTCAAAACCGCATAATGCCAGGAATACGCCGTAAGAGGCCATGGCTCGGGCATAATGATCGCCGCACTCCACTTCGTTCCACGGATTGTGGCTGGAGGGATGATAACGTTCATGAACCCCGCGGCAGATGGCCAAGGCCTCCGTCAGCATGCCGTCCCAAACCATGTTGCCCGCCACTTGGTACTCGATCCCCGTCCAGACCTCGTCCCGATAGAGGACGCTTTCGGGTCCGAGATGCTTCGATTTCGGCCAGGTGCAGGTGAACAGGCCGGCCTGGCCGGGTCGGGCGAACCTGCGCTGCGGTGCGTGAGCCTGATTTTGCGGCCCGACGTCGGGTGCCCAATTGTAGGCCCAAATGGCCTTCAGGACGGATTGCACGGCCTGCGGCGGATAGATATAGCCCAAGCCAAGTTGATGCGCCCAACCTTGACCGAAGAGTTGGTCCGACAGACATCCATCGGCATACTGATGTTTGGGGTGCTTTTCCAGATCGACTTTTTGAACGAAGTATTCGCCGTTGAACAGCTCCCGCATCGTGGCCTCCCGTCCGGCCTCGAAAACCCGACGGCATTTTTCGGCGAACTCCAGATCCCCCAATTCGCTGGCCATTTCCGCCCCCGCCCGACAGGCCGCCAGATAGAGCGAGCCGACCATGGTGTTGGGCCCGAAAAAGTTGATATCGTACGTGTTGTGCTGCTCACCTTCGATGAAACCGTCGGCATTGCCATCCTGATCGAAGAGGAATTCCAGGCACTTTTTGATTCGCGGCCAATTCTTTTGCAGAAAGCCGGAATCGGCCGAGCACTGGTGCTCGCGGTAGGCCTTGAGCACGGTGCCGCCCTGGGAATCGCCCGCCCAGATGGCCCAATCTTCCCCCCGAAACCGTACAGCGCCCGTCTTTTCATCGAAGCCAGCCTGCGGATTGAAGTCCTGCATCTCGCGAACGGAGCGTTCCAGCCTCGGAAACAGCCGGGCCATCGTGTGCTCGTAGTTCCAGACGTGCGCGCAGGTGCCGTGGCAGCAGCCTACTCCCTCCCAGGCCCAGAAACGACCGTTGCCCCACCATTGGCACGTTCGCGTGGCCAGCGTGGAGGCGGTGGAGAGCAAGCGATCCATGAGCCAACGCGGCAGGGTACTGGTCTCGTACCAAATCTCGTGCCAGAGCAAGGTTTGCCCCTGCAAGCGGTCTAACTCCGCGGCCAGATAATCGCACACGGCATCCACATGCGGAAAGCGGGTAGCGTAATAGTTCCCGCGGTAGCTGCCGCGCTCGGCCAGGTGCGGAAAATGCCATGCCACGGCGAACGTCAATTCCGCCGTTTCGCCGGGCTGAAGCTGGAGGCGGTAGCCCAGGCTGCCAACTTGCTTTTCGTCCAGATTGGTTTCGTGCGACACGGCTGCCGACTTGCTCGAACCCAGCGGTTTGCCCTGCAACAAGGTACGCATTGGATCGGCGCCGCTTCCCCCAAAGCCGTGCAGAATCGCCGCGTCCACGGCCTTTCCTTCGACGCTGGCCCTTAGCGCGGCCAGGGCCATCGTGCCGAAGTCGGGTTGCGATTCCAAGGGACCGCCGGGCGGGGTTCGGGGCGTGTCGCGAAGCTCGATTTGATCGATATTGATGTGCCCCCAGCCGCCCGACTCGCGGTCCACAATCTCGATTCGCGCGGTCTTTCCCTGAAATTCGCGGACGTCCCAGTTCTGCCACTCCAGCTTTTCGAGGTTCTGCCCCGTGGCGGTGCGAACCGCACGGTCGCCGATCAAGAGGTGTATGCACGTCTTCTCCGGGTGGTTGCCTCCGCCGATCAGAAAGCAGAGGAAGCGGCGATCCACAACAAAGGGCGGAGAAATCAGTCTCCCGTGCGGACGGTCACCGCCGCGATACGAGTTCACCAATCCTCGACCAATGAAACCACTGACCTCTTGCTGATCGGGGAGCGTACCCGCTGCCGGTCCCTTACCGAAGGCATCGCCCTCCACCACCCAATCGCCATAATCCGCGCCCTCGAAATCGGCCAGCACTTTAGGCTCCCGCAGTTCGGCTGGCTGCGGAGACGGCTCGACGTTGAATCGAACGCGGGCAGCGCCCCCGTCTTTTCGAAACTCGGCTTTACGCTTCCCAGAGAACCATCCACCCGAATGGCAACCAACAGCGTTTTCGAGCCAGCCGCCCAAGGTCAACTCGATGGCAGCGTTGGAAACGTTCTTGACCCTGTACGTTAACAGCGTGGCCGGTATGGCCGAATCGTCTTCGTTCAACGGAATGAAAGGGGAGAAGGCCCGCAGCGTGATGTGTGCAGGCAAGGTGGGGTCCGGATATTCCACCCAGGCCACCGGATATTCCCCATTGAACCGCACGTCCGGGAAACCGGAGCGGTCGAGCGGCTTTTCCCAGAGTTGATCCCTTTGCCGAACGGCCAACCCGAAGCCCTGTAGGACCGGATAATTCGGCAGCGGCATTTTTTGGTAGTTGTCGGCGCCGTAGCCACTGAAGGCCGTTTTGTTGAAGATGTCCCAATGCGTCAGGCGTCCGTCCCCCGAGAGATAAATCTGGCCGGCACAGATTCCTCCCACGGGCATGGCGATCTTTTCCAATTCATCGCCCGAGTAACAGACCCGTTCGCCGCGTTGGAATAGCTTCTCGATCCATTGGGGCTGCAATTTTTTGTCGGCAGGGACGAAGTGGTCTGCCGTATCGCTAGGCTCGAAAGGACCGGCTACCGCCCCACGTGGCATGGTCGAGAGGATGGCAGCCGCGGCCCCGGCGAGCGTCCCTCGCTCCAAAAAGGCACGCCGCGTGACAACATTGTCACAACTGCCGCAATTGCACGACCGGGGATTGTCGCAGGCGAGTGAGTCTCGCGCGGTCTCGGCGAGCACTTCGGGAAGCTCTCTCTTGGACTTCGGCATTTTTTTCTTTGGCGTTGGCATTGGGCAAATCCAGTAACGAGTGAGGGTGGGAGGGCACTACGATATTGCGATCAAATCCAACAATGGTGTT
>DYLS01000180.1 GCA_020721965.1 Blastopirellula marina | reverse complement strand
CAGGTCAGAAAGGCGTAAGGAGGTGTGCCATGACTGAAATTGCAATGTTACTCGATGTCTCCAAATGCACTGGTTGCCGCGCTTGTCAGGTCGCCTGCAAACAATGGAATGACCTACCTGCCGAAACGACTACCAATCGCGGCACGTATGAAAACCCTCCCGACCTGTCCTACTTCACCCGCACGCGCATCCGCTTCTTTGAATATGAGCGTGCAGATGGCCTGGCATGGTACTTTGTCAACCAGCGCTGCCTGCATTGCACCGACGCGGCTTGCGTCAACTCCTGCGAACCGAAGGCGCTCAAGCACAACGAGATGGGCTTTGTTTCCTACGAAAAAGATTTGTGCATCGGCTGCGGCTACTGCGCCGAAACCTGCCCGTTTGAAATCCCGCGCCTGAGCGAAGACGGCATCGTCTTCCCCGACACGCGCAAGATGAACAAATGCGACTTCTGCGCCGACCGCGTGACGAATGGCTTGCAGCCCGCCTGCGCGAAGGCCTGCCCCACCGGCGCCATTCTCTTTGGCGAACGCGCCGAACTGATTGCCAAAGGCAAAGCCCGCGTGGAGGAACTGGTTGCCAGGGGCTATACCGATGCCAATTTCTACGGCGAATATGAAATGGGCGGCTTGCACCAAATGTATGTGCTGCCCGAAAAACCTGCTGTCTTCGGCTTGCCCGAAAACCCGCAGGCGAAACCGCTCGTCAAAGCTCCCAAAATCTCGGTGTCCATCGGCGCGGTTGCCGCTGGCGCAGTTGTCGGCGGATTGATCGCCGTTCGCGCTCGCGGTATGAAAAAGGAAGCACATGAATAATCTCTCTCTCCCTGACGGGATGGTAAAACATCCCGTCAGAGTTACTCTATCTTCAAAAGTCAAGAGGATGACACAATGTCCCCTGCCTCGATAGAAGAAATCATCGCCGCACTTGCCTCTGAAACACCTCACCACCCAGAAATAGCCGCCGAACTGGAGTTGCACCTTGCGCTTTTGCAAAAAGTCGCGCAAGTTTCTCCCGCCGCCCAAAAAGTCGAAGCGGTGAAAGCGGGTGCGCTCGACAACCTTAACGTGGATTGGACTGCCGCGATGGAACTCGCCCGCGCCGTGCTGGAAGAAACCGCCGCGCGCCGCCCCGACCTGGGAGAGACGCTTGCGCCGCTCCAAGCCGCACTCAACCCTCAATTCTTTATTACTTCGGCGATGAACTACTTGCAATGGGGCTATGTAAGAGAACTCCCTAGCGACGGGCGCGAAGACTTGGGTGCGCTTTGGGCATTTGTCTTGAATTACGCCCTGCGCCCCTGGCTGCGCGCACTGGCAGCCGCCGCTCTCCCCACCATCGAACTGGAAAAATGGCAGCAAGGCAAATGTCCCGTCTGCGGCGGAAACCCCGACTTTGCCGCGCTGGTGAAAGAACCGGCGGAAGGCGGTCGGGTCTTGCTTTGTTCGCGCTGCGACGCTGAATGGCCTTTCCCGCGCACTTCCTGTCCGCTCTGCGGCGACAGCCACCCACAAAAACAGGGCTACCACCCCGTCGGAGAAGGCGGACGTTACCGCCTGTACGTTTGCGAAGCCTGCGGCGGCTACGTCAAAACGGTTGACCTGCGCGTCGTGGACAATTCGCTGCCGCTGGCCGTCGAGCGTGTGCTGACGCTGGGATTGGATGTGGCGGCGATCCAGGCTGGTTACGGCGCGCCGAGCCGGGAGTGAATCCATGAAATTACAGCAACCGACCCTGTTGAACAACCCGACCTTTCCCTGGGAAGCGGAACGCTTCTCCCGCACCGGGCAGATTCCCGCCCTGCTGGAAGTTACGCCGGAAGCGACGCTGGTCATTGCCATCAATGGAACGGAAATCGCCGCCATGCCGCGCACGCCCGGCGCAGACATCGAAATGGCAGTCGGTTTTGCGGTCAGTGAAGGGTATGTGCAAAACTTCGAGGCTGTCATCGAAACCCGCTACACCCCGGTCACGGGGCAGAACGGCCACTCGGCGGTGGAACGGGTGGATATTACCGCCGAAACCTCCGCCGTGCGCCTGGAAGCCGGGCGGGGGTTGCTGCGCCTGTACCATGCCAACCGTCCCGGTTTCGACGCGGCCGCCTTGCAGCAAATCGACGGGGTGTCGCTCTTGCCTCTTTCTTCCCCGCTCGTCAGGGGGGCAGACCTGCTGGATATGGCGGAAACCTTGCGCCGCAACCAGGTCAATTACGAGCGCACGCGCGGCATTCACGCCGCCGCCCTTTTCGATTCTGGTGGGCAGATGTTAGTCATGTACGAGGACATCAGCCGCCACAACACAGTGGACAAAGTCCTCGGCTGGGCGCTGATGAACGGCATTCCCCTCCCGCAAAGCATTTTACTCACCACTGGGCGGGCGGGACACAAAATGGTTTTGAAGGCGGTTCGCGTGGGGCTGCCCGTATTAGCCTCGCGTTCTTCGCCGTCTTCGGTCGCCATTCAACTGGCGCAAGCGTTGAACTTAACTCTGGTTGGTTATTTAGCCGGCGATCAGGGCAGCCTGTATACGCATGGCTTTCGCATCAAATTCTAAATAAGGAGCAAACTATGGCACAACGCATTGTTGTTGACCCCATCACCCGCATCGAAGGGCACCTGCGCATCGAAGCCGAGCTGGACGCCGAGAACAAAATCAGCAAGGCGTATTCCGCAGGCACGATGGTGCGCGGCATCGAGATCATCTTAAAGGGCCGCGACCCGCGCGAGGCCTGGGCCTTCGCCCAGCGCGCCTGCGGCGTTTGCACCACTGTCCACTCTTTTGCGTCCATCCGGGCCGTCGAGGATGCGCTCAAGATTCAAATCCCTAAGGCGGCAAATCTCATCCGCAACCTGATGATTGCCCAGCAGTACGTCCACGATCACGTGATGCATTTCTATCACCTGCACGCGCTGGACTGGGTGGACATCACTGGCTGTCTCTCCGCGGATCCCGCCGCGACCGCCGATATCCAGAAATCCATTTCGCCCAACTATCCGAACGCTTCCGCCGCCTACTTTGGAGACGTGAAGAAAAAGGTCAAAGCCATTGTGGACAGCGGACAGTTGTCCATCTTCGCCAACGCCTACTGGGGACATCCCGCCTACAAACTGCCGCCCGAAGTCAACCTGCTGGCAGTGGCGCACTACCTCGAAGCGCTGGATGCCCAGAAGACCTTCACCAAGATCCATATCATCTTCGGCGGTAAGAACCCGCACCCCAACTTCGTGGTGGGCGGTGTCCCCATGCCTATCGACCTCAATAGCGATACTGCCCTGAATGCTGAGCGCTTGTCTATCATCAAAGACAGCATCGACCGCATGATCCATTTTGTAGACCAGGTCTACCTCCCTGACCTGCTGGCGGTCGCGCCGTACTACTTGGATTACGCCGCCCTTGGCGAGGGGCTGGGCAACTTCCTGACTTGGGGCGAACTACCCGACACCGATAACAGCGACACCTCGAAGTATGTCGTACCCCGCGCGGTCATCCTGAACCGCGACTTATCTCACGTCGAGGAGCCTGATCCGCGTGATTTCGAACGCATGAAGGAATACGCGACACACTCGTGGTATGAGTACTCTGGCGGCGACCAGCAAGGTCTGCATCCATGGGAAGGCGAAACCAAATTGAACTACACCGGGCCCAAACCGCCCTACGAGTATCTAGAAGTCGAGCAGAAATACTCCTGGCTCAAAGCCCCGCGTTGGGCAGACACGCCAATGGAAGTCGGCCCGCTCGCCCGCGTGCTGGTGATGTATGCTAGCGGCAATGAGCAGATTAAGGAACTGACCGACTACGTTCTGAAGACGCTCGGCGTCCCCATCAGCGCAGTTTTCTCAACACTGGGCCGCACGGCTGCGCGGGCCATCGAGACCAAGGTCTTCGCCGACTACTTGCTCACCGCCTACAACGACCTCATCGCCACGATCAAGGCTGGCGACACCGACACTTTCAACGGCGAAAAGTGGGAACCCACCACCTGGCCTTCGCACGCTGAAGGCTTTGGTTTTATGGAAGCCCCGCGCGGCGCGCTCGGTCACTGGTGTGTGATTGATAACGGCAGGCTTTCCAACTACCAGATGGTGGTTCCGACCACCTGGAACGCCTCCCCGCGCGATCAAAAGGAGCAGGCTGGCGCGTACGAGGTATCCCTGGTTGGCACGCCCCTAGCTATTCCCGATCAGCCGCTGGAAATCCTGCGCACCATCCACTCGTTCGATCCGTGCATGGCTTGCGCCGTCCATATGGTGGACGCCGATGGCAACGACCTCGGCGAGGTCGCCACGGGCATGAACGTCTGCGTGAGTTAGTTTTGATCGGTTTGGAAACAGCCTTCGAGGCAGGGGAGAGGGCCTCGGAGCCTGTTTTATCCTGAATTTGCAACGCGGCCATGGCTGTCTAGATGTTACAATTTTGGTATGAATATGGATTGCGAAGTCAGCCTTAAATCGTTGTTGTTTGTGGCAGAGGGTTTGGAACAGTTGATCGGCCAGCATGGGGCGCAGGCGGTTCTACGCTCGGCGGGTCAACATGCCTCTGCTAACCTGATCGAGATGCTGCCGCTCACTCTGTCCGAAGATGAGGCGGCTCGCCGCAGCGGCATGTTGCTGGTGGAACTCGGCTTCCTGAACGGACTGGAATTGTCCGCCGCAGGCGAGTTGTATGTGACGGGGAACCACGTGCTGGAAGAAATGCAGAACATTGGCCTGGATGCAAAGTCCGTGCGGTTTTATGTAGTCGGTCTGTTCGAGGGCTTTTTCAAACAAATGTCAGGCTCAAAGAAGAAAGTGGTCTCCGTGGAGCCTGGCGCAGATTCTGAAATTTGGAGATTGGAATGAGCGGTAGCGGTGCTAATCGCAAGATCGTGATGGGGTTGGGAAACACCCTCAATAAAGATGAAGGCCTGGGCGTCCATGCCCTCAAACTGCTCGAGGAGCGTCTCGCCGCCCGCGCGCCTGCAGTGGAGTTCCTTGACGGCGGCGCACTGGGATTGAACCTTCTGCCGTGGGTGGAGGAAGCCTCTCACTTGCTGGTGCTGGATTCTGTAGTCTCTCGTTTTTCCCTGCCAGGCCAGGTGATGGAATTAGCGAAAGACGAAATTCCGCTCTATCGCAACATCAAAATGTCGGATCACCAGATCACCTTTCAGGAGGTGCTGGGGTTAGCAAAATTCCGCGGCCATTTTCCCGAATATCTTCACCTGGTCGGCGCGCAGCCGGTGGATATGTCCATCGGGTACGGCGTCAGCCCTGAGATCGCGGCGGTCCTGCCAGAGGTCCTGAAAAGAGCCGAGCGGGTTCTGCGCGAATGGGGGTTGATGACAGGGTAAAGGTGAGGTATAAAATCAAACAAGGAGTCATATAATGGAATGCTATTTTCTCGATAAAGTCAGTTGGCAGCATAGCCAGACTTTGTATCACGCAGCGGCACATTTGGGACGCGAGGCGCTGTTCATCCTGCGCCCATCCACGCCGTATGTGTGCATTGGTTACCACCAGGACGCCGAGCAGGAAATTGACCTGGCGTTTGCGCAGGCCAACAACATTCCCGTCATCCGACGCGAAGTCGGCGGCGGCGCGGTGTATCTCGATGGCGAGCAATTGTTCTATCAGTTGATTCTTAAGTCAGACCGTTTTGGGATCGCAACGAACAAGGCCGAGTTCTATCGCCAGTATCTCCAGCCAGTGATCGAGACCTACCGCGCCTTCGGCGTGAACGCGGAATACAAGCCCATCAACGATATCATCGCCAACGGGCGCAAGGTCTCTGGCAACGGCGCGGCGGAGATCGAAGGCATGTGGGTTCTGGTCGGCAACTTTATCATGGACTTCAACTATGAGATGATGTCCAAGTGCCTGCGCGTGCCAGACGAGAAATTCCGCGATAAGGTATACAAAACCCTGCAGGATAATCTCAGCACGATGAAGCGCGAGACGGGCACTGTTCCCTCCACAGAAGCCTTGATGCTGGATCTGATCAAACGCTACGAACCGCTGCTGGGCAAGATGGAAATCGTCCGTGAAGTGGATGAGGAACTACTCAAGAAGGCGGATGAATTGCTGGCGGTGATGTATACGAAAGAATGGCTGCACGCCAACGACTCACGCCGTCCGCGCGCCGAGCAGGTGAAAATCCGCGAGGGCGTCTACGTCATCCAGAACATGGTCAAAGCCCCAGGCGGATTGATTCGCGTGACGGCGGTCAATGAGGAGGGTATATTGAAGGATGTCCATCTTTCGGGCGATTTCTTCTTTTACCCTGCTGAAAGCCTGCCCG
>DYLS01000179.1 GCA_020721965.1 Blastopirellula marina | reverse complement strand
ACGCTCACGGCACAATGACCGTCCTCCACTGTAACGGCAATCCAAATCGTCCCTCCATCGGGCGAAAACTTGACTGCGTTGCTGATCAGATTTCGGAAAACTTGCTGAAATCTCCGGTCGTCCAGCCACAATCTCACCCCATCCTTCGTGTGCGTGACATCGAACCGGATGCGACGCTGCTCCGAGACGGACTGGAACTCTTCCAATACCCGGAATATCGACGAAACGGGGTCGCGCCATGCGAAGTCGTACTGCATCTTGCCCGATTCTAGCCTGGCAAGATCCAAAAGATCATTGAGGAAGGCGAGCAAGGTTTCGCCACTCCGCTCGATTTCCGTGAAGTACTTCAAGAGCGTGGATCGCTCCGCGGTCTCCGCCTTCTTGATTCCAAAGGTCGCGTAGCTGAGGATCCCGTGGAGAGGGGTCCGCAACTCATGCGAGAGATTCGCGAAAAAGCGGTCCTTGGCTCTTTGTGCGGCATCCCGGGCCTCCATCAACTCACGTAAGGCACGCTGGCTCTCCTCCGCCAAAAGGACCTTTTCATGTTCTTCCAGAGCCTGGGCCACGGCTTCCATCTGCGAGTGTTGGAGCGATGCCCGTTCATTCTGTAGTTGCTGCACCCAGACCGCATAATGCTCCAAGACACTTGCCAAAAGAGCCGAACATCCGACCAGTTCCAATGCAGGCCGCAGCGACTCGGCTACCCTTGCAACCTCCGATTCGCCCATGGAAAGGATGACGGCCGCGATCCCGCGGATCGGCTGACTGATCGGTGGTCGGGGCTGCCAGCAGAGGCATTCCACGGAAACCGCAAATAGCGTCCAAGAATCTGCGCCCTCGATCGGCAGAATAAGACGGCCATCGGACATCGGATCGCATCTAACGAGATCGCGGACTCGATCAAGACCAATCTCCAATCCCTCCGCGTGATGCGTTACCCAGGACAATCCTCCGTCCAAAACGCCAATCCACACGATCGGAAGCGACGGAAAAAGAGTTCGTAATCGAGAGCACACCCAGTTGGTGGGTTTGTCGACTCGCTCCAGAATGCAGAGTAAATCGTTGAGATCCATCACGACTTGACCCCATTTGTGAGCATCGCACGCAAGTCAAAAGACCTTCGTGACAGCCCGTCTGCGTAACCGCTCACGGGTAAAGCAGTGCAAAAAACACGGTAGATTGCCCCCCGTCACAAAACGCGGTAAAGGACGGGGTTCGCGGCGTTTTCAGGAGCCGTCTGGCAAAAATGCTCTGCCCCAGCCGCCCATTGCTCAAGGAGACCTCATGATATTGTGGCTGACACGGCGTGACAGCCGAGTTTTCCTAGAAGGGTTACCCGTCTGCCAAAAGTATAGGTCGGCAAGCGGCTGGCGATGCGTAGGCAACGGGCCGGATCGGCGACCGCCCCATTCGTTGTGCTACCGAGATTGTGCTACAGAGCCAACTCTGGACTTTTGGAAACCGCTCGATCCCCATCTGAGAGAGGGTGACAAACTCGGACGCTGGCCAATTCAGGAAAAGAAGGAATGTCGTTTTCATGGGAAAGCGCCTTCTCTCTACCATCTCCCGAGGGAATGGAGGAGTTTGTGAAAACAAGTTGCAAAAGTCCAGGAATCTGCGACGGGCTTGTCCGCTTCCGATATTTCGGCAGCAGCGCTTGACATTTTATAAAGGTGGGTTAAAGATGGGTCGCGGTGCGAGAGTGAGTCTCAATCCGCACCCTCCCTGGTTCGAAAAGCCACCGTCTTCCTCCCCTTTAAACAGAATCAAGTCTTTGCCGGGAGCATGTGCCAAATGCCTAAAGCCTCAGGAACCTGCGAGGATAAAGGTCGGCCGACTCCAAAGCCGAACCAGGCCGATAACCTCACCGCCAGCAATCTCACCGCCAGCACATTGTTGATAGCCGGCGCCCTCAGCGCGATCTTTGCTGCCCATTCCGCTTGGGCCCAGGAAAAGGCGCGTAATGAGGAACATGATCTTGCGGCGGTTTCCGACGGCCCCCAAAGTTCTCGGGTTCCAGATCCCGAAGGGGTTGGCAAGAACGAATCCTCGACCTTACCCGCCAGCTCGGAGTCAATGGAGGAGCCAGGCGAAAAGAATAGCCGCGCGGTCGATTTTTCACATCAAATCGTGCCGTTGCTGCGACAACGTTGCAGGCAATGTCATTTAGGGGCCAAAAGCGAAGGCGGGCTTTCCCTGGATACCCGAAAACAAGTCGTAGAATCGGGGGTCGTCGTGCCGGGAAAACCAGAGGAAAGCGAGCTGCTACGGCGGGTAACCAGCGATAACCCGGCTGAGCGGATGCCGGCCAACGGCCCGCCCTTGACGCCAGACGAAATTGACTTGCTGCGACGCTGGATCGCGGAAGGGATGCCCTGGCAGGACGGGTTCGGCTTCTCCGGCCCCAACAAGGAGGAAATCCGCCCGCTCTCGCTGCGATCCGTTGAGCTTCCTCCGGAAACCGCCGACCGGCAGCACCCCATCGATCAGCTGGTGGGTGCCTACCTCGACCAAAATGGCGTCGAATTCCCCTCGGCCGCCGACCCGACACAATGGCTGCGTCGCGTGAGCTACGACATCATCGGGCTTCCCCCTACTGCCGAAGAGCTGGCGGCTTTCGCGGCCGACACATCTCCAGATCGTCACATCCGCTGGTTGAAAAAACGCTTGACTGCCCGAAAAGATTACGCTGAGCACTGGCTGAGTTTTTGGAACGATCTGCTGCGGAATGATTACACGGGGACGGGCTACATCGACGGGGGACGCAAGCAGATTACGGGGTGGTTGTACCGCGCCCTCTACGACAACATGCCCTACGACGAATTCGTGCGCCAACTCGCAGCCCCCACCCCTGACTCAGAGGGATTCATGCGCGGCATCAAGTGGCGGGGCAACGTCAATGCCAGCCAAAGAACCGAGCTGCAATTCTCCCAGAACACAGCACAGGTCTTCCTCGGCATCAACATGAAGTGTGCCTCTTGCCACGACAGTTTCATCGACCACTGGACGCTGAAAGACGCATACGGCCTGGCCGCTATCACCGCCGATGAGCCGTTAGAGATGTTTCGGTGTGACAAGCCGACCGGGGAAATCGTCCAGGCGCGATTCCTCTACCCCGAATTGGGGAGTATTGATCCCCAGGCATCCCGCGAGGAAAGGCTACGCCAATATGCGATCCTGCTGACCAATCCTCACAATGGGCGTACGGCAAGGACCATCGTGAATCGCATCTGGCATCGGCTGTTCGGTCGGGGACTGGTGCATCCCGTGGACGAAATGGGACGCCGGGCCTGGGACGAGTCACTCCTCGATTACCTGGCCGACTACCTCATCTAGCACAACTGGGACCTGAAGTTGCTCATCGAGCATATTTGCTCGTCGCGAATTTACGCAGCGGTGACCGTGCCTATCAGCCCAGAGACGGGCGACTCCTACGTCTTCACAGGTCCCCATCCGAAACGGCTGACCGCCGAGCAGTTCGTGGATACCTTGCGTCGGTTGACCGAGACTAGCCCGCAGAACCCCGCCTTCGTCCCTCCCGTGGACGAAAAGGCCGAATGGTATCGCGCGTCATTGACGGCCGCGGATCGCATCCAACTCGCGCTGGGTCGCCCCTTGCGCGATGTCGTCGTTTCCACTCGCCCAGAAGACGTCACCACACTCCAGGCCCTCGATCTCAGCATCGGTCCGGAATTGCACGATTTGCTGCTGCAAGGGGCACGCAATCTCAAGCAGCGATACGCGGAACAATCGCCGGAAGCATTGATCGGCCACGTCTTTCTCAACACGCTCAGTCGGCCGCCGACCAACGAGGAAACAGCAGTGATCCGACAAATCTTGACTGGCGATGGACAGCCCGCCACGGGCGATCAACCGCAGACCGTAGGCCGACTCGATGAAAACAACGTCGCCGATTTTCTTTGGGCCGTCGCGATGCTGCCAGAGTTCCAAACCGTGTATTGACGTGCGGTGACTTCGGGGCCAGCGGGGCCTTTTTATACGTTACTGGCAAGCTCGGCAAAAAATCAAGACCTCGAAACTCCGGCGTGCTATCCAACGGTGCAAAGGCATTCTCTCTTGCAGGAGGAAAACCCATGAATCGGAAACGGTACGAAAACCGGGGAAATGAGAATCCGCGACAGTGGAGGCGCCGTGATTTCGTTCGTTGGGGCGCCGCGGCTACCACCGCAACCGTGACCTTGGGAGAGCCACGCGCATGGTCTTCGCCGATCCCCGCGAGCGAGGCGGAAGCGAACACGAGCACTCCACCGGCCAAGGCGGACTGCTGTATTCTGCTTTGGATGGCGGGCGGTATGGCTGCTCCGGATACGTTTGACCCTAAGCGTCACGCCTGCTTCCGCGTGGGGCTGCCGGCATCGGAAATCCTCAGCACCTTTCCGGCTATCGATACCGCGCTCCCCGGCGTACAAATCTCGCAAGGGCTGGAGAACATCGCTGGAATTCTCGATCGCGGGACGCTGATTCGCTCGCACGTTCTCCCCGACTTGGGGCATATTCTGCATTCGCGTCACCAATATCACTGGCACACAGACTATGTACCGCCCCAGACGGTCGCCGCCCCTCACATGGGCGAGTGGATGGCCCGCCTGCTCGGTCCTCGCGATGACGCCATCCCCCCGTTCATCGTCATTGGCCAGCGATTGGAGGGGATTGGCGAAAAAGAGGAATTGAAGGCCTTTCACACGGCCGGGTTCCTTGGGGGGGAGTACGGCCCGTTCCTCATTCCCTACCCCGAGCAAGGGGCACAGGCCGTCCGCCCGCCGCAGGGTATGACCCCCTCACGATTCGAAAATCGATACCACCTTTACCGAAAGCTGGCAGAAACCAGCCCGAGATATATCCAAGCCGGAGATTTTCATCGCGAATCGATGCTTCGGGCTATGGATAACGCGTACAAACTGCTTGCCTCCCCGAAACGCGTGGCCTTCGATATTTCCTTGGAGCCAAAGAACGTTTACGAAGAATACAACACCGGTCGATTCGGTCTGGGATGCCTCTTGGCTCGACGCTTGGCGGAAGCCGGCGCCCGATTTATCGAAGTTACCACCGAATACGTCCCCTTTGAGGGCTGGGATACGCACGAGAACGGCCACACCCGTTACGCCAAAATGAAGGAATTGATCGACCGCCCCGTGGCCAAGTTAATCCGAGACCTCGACGAACGCGGCCTGCTGGACCGGACCCTGGTGATTCTGGCGAGCGAGTTCAGTCGGGACATGCTCGTCGAGGGCGTGCCGGGCAGCGCCGCCAAGGACCAGTCCCGCGCCCCCGCCGACGTCATGCAAGAGATGATCCACTACGGTCTGCATCGGCATTTCACTGGCGCTAGCTCCGTCCTGATGTTCGGCGGTGGCATCGCCAGAGGCAAAGTTTTCGGCGAATCAGCCCCTGAGAGGCCCTGCCTGGCGACCCGCGATCCCATTGGCGTAAGCGACCTGCACGCCACGATCTACACCGCAATGGGCATATCGCCCCGGACGGCCATGGAGGTGGAAAGACGACCGTTCTACGTGACCCAGGACGGCAAAGGGCGACCCGAGATGCGACTGTTCGCCTGATTCGTGCGTCTCCCTCCCGGTTGTCTCACCTCGAATCCTTCCGAGCCGGGAATCGGCACGCTGCTATTGTCGGCTGGATAGACCCGAATCGTTGTAGCATACCCATCCCTATCCCCTCAAAAGCGATGCCTGGGGGCAAACGATGATTTGCGTGGAAACTGTGGGGGGCTGGACGCCAGCGCAGCAAAAGGCTACATTGAAAGCATTGGGACTATCGGCTTGGCAAAGTCCTTGCCCGGGGGACAGCCTTCCCTGGACAGGAGAGACGTCCAAAATTCGGTCGAGGGGCAGGTGACCGTCTTTCCTGGTTAACGGGGCGTCAGGTTCACAGTATTTGCAATTTCGGTAAAATGGATGATTTTGGCATTTTTGTCGGATCTGAACGGCCTTAGTGCGTTCGGAAAGATCATATTTAGCGCGGGGTGGAGCAGCAGGTAGCTCGCGAGGCTCATAACCTCGAGGTCACAGGTTCGAATCCTGTCCCCGCAACTTGTTTTTCCCTGGACGAAATCCCTCCGGTAGCCTACTCTCATTGCACGCGCCCTTTGAGGCAAAACATATAGCATTGACACAGATTTCTAGACGCAACATATAGTGGTGTGTAATGGCGGTGGGGCACCTTGAGTCCCCCGTTCTACCAAAACCCCCGGCAATACGGGGTTCTTTTTTTGCGCGTCCGCTGCCGTTTGCGGTTCCCCCTTTCAATAGCG
>DYLS01000178.1 GCA_020721965.1 Blastopirellula marina | reverse complement strand
AAAAACGGTTCATTACGTGTTGCCTCAAGGCTCCAGGGAGTAGCGGCCGCAACTCCCCGCCAGGCACTCGCCGCACCGCTGGATCGAGTCCTGGAACGCTGCCAATCTGGCATTCTAGTTTAGTCGCGATTGTGCGGAGATCGCAACCAGCGCGAGGGTATTCCGCTCAGGACCCCAATTCGCTCCCGATAGCAGGGCAGCTATCGTCGCGACCCACACGGGCGTATGCCGCTCAGGGTTGGCCGACGGGGGCCGTTGGTGCGGACCGGAGGCTGAGCGTCAGCCAGCCGTCGTCCATCACGACGTAGGTCACGGTCAAGGGACCGACCGCGGCCCACTCTCCCTCCAGCGCGATTGGCTCCAGCGCGATTTCCGACCGGAATATCTTGCCGAACCGCCGTTCCAACAGCCGGCGCAGTGTTTGCTGGCGAACGGAGAGGCGGTCGTTTTGCGGATCGAAATTCGGCGGGAAGGCGGTCGGGTCTCCCTCGCGGACGAGGACAAAGCCGCCATCTCGCTGCTCCAGGCGATAGGCCGCCGTCACGTCCATGCCCGTGTATTCCGCGTCGCCTTTCTGGTACGCCTGACCGCGGAATTGTACGACGGCTCGCCCGTTGTCGAATTGGACGCAGATGGGCCGGGTCTGCGGAAACCTCACGGCCCAAGGCTGCTCGTCTTCTGTTTCCAGTTCGGGGGGCAGCTTTCCGAGAAGATCGGTAATGATCTCTCGCAGCCGTTCTTCGCGAACCAGCATCCCCGACAGGGCGCCCTCCGCCATGTTGTTGAAAAACGTCTGATGGAGGCGCACATCGATGTCGCCGTCGTGGGCTGCCGGTGGGGCGCTGGACGCCGTCTGGGAGTGCAAGCCCCCGAACAGCGATTCCACCTGCAAGCGGCTCTCGTCGCTGCGGAAGTCGAGTTTCTCGGGGAACAGGCCGCGATCCAGAAGCGGCCGACGCAATCGCCCTTCGAACGACGTTTGCAGTTCTTTCAGCCGGGCGTCGGCCTCTTCGTCGATCCGCCGGTCGAGCCGAATCTCCGCGCGGCGGGAGGCCTCCATCTCGGCCAGCGGCTTTTGCTGGAAGGTCCGCTTCCAGGCGATCTTCTCCACGCAGCGGGCGCGGCACGTGACGTCCACATCGTTGATTTTGGTGCGGGTGCGGGCATCGGCCTGGGCCGGGAGAATCTCGACCCCGGCGGCAGAGATGCGGACAACCTTGCGTGCAGTGAACGGGGTCTCCCCTTGGGAATAAATCCGCGCTGGCCCGTTATAGCCAATGGTCGTTGCCGCAATCGAGCCGGTAACCACGATCGCCAATTCGGCGCGATTCGAGGCGGGCATCAGGCGGAGCGTGCGGTCGCCCGTGATGTGTCCCGTCCCACGGACATCCGTCCCCAGGATGATCTCGCGGACCGGCTCGCTGGTGTCCACGGGTGCCGTGAACCCCTTGGCCAGGAACTCGGCGGAGACCTCCACGAAGAGATTGGGGCGTGCGAAGCGTTCTCGCACCGCGGCCACGACCGGTTGCCCGCGATCCATCAACTCCAGCCATCCCACAATGGCCTGGATGCTGCTGGCGACCGCGGGGTCGTGGGAGGCTTGATAGGACTCCACCAAGCCCGGTAGCGGATCCAGGATTTGCCCCAACTTTTCCGGCAGGGAGGCGTCATCGACCGCGCGGGACCGGACCATGTATTGCCGCAGGGCTTCACGAACCTCGGAGAAGCAGGTCAATTTCAATCCCTCGTGACCGGCGGAAAATCGGGCAAGGACGGCATTCAGTCTCTCCCAGGAAGGCTCCCCGGACTTGCTCAGTTCGGCCTCCAGGTCGGCCAATTGCAGATAGTTGCGCCAGTTACCGCCCTGGTCTTTATCCCGTTTCAGGCGGTCCGACAGTCGAGCAACGGCCTCGCGCAATCGCGCCTTGGCAGCCGAAGCCTCTGCCGCCCGAATGGGCTGAGCAGTCCGTTTGGCCTCGGCTACGGCCGCAATGATGGGATCCGGGGGCGTGGGACTCTTCGCAGTCTCTTCCTCGCCTGCAACGGCTGCTGCGAGGCAAACGCCAAATGTCACGATGTTGAACAAAACGCCCAGGGGCAGAATGTTGTGGTACGTCCAGCGAAGCCGGTGAATCCAGCGAGAGGGCATCAAGAGCAAGCTCGGGCTGTCCGTGCTCAAGCCAGAATCCGTGCCAAGCGAATCGAATCGTTTCACTCTCATGCGACGGGCCTCCTATTCAAGACGAGATTCCTAAGTCCGCTGTGTTTTCCCAGACTCTGCAATTGCTATGTTCGCGATCATGAACCGCGATTAGGCGTCACGTCGGCCCGGTGGCGGTCAGCCCTTGGGTCGCCCCAAGACTGAGGTGCTGGCCGACTGCAACGCAGTGGATAGTTTACGCCGAATCGCAAGGATGTGAAAGTGTGCCGGTTGGGTGGTTTTGGATTGCCCCACGACAGGGGGGTATCACCTATTTGTTCTGTTTTTGCTTTGTAATCTATGTAAACATTGCATTCTGCTTATTTTCTGTATTTAATGGAGGGTCTGGCAAAGGTCGCTTTTCCGTATGACGGTTTGTCTCTGGTCCCTCTTCTCGTGGAGGAGTGCATGTCGTCTGTTGTGGTTTACCGGTTCGTTCGTGGGTCCGCCGTGGTGGTTTGCGCGGCGTGGGTAGTTTTGTTGGGTCGGCTGCTCCTCGCCGAAGCCCCGCCTGAGGTGGGCGCGACGGCAGGCGAAGAGTCCGCGGTGAAAGCGGCCCTGAGCGATTACGCAACGGCCTTCGCCGCCGCCCGGCAAGGAAATCGGCCTCTTGTGGTGTGCTTTTACGCTGACGGCCAAAAAGACTGGTGCGACGCCCTGGCGGCGAGACTGAGCAAGCAGGAGGGAACCGCCGTCCCGGTCGCCGGAATTGGGATCGGCGAGGCCGTCCGCAGTGGCGGGAAGGACGTGGTCTTGAGCGATGCGCCGGCCTTTGCCCGCCTGGAAGGCAAGCCGGGTGTGGCGATCGTCGATTTCAGCGTTCCCAAGGACTCCGCCAAGTATGGTCGAGCCTGGCGGGTATTCCCATTGTCGGCGTCGGGCCAACTATCGGAGGATCAGCTTGCGGCGATTCAAGGCGCGGTGGCAGCGCCCGGCCCATTGTCCGAAGTTCCCAATCAGCCGTTGACGCCCATCAAGCCGAGCGATCGCAACGCGATGCGAGACGAAGCGGTACAGCCCGCCACGGCACTCCGGCCGATATTGCCATCGCTGATCTGGTTGGACGATTACGCCCAGGCGACCCAGGTGGCCAAAGAGGAAAAGAGGATGCTCTTGGTTTATTTGGTGCCAGAGGGAGGAGATCAGGCGGCACTGCGCGAGTCGTTCGAGAAGAGTTTGGCCGATTCAGCCGTGGTGGAGATGCTGTCGGCATTTGTCCTGGCTCGACTGCCGGAGTCTGCCGTGATGCGTGATGGTGATCGCGAGGTGGCCCTGCTGGACCATCCCTCGTTGGTGGAGATGGAGCACAAGCCCGGCCTGTTCATCGTGGACTACGAATCGGAAGGCGAGGAGTACTTCGGGACGGTGGTCAACGTCTTTCCGTTTTTGAACGGCCGACCTTACAACGTCAAGCAGATGAAAGTGATTCTGACGCTGCCCAAGGGTTCGTTGACGCAGCGGACTATGATTTACGCGGTTAGCACGCACCCAGAGCACCCGGCCAGCGTCCGCGGGAGGCCCGACCCTTATCTCTTCAGCGAAGCGGAGGGCCATTCCCGCTATCAAGCCCGGATTTGCCTCCAGGGCCACCACTTTTGGGAAACGCGATTTCATCGGATTTTGGGGCGCATCCCGCCGGGGACGTTGGCCAGCGAGGTTTGCGCGGAGAGCTGGCCCGGCCAAGGATTGCTGGCGGCCGCCATCGAGTGCGTGCGCTGTTGGCGGTTGTCGTCGGGCCACTGGCGCGCCGTTTCGTCCCCGCAAAAGGCCTATGGCTACGATATCAAACGTGGCTCGAACGGCGTGTGGTATGCCACAGGGATTTTCGCCGGCCGCAATTGATCTCGCCCGCGGAACCCCGCCTGATGCGATTCCACTCGCGATCCGTTTCAAATTGCGATGCGCTTCAGCTTGCGACGCCATTCGATTGCCATGCGATTCGACTGATGCGACTCGACTGATGCGAATTGTCTGAAGCGGTTTGTCTGAGGCGATCTGAATTGCATCCAGCGAACGTCCGCGATTGGGCAAGGCAAATCCTGGTGGAATCGCGGCCTTCGTGAGGAAAAGTCACTGGATCGCGGCGGACTCCCCGGCCTTGCTGGAGAGGGCGGCACTGGCGGGAGGCCCGGCCGGCGCGGTTTCGGCAGCCGGCGAGGCTTCGGCAGCCGGGGCGGTCTCGCTCGGTTGCAGGAATGCCAGCCCCGCAATGAAATCCTTATCGGCCTCGCCGAACAGCGGGAGGTCCTGGTCTTCCACCGTAAACACCGCCACGTAGTTTTGCCCGCCGGGGGAGGTCAGCAGGTAGTAGAACCAGTGAATCGTCAGATCGTTGACCAGGCCGGTGGCGTGGACGCGAAACATGCGATGACCGGTGGGACTGGTTTGCTCGTCGAAATCGACGATCCGCCGGAACCGATCCCCCAGCAATTGCTTGACCAGCTCCTGAAAGCCCGACAGCGTAACGTCTTGCCGGTCGTCGGTGGCCGGAGCAACGTTGCATTGGGCCACGCTTCGCATGGCATCCACGAAGCGAAAGGCGGTCAAACCATCGGACCTGCCGACCAGGTACCACCGCCGGTCGTGCAGGAGTTGCCAGCCTCTCGCCTCGTCCCGAAAGAGGATTTTCTTGTCGGCTTCCAAGGGCGGAAAGGTGATTTGCGCCAACTCATCGAGGGGAATCTGTTGGGGGCGTGGCCGGGCGGAGCGTTGAAGCTGCAAGCGGGCGACGGCCTCGAAGCCGCTATCCACGGCCCCACCTTCACGGTTTTCCCGCACCAGCATGGCAAACCACGAGATTTTCGGCGAGGACATAGGGAATTGATAACGGCCCAATAGCTCCAGCTTGGTCGCGGCACCAAGGGCGCGGCCGGAGAGCCTGCCCGAAAACTCCACCCTGACCACCCCGCCCGACAACATCTCCTTGACCTTGCCCGTAACGTCGCTCTCCGTCACGACATCCAGTCCGAGTAGCCGGGCCAATACCTCTGGGCCAGGATTCCACTGCGCGTCTTTTTGGATCGGCAGCGGTGGCAACAGGCGATCCAGCACGGCCGTATTGCCCGGGATGTCGAGCAGGTCCAATTCGTCGCGGGTCAGCGGGCCTTTTGGAGAGAAGAGTTCGCACCGCCCTTCGAAAATGCTGACCGCCAAGTGCCGCCGATCGGGGCTAAGCTGGAGGTCGGCCGTCTGCCCCCCGATATTCAGCCCGGCCCGGGCGTCACTGTACCACCGGACAGCACGGACCGGCTGGTTCGTCCCGTCGCCCGACTCAAGGATATCCTCTTCGTAAGCGAATTGGGCGTTTACGGTCATGGGAGTGGGCTTGTCGGCCGGTGCCGCCGCCTTCAACGTGCCGTTCATTTCGAGTTTCACTTCCACCCAGTCCACGGGATGATCGATTTCGGCGGGCGCCGGCGAGGGCGAGGCCGCCGCAGAACGGGACGACACGTTGGGATGCGGGGGAAGGGTCGGGCGAGGCCCCACGGGCAAACCGGATGTCGATGGAGTGCGAGCCAGCCCCGCAGCCGGCGCGGAATCGCTGGGCTGGGCGTCTGGTTTGACTGACGATGACGATTGCTGCGATGCCTTGCCTGCCTCTCGCAGGTTGCGCAGAATGCCAACGGCGGGCGGGGGTGGAGTGCGCGGCGCATCCCGAGAAGATGGAGCCACCTCGGTATTTGGTGGGCTTGGACTTCCCGCGTCGGCCGCCAAACCAGAGCCGTGGCCATCGGCCCATAGCCAAGACCGATCCATGATTAGGCAGCTCATGCTCAAAAGGACCGCAAGCAACAGGGGCAGTTTGGGCTTCACGGGTTTCCCTTCGATGGCGGACTTCCACTCGGTTTGCCAGGTGCCGTTATAACCGCTAGCCACTGGCGATTTCCGCGAGTTTTGTCGCGAACTGTAGAGGTCGAAGGCGTGCCACGTCAAGACCTGTTTGGGGACTGGAGTGCGCCCAGTGCCGAAGTAGCTGATGAGGAGGGCTTTCCCACGATCTTGGGCACAGAGACCGCCGCCCGCGGTGGCGAGCCAGTCGAATGGGAAGGCTCGAACTGATAAATCCACGAAGCCCACGAAGGAACACGAAGAACCACGAAGAAGGGGTATCAAGAACAATCCATGCCAAGAAAACCCCTTCGTGTATCGTCGTGCCCTTCGTGGTTATCCG
>DYLS01000379.1 GCA_020721965.1 Blastopirellula marina | reverse complement strand
TCCCACACGTCAGGTGTTAGCATGAAAGCGCAGCCCGACGAGGTTGCGGTCGGGCACGTTTTTGGGTATGCTCCGTTTGTTTAGTGAACGGGAACGCGTACCCGGGAACGCTGCGTAAGGGACCAGCCGAAACGTGCATGGGAAGTTCCGCTCTTGCTTGGAACCAGCCCGCTCAGGTGTTTCCCGAAAGAGCATCGGGACGATGTGGCTGCCCCGTTCGAATCCGCTAAACTGGGAAGCTCCTCAACAAGGAAGCAAGCCCGTATCTGTGTGTGATTCAGCGGCCCTAAAAAAGAGACGTGCCCGACCTTGGCTGGCAAGGACTCGCCAGTGCCAAACAGGAGTATATCACTATGACTGATTCTGGAAAACGGTATATCGGACTGGACGTGCACAAGCACTACCTGGTCGCGCTGGGCGTGGACGCGGACTTGAACGTCGTCCTGCCGCTGCGGCGGGTGGAGCTTAGCCACCTGGAGAGTTGGATGAAAAAGAATCTGACGAAACAGGATGAAGTCGTGCTGGAGATGACGACCAACACCTGGCAGTTGTACGATGAACTGAGCGAGTACGCAGGCTCGGTAACAGTGGTGCATCCGCCGCATGTGGCATTGATCACGCGCTCGCAAGTGATGAACGACAAGATCGCGGCCTCGATCCTGGCGCGCCTGTTGGCGAAGGGCTTGCTGGTGGGCATCTGGGTACCGCCGCAGGAAATCCGTGAACTGCGCGGACTGGTGGCGCAGCGTCAAAAGATGACGCGTCTGGCCACGCAAGCCAAGAATCGTCTGCATGCGGTCATCCAAAGGCATCACCTGAAACCGCCTGCGGGCAATCCGTTTGCGAAGACGAACAACGGCTGGTGGCAGGCATTACCGCTGGGCAAGCTGGAGAAGATGAACCTGCAAAGCGACCTGGAGACCCTGCAATTTGCGGCAGAGCAGGAAGTGCGGGTGGAAAAAGAGATGACGGGGATTGTGGCGGAAGATGAAAAAATCGGACGGCTGCTGCACATCTCTGGCTTTGGT
>DYLS01000378.1 GCA_020721965.1 Blastopirellula marina | reverse complement strand
GGCAACATTGTCCCTCTGGTGAAGTCTCTTCGACTCGCGGCTGGACTCGGGCTTATTAATACGGCCCTTAAATACCCGACCATCCTGTGATAATATATAGAGCATGGAAAGGATCGACGTGCGCAGCTTGACGATGGAAGGGAGGCAGATGCTTCGCCAGATGGTGGTTCGCCTGCGCAAGCAATCCGGGATGAGCGTGAAAGAGTTGGCCAAGGTATCTGGCGCACATCCCACGACCATTAAAGGCTGGTTGGCGCGGGCGCGTACAGAAGGAGAAAAAGGGCTGGGAGAGAAGCGCCGAGGTCGGCCGGTAGGTGCCTGTCGCAAACTGACCCTGGCCGCCGAGGCCTGGATACGCGATCAGATCGTCAAGGGTAACCCTCAGCAAATAAAGTTGCCTTTTGCGTTATGGACGCGACCGGCGATACGCGCGCTGATTCGAGACCATTTTGGGGTGGATATACAGGAGCGTCTGGTGGGTAAGTATCTCAAACGTTGGGGCTTTACTCCGCAACGCCCTGTCAAAAGGGCATTGGAGCAGAACCCAGAAGCAGTCCGTCAGTGGTTGGAACAGGATTATCCCCGCCTGCGCGCGCAAGCGGCCCAAGAGGGAGCGGTGATTTATTGGGGGGACGAGACGGCCGTCAAGGAAGATGCCCATTGGGTGCGCGGGTATGCGCCTCGGGGACAAACGCCGGTATTGGCAGTTCCCGCCCGATGGACCACGCTCTCCATGATCTCGGCGATTTCTCCGCAGGGCAAAGTCGCTTTCCAGATTGTCGAAGGCAGCATTGATGCGGAGCGTTTCATCACTTTTCTCACCGCCTTGATTCAGGACGCGCCCCAGAAAATCTATCTGGTCGTCGATAATCTGCGGGTGCATCATGCCAAAGTGGTAACGGCTTGGCTGGCAGATAAAAAAGACCGCATTGAACTGGCCTTTCTGCCGCCCTACGCGCCAGAATCCAACCCCGACGAATACCTGAATCGGGATTTCAAAACTGCTCTGCGCACAGGTGCAGTCAGTAC
>DYLS01000177.1 GCA_020721965.1 Blastopirellula marina | reverse complement strand
GCCAAAAGCAACCGTTCGCACGCCCACCCAGGGACGATGGGCGCTCCCAGACTAATTTTATTGGGAGCACGTATTCCTTCTTTATCTTTAGGAACACTTATCCTTCACGGGCACTTATCGTTTAGGCGTACTTGTCGTATAGAAGCACTTACTCTTTGGGAGCCGGCGAGTGGGCAGCGTGTTCGCTTGGTAGGTGTCCCTGGGCTGCCTCTTTATTGCCAATTTTATTGTCGGTCTGATCGCCCGATGCCGGGTCCGGATGTCCCACGACGGACAGCTTGCGAATCCGTTCCAGGTCAGCGGCCGTCACCCGAATCTGGCGACAAAACCCGCTCGCCAGCCGCACGTATTCGAGGTCGGCGGCCTCCGCCGGTCGATCGTGCAGGGCGTCCTCCACTCGGCGGCACGTAGCCCCATCCAGGCCAAACTTGCCGTCTGGCCAGAGGGTGATCGTCTCCACCACCAAGGCGTCACGATAGGGATCAAAGGCTCCAGCCATACGTCGCTTTCAGTCAACAAACATTCGGTCGATAAAAAAGTACCGTGTCGGTCCTGGTCAACCACGCAACGGCAGGCTTTCCGCCGACAAAACAGCACGTTTCCCATCGACACGAGGGGCATCTGGGCCGGGTTGCCCGTTCGATGGTTGCCCCCGGAAAGCCGTCATTGCCCCCCGCACGCTTTCCTCGCAGCGGGGAGCGATCCAAATGGATGACCCGCGCCTCGCCCGGCGTAGCCCAAGCAAGCTACGCAAGGCGTAGCCCAAGCGGGCGACTCAACCGCCCATGATAGTCGCAAGCGTCTCGCTAGGCCAGTGGCACTTTGTAAGGAACATCCGGACTTTCGCGGACGTATTTGGGTACCATGTACCCCGGCAGAACGGCTCGGAGCTGATCGATCAGTCCCCGGCCGACGTGGACGGGTACCTCAAAGTGGCCCGCCCCTTCTACTCGATCGAGTTGATGAAGGTAGTACGGTATCACGCGGATGTCCGCCAATCGATCGTACAATTCCCTCAGAACTTCCACCCGGTCGTTGATGCCCGCTAACAGGACGCCCTGCGAAAGCAGCGGTATGCCCGCATCCGCCATTTGGCTTGCCGCGTTAGCTACCTGGTTGTCCAGCTCTTGAGGGTGGTTAACGTGGAGGACAACGATGGGAGTCAACCGCGTGGATTTCATCGCTGCCAAAAAGCCGCCAGTAACGCGCTGGGGGATGACGACCGGCATTCGGGTGTGGATGCGAATTCGCGAAATGTGGGGGATCTGGGATATGCGATGGATCAAGGATTCGAGACGCGAATCCTCTAATAGAAGGGGCTCTCCGCCGCTCAGAATAACCTCTTTGCAGTCAGTGCGAGATTCGAGGAACCGCAGCGTCTCGGGGGCCAGCAGTTGGTCTGGTTGCGATTCGGACCCGCGCGCTGGCCCGCAAGCCGCGTCTTGCCCGATCCCCACGCTGCCGCTGCCACGGGGCGTTGACGGGGAGCGTATCAGTTCATCGTAGGGCAAGTGACGGCGAAAGCAGTACCGGCAGTGGACGGGGCAGCCTCCGACCGTTAGCATTAAGAGTCGCGTCGGATATTTGGCGAGAACGCGAGGAACGGGGGATGCAATGCACTCGGCCAGGGGGTCCCTTGTAAACCCATGGTGGGGTGTCAGCTCTTCCTCGGCGGCGAGGAATTGTCGCAAAACCGGGTCATTGGGATCGCCAGGCTGAATCCGCGGCAGCAGCGTCCGCGGCAACAGCAGGGGGAATGTGCCGCCTGCTTTCCGCGCCGTTTCGGCGTAGCGGGTGGGAAGGCGTAGGAGGCCGCACAGTTCGTCGGGGTCTCGAATGGCCTCGGCCACCACGCGACGCCACGGTTTGGCGTATTCGGACTGCGGAAAGGGAGCCGGCAACAGCGATTCCCAGGGCGGATGCGGTGCCGTCACGACCCCCGCTTGGACACCACCGGTCGGCTGCGGGAGAATGGAAGAGGGTGGGGTTGGTTGCGATTCCAATTGCTGTTTCATCGGTGGAACCATAAGAGGTCCAAATTGTCTCGGGGGATGATCGCCGCGACGAACTCTCTTGGGGAAATTGTAGGCCGCTCCAAGATGGCTGTATTACTTCAAAGTTAAGCGAAAACACGATCCGGGGGAATGCTTCCCAACATGCTCGGCAGGCTCGCTTTGCTTTACCTTCGGACGTCGCGTTACTTCGCGATGTGGAGATGGTGACGCGTTTGCCCGGCAAGCTCGGAGAGATTGCCCCCTTGTTGATTTAGCCAGCACAATAGATTTAGCGAAGCACAATCGAGTGAAAGGGATGCGTCCGTGGCCACGTACAACACTAGCGAGTTCCGGAAAGGTATCAAGGTTCAGCTCGACGGCGAACCGTACTTGATGATCGAGTGCAATTTCGTCAAACCGGGAAAGGGACAGGCCCTCTACAAGTGTCGCCTCAAGAACCTCATCCGCAATACCGTTCTCGATCGCACGTATAAGAGCGGCGACTCCATCGAGGCGGCAGACGTGGAAGAGATTCAAACCCAGTTTCTTTACCGGCAGGGCGATCAGTTCGTATTCATGGATAACAGCAGTTATGAACAATACGAGCTGAGCCAAGACCAGGTGGACGAGGCTTGGAAGTACCTGAAAGAGAGCATGGTCTGCGCGATGGTGCTGTTCAACGGGCAGCCGATCTCCGTGGCCCCGCCCAATCACGTGGTGTTGCGCGTGGAGTACTGCGAGCCGGGCGCCCGGGGAAACACCGCGACGAACGTCACCAAGCCTTGCAAGGTGGAAACCGGCGCGGAGATGAGCGTGCCCGCCTTCGTGGAGATCGGCGACCTGATCAAGGTGGACACGCGGACCGGCGAGTACATCGAGCGAGTGAAGGAATAACGGATCAGGCTCCAGCATGGGTAAACCTTCCCCGAAACGCGACGGTTTTCGTCCCGCGGCATCGTGGGAGGTCTTGCGACTCCGAGCGGGACTATTCCGCCAGATCCGCGAGTTTTTCGACCGGCGCGGGTTTCTGGAGGTCGAGACGCCGCTATTGTCTGCCGACACGGTCGTGGATCGGCATCTCGATCCGTTTCTCGTGGAGACGAATACCGCGCGGTCGGCCGCCACAGATGGTAGCTCGCCGCGCTGGCTGCAAACCTCTCCCGAGTTCGCCATGAAGCGGTTGCTGGCAGCGGGTGGCGAGGCGATTTATCAGATCACCAAGGCCTTCAGGCAAGGAGAGTTCGGCCCGCTTCACAATCCCGAGTTCACGATTGTGGAGTGGTATCGTGTCGGTGATGACATGGCATCGGGGATCGGGCTATTGGGCGAATTGGCGGTCGAGCTGCTGCAATGCCCGCCACCCCAGGTTGCTACTTACCGCCAGGTATTCTTGGAGCACCTGTCGCTCGATCCCTTGACGGCAGACGCGGCGGAGCTGGAGCGTGCCGCCCGCACACGCCTGACCAGCGTCCCCGAGTCCTTTGCTGCCGATGATCGCGACGGATGGCTCGACTTGCTGCTCAGCGAATGCATCCAGCCGCGATTGGGGCGGGATCGGCCGGTGGTGATCTGCGATTATCCGGCCAGTCAGGCGGCCCTGGCGATGATTCGACCGACCGACCCGCCCGTCGCTGCGCGTTTCGAACTCTTCGCGCAAGGCCTGGAGTTGGCCAACGGCTATCTGGAACTATTGGACGCGGAGGTCTTGCGGGACCGCATCAAGTCGGCCAATGCCTGGAGGCTGCGCGACGGAAAACAGGCCTTGCCAGAGACCAATCGGCTTCTGGCCGCTATGGAAGCCGGCCTGCCCCGCTGTGTCGGCGTTGCCTTGGGACTGGATCGGGTGGTCATGCTTCGGGCAGGGGAGAGCGACATTCGCCGGGTCATGGCCTTTCCCTTCGACATCGCATGATGGCTGCCGCTGCCCGGCTCGCTTCCCGTTCACTCATTTTTTCATAGACAGATATCCTTTTCATAGACAGATATCCACAAATAGCCGTGACCACGGCTCGCCGAAAGCCCAGACCGATATCTGCGGGCCTTGCGGCTCGCGCGGACCCCATTTGCGAACGGTTGCCAGCGATTTTTTTGGTTTAGCCCTTGTGTTTCCTGCTGACGCGGGAAAAAATGATGGCCGAGGTCGGCCTTTTGACCGCGCTGACGGTCGCAGGCCAGCTTTCGGAGGGACTCGCCGCGTCCTTGTCGTTTGTACGTGGAGGCCCGTTGCGTGCCACCGCAAGGCATGGAACTGGCCTCTCCAGATAGCTTCCCACTCGCTGCGGCGCTCCTTTGAGGATGCTCGTTTGCAATGAAAGAGTTGAATCTCTGATCGGGGTGGCGACGATGGGACTTTCGCAATTGGAGCTGGATGCATGGCACATGTCCCGGGCCTTGGAGATCGCGGCCCAGGGTCGCGGCCGAGTCGAGCCGAATCCCATGGTCGGCTGCGTGATTGCGCGGGGCGCGGAGATCGTTGGTGAGGGTTATCACCAGCAGTACGGCGGCCCTCACGCCGAGATCGAGGCCTTGCGCGTGGCCGGGCCGCGTGCCAAGGGGGCCGTCATGTACGTCACGCTGGAGCCGTGCTGCCATCACGGCAAGACTCCGCCATGCACCGAGGCCGTCATCGCGGCCGGGATTGCTCGCGTCGTTGCCGCCATGCGCGACCCCTTTGTCGAAGTCTCGGGCAAGGGGCTGGAGGCCCTGCGGCGCGCCGGCATCGAGGTGCACTGCGGATTGATGGAGGAAGAGGCCCGCGAACTCAACGCCCCTTATCTCAAGCTGCTCTCCACGGGACGGCCTTGGGTGATCGCCAAGTGGGCCATGACCCTGGATGGCAAGATCGCCACGGTGACCAAGGAAAGCCGATGGATCAGCGGCGCCGAGTCGCGTGCCCGGGCGCACGCTTTGCGGGGCCGAGTGGATGCCGTGGTCGTGGGGATCGGCACGGTGCTCGCCGATGACCCACTGCTCACCGCCCGCCCACCCGGTCTCCGAACCCCCTTGCGGATCGTGTTGGATAGCCACGCTCAAACGCCAAAACACTCGCAGTTGGTCCGCACGGCCAGGGAATCGCCGGTGCTCATCGCGGTCGCGGAGGAGGCGGCGGAAAGCGATCGCAAGGCCTTGCAGGCCGCCGGCTGCGAGGTCTTTGTCTGCGCGGGGAGCGATTGTGCCCAGCGGCTCGATACGCTGTTGGCAGAGCTTGGCAGACGCCGCATGACCAACGTTTTGATCGAAGGGGGCAGCCGTGCCCTGGGCGCCGTTTTCGATGCGGCCATGGTCGATGAAGTCCACGTGTTCGTGGCGGCCAAGCTCCTGGGAGGGCAGGCGGCGCCCTCGCCGATCGCGGGTCAGGGCATTTCCCGCATCGGCGACGCCAGGCAGGTCCGCATCACCGCCCTGGAACGGTGGGACTCGGACATCTACCTCCAGGGGCGTTTGACGAAACCGTAGCCGGTAGCCGCGGCGATTTTTACCCGCACTCCCGCCCCCACCAAAGCCGGTCGCGGACGGCTCGGTCCAGAATGGTGACCAGTACGTTGAGGTCGAAGGGCTTCGCCAGAAAAAATTGCCCCCCCACCGACCGGCAGCGACTCACGATGTCCCTATCATCCAGGGCGCTCAGCACGATGATGGGCACGTCGCGCGTCCGCGAGTCTTCGACCAGCCTCTGGCACACGTGCAGGCCATCCAGGTCCGGAAGACAAATGTCCAAAATCACGGCGTCGGGAGGATTCTCCCGGGCAATCCGCAAGGCCTCCCTTCCCAACGCTGCCGCGACGACACGGTACCCGAGATTTTCGAGCCGCCACGCGAGGGATTCGCGGATCGTGTCGTCGTCATCGACCAAAAGGACCGTCAGCGCGGACGGCTCTTGAACCACTTCATCTGCCGGTTTTGCCGCAGTTTCCCAATTCATGAATTGTTCCGATTTTGCCCCCCAGCAATCGTCGATCCCGGATCGTGTTTCGCGAACTGCATAGGAACTTTAGCTTGTCGATAAGCATCGGGCAAACCAAGCGGGCGAGGATTTCACTCGCTGCCCGGCCAACCGATTGCCGACTTTGACCATCCTGCCGGTTGTAGGTGCCGGTCGCGTCGCCTGGTCGGCAGAGATGGCATACGGCCGATCCGCGAGGCAGTGGATCACCGCGTGGACCGATCAACCGCAAATGGATGTTGCTTATGTATTCCCCCGCGCGGTGGAAAAACACGCCCGCGAGTGAGCCTCGGGCGTAAGCCCGAGGTGGATGCGCCACCTGAACGCCCATCAGCGTGGCAAGCGTGCCCCGAATCTTCCACCACCAGCTTACGCTGGTGGCTCATGAGTTTCGCTCGTGCAATATCACACCACCAGCTTACGCTGGTGGCTCGCGTTTTCCGCGGAATGGCTCTTTACGCGGATG
>DYLS01000176.1 GCA_020721965.1 Blastopirellula marina | reverse complement strand
GCGTTTAATATCCATAATGTTGTATTATCTTGGGAATACCAGATTTTGTCAAGAAGCCACCAATCGGAAGTTAACAACCTGGTTTTTCACTTTTAAACTAAAGCCCACACATACAACGCCTGCGGACCATGCACGCCCAAGGTAACGGTCAGCTCGATGTCGGCGGTGCGACTGGGTCCGGTGATGAAAATCATGTAGTTGTGGCTTTTCGCTTCGAGAAAGAGCTGGTGCAGGTCGGAGCGCAAGGCGGACGGGCGCAGGATAGCGAGATGGACGCGCGGCACGAGCGAGACGGCGCGCGGCCTTTCGCCGTCCGAGAGCAGCGCCAGGGTGCCGGTTTCGGGCAAGGCAAAACTCACTTCGGTCACACCCAGGTCACATTGTCCCAGGGCTTGTTTGTCGGCGTAGGGCGAAACGATTTCCACGCCCAATTGGCGCAGGCGCGTTTCCATTTTTAATTCGGACAAACCGGGCGTAGGCCACAGGGTAGCCTTTTTCACATCCTGGGCTTGGAGCAGCGCAGAAAGGGCCGCTTCGATTTCGGCAGAGGTCAGACGTTGGGTCACGCCTGAAAGTTTTGAGATTTCGCTCAAGAGCAGGTCAAGTTCAGCCTCGGGCGCAGAGGCGGAGCGTGGAGGCAGGATGGGCGGACGCGGCGGCACAGGGTCGCCGGGTTTGCGCCCCAGTGAACGGCGGATGTTCTCGATACCCTGGCGGACACTCGTGACATGGTTGCTGGTTGGGATTGTCATATCAGCCTCGCTTGGTTCTCTTGGCCCACCATTGGCGGAAGTTGGCCCGGAAAGCCGGGAAGGGGCGGACTTTCGTCCACAGGTTGGCCGGCGCGGGCAGGCTGGGCATCCAGCCGTCTTTGCGGAAGGGGGCCGTGAAAATGGGCAGCAGACGCGTGCCGAAGCGATACAGCCAGGGAATTCCCAGGACAAAGGCGCCCAATTTGGCTCCGGTACGCACCACAACGGGCGCCGAGGGCGGGGCGAACTGATCACCCTCGACTACCCGGCGGCGCAGGTGCAGCAAAATCTTGGGGATGGGGACTTTCACCGGGCAGACATCGGCGCAGGCCCCGCACAGTGACGAGGCGAAGGGCAGCTCCCGCGCCGCCTCGGTGCCGAGGATTTGCGGGGAGAAAATCGCGCCGATCGGGCCGGAGATGAACCAGCCGTAGGCGAACCCGCCCACATTCTTGTACACCGGGCAAACGTTCAGGCAGCCGCCGCAGCGGATACATTTCAGCGTTTCGCGCGCCACCGGGTCTTCCAGGATTTTGCTGCGCCCGTTATCCAGCAAAACGAGATGGAATTCCTTTGGCCCGTTCTCACCTGCCGCCCGGCGCGGCCCGCTGATGAAGGCCGTATACGTGGATAGTTTTTGCCCGGTGGCCGAACGCGCCAGCAGTTTGAGCAGCACGGTCAGCGTTTCCCAATCGGGGACGACCTTATCAACGCCGACCACCGCCACATGCAGGTCGGGCATGGTCGTACACATGCGCCCGTTGCCCTCGTTGGTGACGATGACCAGCGTGCCGGTCTCGGCGACGAGGAAATTGCCCCCCGAAATGCCCATTTCCGCCGAAAGGAACTTCTCGCGCAGGGTGGCGCGGGCGATGGCGGTCAGTTTGACAGGATCGGGGGGCGCTTTGACGCCCAATTTTTGGGTGAACAGGTCGGCGACTTCTTCCTTTTTGAGATGCACCGCCGGGACAATGATGTGCGAGGGGCCGGTGCCCATCAACTGGATGATGAACTCGCCCAGGTCGGTTTCGTAGGTTTGGATGCCAGCCGCTTCGAGGGCGTGGTTCAGCCCGATTTCCTCGGTCGCCATCGACTTGACCTTGACAGCAGTTTTGACGTTGTGTTCTTTGGCAATCTCCAGTACCGTGGCGCGCGCCTGTGCGGCGTCGGCGGTCCAATGCACCTGCCCACCCACCGCGCGGACATTTTGTTCCATCTTTTCAAGGTAGAAATCCAGGTTTTCGAGAGTGTGCAGGCGGATGTCGGAGGCTGCCTGGCGCAGTTCCTCCCATTGGGGCATCTCGGAGACGCGGGTCTGGTACAGGTCGAGAAAACGCCCGGTGGCTTGCTGCACCGCCGCCGGGATGTTGGCCGGAATATGCTCGGTGTATTCTCCAAACTTGATGTAGGTGGGTCTTTCGCTCATTGCGCACCTCGCTTGAGGCCGCCATTTGACTCAGTGGCCGCCAGGATTTCAATCGTATGCACGGCCCGTATGGATGAACCCGCTTTGCGCAGGCCGCCGCCGATATTCATCAGGCAGCCCGCGTCGCTGGCTACCACCATCTCTGCACCGGTGGCGAGGATGTTTTGAACCTTGTCCCGCAGCATCGCCCGGCTGATTTCGGGGTAAACCACGCTGAAAACCCCGCCAAAGCCGCAGCAGGTTTCCTCCCCATTGAGCGGGATCATTTCGAGGCCGCGCACCGCCCCCAGGAGTTGTTTGGCTTCGGTGCGCAGGCCCAATCCGCGCAGCACGTGACAGGAGGCGTGATAGGTGACTTTATGGGGGAAATAAGCGCCAACGTCGGTGACGTTGAGGACATGCACCAGGTATTCGGTGAATTCGTAGGTGCGCTGGGCAATTGCGACGGCCTGGGCGTGCTCCGGCGTCCCTGCGGGGAACAGTTCGAGATAATGATGCCGCACCATATTCACGCATGAGCCGGAGGGAGAGACGATGGGGGCTTCGCTCTGCCCAAAGGTTTGCAGCCAGGTTTTCGCCAATTTGCCCGCTTCGGACTGGAAACCGCTGTTATAGAAGGGCTGTCCGCAGCAGGTTTGCGCGTTGGGGAACTGGCATTCGACCCCCAGGCGCTCCAGGAGCGTGACCATACCTTCCAGCACGGTTGGATAGAATTGCTCTCCCAGGCAGGTGATAAACAGTTGGACTTTTTGGGTCATTTTTGCTCCGTGGTTTTTAAGAATTTAGAACTTAAATCCTTGTACCCTGTCCCAAAGCCATCAGGGCGGGCAAAAAGCAAGAATATTTTAAGGATTAGAACTGAAGTATTGGGGAATATTGAACAAAAAGCCTTTGTCGAAATCCGGGACGAGGCCTCCCATCAACCAAACGTAGACAAAAAAACCATAGAATACAGCCAGCAAAACCAGCGCGACCTGCCGCCAGAGGGACGGTTGGAGTTCTTTTGGGAGAAAGTGGGTGTTCAGGTATAGGATGTGCAAACTACTGACAATAAAAACGATCCCGGCCATATTTGCGCCCAGTTGCAACAAGATAATCGGCTGGGCCAGGCGCAGGGCCAGCGCCCCCCACACGACAACCGCCGCCAGGATGCCGTAGTAAACGTAGCGAACATCCCCATCGGCCAGTTTGTGCAGTCTCCGGCTGCCAGTCCAGAGCAGGTCGGTCATCGAGCGCACCATCCCTTCGACGATGTCGAGTTGCGTCTTGAACAAGACCCAGGCGCCAATCAGCGCCACCAGATAGGCAAAAACGGCAATCCCGCGTGTGGACATGGCGGCGGACAGTTCGGCGGCGATTGCCGCACTGCGGATATCCCTGCCCGGTTCGATAAACGAAGTGTAAAGAATCGCTGGCAGCCCCATCCCAAGCATGGCGCCGAGAGCGAACACCAGCCATTGGTCAATTTGGGCTACCCGCCACCATTGTTTCCAGCGCGCCAGGGATTGGGGCGTCACCTCGAAGCGGGCGCCGATGTGATTCAGGTTGACTTTACGCGCGCCAATGGCGGCTGGGATGAAACCGACCTGCCCGGCCATGCCCAGGCCCTTATCGCGCGCCCAACTGGAGACCATCAGGTTGACCACGCCCCCCGCCCCCGAGTAGGCCGCAAAGGCGCTCAATAAAAACCAATCCGCGCCCTCGGGAATAAAGATGAATTTTCCGGCGCGTGGGGCAAAGCCGACATACCCGGCCAGCGCCTCGCCCCATTTCTCAGGGGCGGCAAAGGCGAAGCAGAGCAGGGCCAGCCCGCTCAGGATGAAAAAAATCAAAATCCAGTTCAGGATTTCAAGTGTGCGCTCGATGCGCCGGCCAAACAACAAAATCAAGATACAAGCCAGGAACGTGCCGACCCCAATCCAATAGACGAGGGGCGCATCCGCGCTCCCGGCCAGGCGTCCTACGAAAAGATAAAAAATCGCCCCCGCTGAAGCCCCGGCCCAGCCCGGCCAGCCGACCTGAAAAAAGAAAAAAATGGCATAGATCCAGGCCCAAAAGGTTGAGTTGGGTTTGAGACGCATAAAACCGGTCAGGGCGGGTTCGCCCGTGTACATGGTGTAGCGAATCAGTTCGGTGTTGAAAATCGTCTGGAGAAAAATCGCGGCGGTGGTAATCCACAACAAGGAAAGGCCATACCTGACAAAAGTCGCCGGGCCAAGCAGCCACTCGCCGCTGCCGATGGTGACGCCCAAAACAATCACCCCCGGCCCCAGGATGCCCAGGAAACCCAGGCCCCTGGCGGCCGGCAAGGGGGGCAGTTCTCCCACCTGCCAGGGTTCAAGCCCCGAGAGAGTTTCTATCCTTACCGGTTGGGGAGCGGCTGGTTCAGTCATGGGTTTCATTCCTTCAAAATCTTAGCGCAGAGCAGGTTGGAATACCATTCCTCCAGGCTTCATCTGCGCATGATTTCAGAATGATTTTGGGAAGCCAGGGGAACTAGTTCTCGATTAGACGACTTCCCCTCTCCCGATGGGACAGGGTGAGGGTTAATGTGAATCTTTCGAGCGTCGTTCTTGTGGGGCCAAGCGGGCGGCTTCATGGCGGCTGGCGACCTGTAATTTTTGCAGCACGGACCGCACGTGAGATTTCACAGTGTACAGGCTGACGGTAAGCTGCTGGGCAATCTCGCGGTCGCTCAGTCCGCGCGCCAGGAGCGTTAGCGTCTCGCGCTCGCGGGGCGTCAACAGGGCAATATTGGAGCCTTCCTCGGCGGCAGCGGACGGGGAAATGGCCGTCAGGCGGCGAAATTCATCCATAATGCGCATGGCCAGGGCCGGCGTCACGGCGGCTTCTCCCTGGTAGGCCGCATGGAGCATATCCACCAACTCGCGGGCGCGGATGTTTTTCAGCAAATAACCTTGAGCGCCATAGCGAATGGCATCGAACAGGTTCTCGTGCTCGTCGTGAACGGTGAGCATCACAATCCGCGCCTCGGGTTGCTCCTGTTTGATCAGCCGGGTGGCTTCGATCCCATCCATGCCGGGCATGGTGACATCCATCAAAATGACATCAGGTCGGAGGTTGCGCGCCAAAATCACGGCTTCCAGGCCATCGCCAGCCTCGGCAACCACCTCCATATCCGGTTGGTTGTTCAAAACGGTGGCAATCCCTTCCCGAAACAGGGAATGGTCATCGGCAAGCAGGATGCGGATTTTGTTCATCGGTAGTATTCCTCCTGTTCCATTTCCAGCGGCCAGGTGACGGAAATGCGGGTTCCCTGGCCGGGCGTGGAACTCAGCGAAAAATTTCCCCCAATGCGAGCCGCGCGCGCCCGCATGATGCTCAACCCGAAGTGTTCGCCTCCCTGTGACGGCACCCACTCAGGCGAAAACCCTTCCCCATCATCCACGACCCTTAGTTCGCCCTGCTCCCCTGAAATGGCGCAGGTGATGACAACTTTTCCGGCGTGTCCGTGCTGGGTGGCGTTGATCAGGGCTTCATGGGCAATCCGAACCAGGTGGGCAACCTGGTCCGCTTTCAACCGGCGCGAAGACTGTTCCATTTCCAGGGAAACTTCCAGCGGCGTTTTTTGGCTGAAATCGGCCAGCATTTTTTGCAGGGCGCTTTGGAGCGACATGGGAGGGGGCGTCTTGCGTAAATCGGCAATAAACCGTCGGACATCGCCGGAGATTTGCTCCAAAACCTGGCGCTGGTGAGCCAACTTCTGCGCCATTTCAGGCCAATCTCTGGAGATGGACAGGGTTTCGAGTTGGTCGGCTTGCAGGTACAAATATCCCAGGCTTTGCAGCAGGCCATCGTGCAGTTCGGCGCTGATCCAATCGCGTTCCTGCAGGGCAGCCACGCGCTCGGTCTGCTGGCGAATTTCCTGGATCAGGTGGGCGTTTTCGATACCGATGCCAATCTGCTGACCAATCGAGGTGAGCAGGGTCAATTCTTCGGGGCTAAAAGAACGCTGCTGATGGGTCATCACATCCAACACGCTCAGAATCCGGTCATGCGCTTGAATGGGAACCGCTACCAGGCTGCGTAATTCCTCGTAAGTCGCCAGCATTTTTACGCGCAGGGCGGATTGGTCAATATCTTCAAGCACGATGGTTTCGCCCAACCGAGCGGCCTCTCCCGTAATTCCTTCCCCGGCCTGGATGACACGAAGCTGCTCCCGCATTCGTTCCGACATTCCCTGACTGACGGACAAGGATAAATTC
>DYLS01000377.1 GCA_020721965.1 Blastopirellula marina | reverse complement strand
AAAACGTCATGCACTCTTTGTCAGTCGGGCGATGTTCGCCCAGTTGATCGAAGACATCAAGAAGGGCTTGCAATGAACATACGCTTACACAAGAACGCCACCACCACCCCAGCGCGTCGTGCATATATCCAGGCCTCGGACAAACCCGTACGCATGCTTGCCGAGGAACTCGGTGTGTCCGAAGACACCGTTCGGCGCTGGAAGCATCGCGACAGCGTTGAGGATCGATCGCACACGGCACACCGTCTTCAGACCACGCTCAATCGCGAGCAGGAGGCCTTGGTGCTGGTGCTGCGCCGTAGCCTTGGTCTCACACTGGACGATCTGGTCACGGTCACCCGTGAGTTCATTCATCCCAAGGCCAGTCGCTCGGGGCTGCACCGCCTGCTCAAGCGTCACGGCATCTCGCGCCCAAGCCCTGAGATCACCGACAAAATCAGCCGCAAACGCTTCAAGGATTATTTGCCGGGGTACATGCACATCGACATCAAGTACCTGCCGAAGATGGCTGACGAGGACGTGAGGCGTTATCTGTTTGTGGCCATTGATCGTGCAACCCGCTGGGTGTTTGTCCGGGTCTACAACGACAAGAGCGCCGCCTCTGCGCGGAACTTTCTCGAAGCCCTGCACGCGCGCACAGCGATCAAGATCGAGAAGATCCTGACCGACAACGGCAAGGAGTTCACCGACCGCCTGTTCGGCGGGCGCGCCCGGGAAGCCACGGGGCAACACGAATTCGATCAGCTCTGCCACGCCCTGGGGATCGAACACCGACTCACCGAGCCGCGGACACCGCAAACCAATGGCATGGTCGAACGCTTCAATGGCCGTATTGCCGATATTCTGCGCACGCATCACTTCCAGTCCGGTGAGGAGCTGGAGGCAACACTGCTGCGCTATGTTTGGTTATACAATCACCAACTACCGCAGAAGGCACTGGACTACCAAACCCCTATGCAGTCCATGAAAAACTATCATGATGAGCACCCTGAGTGCTTTGTCAAAAAACCGCGCAATCTTCCGGTACGCGACA
>DYLS01000376.1 GCA_020721965.1 Blastopirellula marina | reverse complement strand
CGACCGTCAAGGTGTCGCAGCAAGCATTGTCGAAGCGCTTTCTCCTGTTCCCATATGAGGTTTTCCGACGTGTACTGTTGGATCTGACACCGACGCTTCGCGAACGTGCCCTGCAACGGAAGCGGCCGTTGCCCAAGTCCATTGAGCACGCCCAACAGCACTTTGACCATATCTGGGCGGTGGATGGCTCGACATTAGAAGCGCTGTTCCGCAAGCTCAAGGTGTTGTGGGATGTTCCCTTGGGCCAATTGGCAGGCAAGATTTGCTCAGTCATCGATTTGACCACCCATCTGCCAGTCGAAACGTGGTTTCGAGAGAATGCCAGCGACCACGACAGCAACTTCTTGCCGCAAATGCTGGCCCTGGCAAAGGCCGGCGTGCTGTTCATCTTCGACCGTGGGTTCTACGACTTTACCTTCTTCGACAATTTGATCGAACAAGAAGCCCACTTCATCACCCGACTCAAGTCGAACGCCGTGTACAGCACTGAACACACGCTACGGAACACTGATCGTGTGCGCGAACAGATCGTCAAACTGGGTGGCCCTACCTGTCAATGTCAGCATCTCTTGCGTCTTGTCGAGGTGCGCTATGGCACGACGTGGTATCGTTACATCACCAGTGTGCTGGATGCGAGTATTCTACCGGCTATTCACATCGCCGACCTGTATCGGCGCCGCTGGCGCATAGAGGAGGCTTTCGCCTCCCTCAAGCGACTACTCGGCCTGTCATATCTCTGGACCGGCACGACCAATGGCATCCTGCTGCAAGTTTGGAGCACCTGGCTTTTCTACGCTATCCTCATCGACCTGGCCGATGCAGTGGCAGAGGAACTGATGCTCCCCTTTGACAACATATCGTTGGAAATGGTCTTCCGCGGCTTGTACCATTTCACCCAGGCCTACGATCGCGGTGAAGCGATAGACCCAGTCAAGTATCTCGCCGCGCCAGAGAACCGCGACCTGGGCGTGGTCAAACGTTCGCGCAAGAAGCCCGGCGACCAGATCGACCTGGCTCCGGAGGTCGTTAAGTTGTGACGGATG
>DYLS01000375.1 GCA_020721965.1 Blastopirellula marina | reverse complement strand
TCCACGTCATCGGCGACGCGGTCCGCCCCCGCAAAGCACTGGAGGCGATCCAGGAAGGGTTCGAGGTAGGACTGGCACTTTAGGCAGGAGGCCGTCGTGTTTAAAAACAGTTGCATCGTGTCGTGTGGGATTCTGTACCCGGAGATGAAACACCTGATGGATACTGGGTTCCTCAATCCCCACAAGATTTTGTTCACACCGCCGGGACTGCACGCCAAGCCGGATGAGCTGGAGAGGCAGCTCCGCAAGCGACTGGCACAGACGCAGGAATCATGTCCCAACCACAAAATCATCGTGGCCTACGGGAAAAACTGCTACGTCAGCCCCGACGAGCCAGTCAGGCGAGTGGACACGATCTTGCAGGAGGTTCAGGATCAGGAGATTTCCCGCCTGCAGGGCGATTACGGCTACGACATCCTGGCCAGCTTCGATGACCGGCAACGCATCAGCGGGGGGAGGGAAAGCAGGACACTCTGGTTTACAATCGGCTGGCTCAAGAGCTGGAAGGCGATCTACCAGCGATATATTGGCTGGGACAGAGCCGACGCCAACGCCAACTTTCCGGGGTTCTATGACCGGATCATCGTCCTGGATAGCCTCGGCGTGGCTGATGAATACATGACCGAACACGCCGAGGAGATCCTGGAGCTTTTCGACTGGATGGGCCTGATGGTTGAGTTTCACCCCATTACCCTGGACCGACTTAAGGGACTGCTGGTGGACGCACTCTCGCAGTGAGGGGATGCCTGTGAAACGCGCGCTGTGGATTGATCCTGCTATGGGGATGTCGGGTGATATGTTCGTGGCGGCGCTGGTGGGGCTGGGAGTTCCCCACGAGATGCTGGCGGTTATGCAGGCTGCCGGAGAGCATCTGGGAGGGGTGGACGTCCACACTCACCTCGAGTTCCTGCCCGACAGCACACCAGCCTACCGTCTGCACGTGGCGTGGCTGAGGCAAGGTGAGCCACTGAGCCCCGATGACGCGCGCGACTATCTGGACACAGCGCTGGGCCAGAGGGGCATAGAAGGCGCATACGCCGATTTCGCCCG
>DYLS01000374.1 GCA_020721965.1 Blastopirellula marina | reverse complement strand
CTGGCCCAAGTTTTTTAAGGCATGTGGAGGCTCTAAAATAAAGTCTCCGCAATGGATTTTCGGGGAGGTTTTGGCCTCCCCAAAAATGGAGACGTTTTTATTTCGTCGCCTCATCCCGTTATCCCTCGGCGGGTTGCTCTTCAGCAGAGCCCGCTTCTGTTTCGCGGGACGGGGCTACCTTGGCAGCCGCGGCCTGGGATATCAACTCCGATCTTGGCGGTTTTTCCATCTCGGGAACCCAGGCCGCCCGGGCGGCCTGGCGCTTGACTTGGCGCTGTTGACGTGCCGCTTCGAGCTTGGGGTCCCGGGCGGCAAAGATTTCCTGTTCGCGTCCGGCCAGCTTGTCGGCCGGGGCGATGTAACCGATGGCACTGTGCAAGCGCCGGGTGTTGTAATGGTCCACGTAGTCGGCGGCGATCTCACGCGCGTCTTCCAACGAGAGCGGGCAGCGTGGACGGATGCTTTCCCGTTTGATGCTTTGGTGCCAGCGTTCCAGCTTGCCGTTGCTTTGTGGATAATACGGGCTGGTCCGCACGTGCGTCATGCCGCTGAGGCGGATGAATTCCTTGAAGTCCCGGGCGATGAATTGCGGCCCGTTGTCGCTGATGATCCGGGGCCGGGCCTGGGGATATTTCTCCTTGGCGCGTTCCAGGATGGTTTCAATGTCGGCCTCTTTCATTTGCTCCCGGATTTCCCAGTGGACGATCAGGCGGCTGCAGCCGTCCAGCACGCTGCACAGGTAGTAGAAGGTGCCGCAGATGTTGATGTAGGAGACGTCCACGTGCCAGTGCTCGTGCGGGGCCAACGGCTGGACAAAACCGGTGCCTTTCTTGGAGGGATTCCAGTTGCGGACACCCAGCAACCCGGCCCCGGCCAGCACCCGATAGACGCTGGCGGGGCTGACGGCCACGACGTTGGCGTCGAGCATCATGAAGGTCAGGCGGCGGTAGCCTTCCAGCGGGTTTTTCTGGTGGAAGTCCATGATGGCTGTTTGCTCCCACTCCTCCAGCCAGTGGTCGCGCGGAACCCAGCCGTTGTGTTCGTTGGCCTTGCC
>DYLS01000373.1 GCA_020721965.1 Blastopirellula marina | reverse complement strand
GGGTGCAGTTGCTCTCATCTCCCGAAGGGTCTCAAGTAAGTCCATAGGTGGGCAGGGGTGCTGGTTGCGTGCATTTCAAGGAGAGGTTGCGGTGTTCTTGCTGAGCTTGGGCTCTGGTTTGGTCGTGCACGAAAGTGATAAACGCTTCCCAATCGTTGTTCACTTCGATGCAACGAAGCTGCAGCAGGGCCTCGGCACGCTCTTTGATCCAACGCATCCCTCCACTGTCAAACCGTTTGGCGATGACATAGTTCACCGCTCCTTCCACGGCCCCGGAGGAGATCTCCAGGTCTTCCTCGCGCAGGCGCTTGTAATCCATCTTGGCCTGACGCTTGGTGAGATACTCTTGGATCTTCGCCAGTCGGTCACGCTGGCTGACCCGGCTTGGGCCCAGTTGCTGGAGTTGGCGTTCCAACTCGGCAATGACCTCCGCCACGCGCCCATCATACAGGGCCGCTTTCTGTTCCTCCACCCACTCCTTCAGTTCGGCGCTTCCTTCGGGGTACAGACACTCCCCCGCTGCCCACAGGTACTCTACCACGTGGTAGACATCAATCGTGTGTTCAGCCTCTGGGAAGAACTCACTGACATAGCGTTCCAGGTCGTTGTCTCCATCGGTCACGACCTGGATGCGCTTCCCACTCTGCCGCGTGAAGCCCCGCTTGTCCGCTTCATGACGGGCAATGGCTACGGCATGGCGTTTAGGTGCATAGGAAGCGTAGACCTTCTTGTTCAGGGGCCCTTCCAGGGCGCCGTCTGCGCTTTTCCGCAGCGTGTACAGCACCACGATGGTCGCCATCTTCCCGTTCTTGGCTTTGTCCCCCTTCTGCCGTCGGCGCTTGCTGCCCCGTCGTTGCCGGGCAACCCGTCCCCGGTGTCGTTGCGACCCCGGATGCGGGTTGGCCGCCCGGGGACCGCGCCGTTTCTCCAACTCTGCTTCCGTCGCCGTCGGCGTGGCCTTACTGTCGATCTGAATCACCAGCACTTCGCCATCCCCTTGTGGCGCCGGTGCCTGCTCGAACCACGCTGCCGTGTGCCGACCCAGCCCCAAGACCA
>DYLS01000372.1 GCA_020721965.1 Blastopirellula marina | reverse complement strand
TTGAGTATTGAAGAGCGGGCGCTGATCCAAACGCAGCTGGCGATGGGGGTCAAGCCGGCGACCATTGCCATGGGACTGAATCGCTCGGCATCGACCATTTCCAGGGAGCTGCGTCGCAACGGCTGGAGACGACCGAAGACGCCGCGCGGCCCAGGGCGACCTTCCGTGACCGGCGGTTACTGCGCCGAAGCGGCTCATCGGCGCGCCCAAGCATGCACGGTCAAACCCCGCGTCGAGCGCCGCCTGCGACCAGGAACCCCTTTGTGGGAGCATGTCATGCGCTATCTGAAGACGGGCTACTCGCCCGAGCAGATTGCTGGCACACTGGCACTTGTGCACGCTAACACCCCATCGTTGCAGGTTTCTCACGAAACCATCTACACCGCGATCTACGCCATGCCCCGCGGTGCGCTGCGCACGGAAGTGATTGGCTGGCTGCGTTTTGGCCATGCCAAACGCCGCCCCCGTGCGCGTGGTGACGATCGACGCGGGAAGATACCCGACATGGTCAGCATTCATGAGCGCCCGCCTGAGATTGAAGAGCGGCTGGTACCGGGGCACTGGGAGGGCGATCTCATTAAGGGCGCGTACAACCGCTCGGCGGTCGGTACCCTGGTGGAGCGCACCACGCTGTTCACCGTGCTGTCCAAGATGGACAACGCCAGCGCTGAAGCGGCACTGAGCGGGTTCAGCCATGTGCTCAATCGTATCGAGGCGCAAAAGCGCTTGTCGCTGACCTACGATCAAGGCCGGGAGATGGCGCAACATCGGCGGCTGACAGAAGCAACCGGTGTGAACGTCTACTTTGCCGATCCCCACAGCCCTTGGCAGCGCGGCATCAACGAGAACACCAACGGCCTGCTGCGGCAGTACCTACCCAAGGGGAGCGACCTGAGTGGCTTCACTCAAGAAGAGCTGGACGCGATTGCCTGGCAACTGAACACGCGACCACGCAAATCGCTGGGCTTTAAGTGTCCCGCTGAGTTGTTTACACCGGACGCCTTCGACTTCAAGCAGCATCATGCTGCTCTTTTTGCACTTGGTCATTGAAACCGCC
>DYLS01000371.1 GCA_020721965.1 Blastopirellula marina | reverse complement strand
GACCCCTCAATGAGGACGAATGATCGCTGAATACACTCTATATGAACAGTATTGGGATTAGAACTTATCCGTAAATAGATAAAATGGTACTCCGAGCCGCGAGATGTGCGGCGTGGGAGCAATGCATTGGCCAAGCGAGCGGAGTCGTGGGTCGTGACAGATGCGTTCTGGCAACGGGTGGAGCCTTTGGTTCCACAGCGGGTCGCGCCGGCCGACAAGGTGTATCAGCGCAGGCCCGGGGCGGGGCGACCGCCGAAGCCAGCGCGGCAGGTGTTTGAGGCGATTGTGTACGTGCTGCGCACGGGCTGTCAGTGGAAGGCGTTGCCCAAGGAGCGATTTGGCAGTGCCAGCGCCGTGCACAAGCGCTTCCTGGAGTGGGAGAAGGCAGGTTTCTTCGAGGCGCTGTGGAAGGCCGGCTTGGCCGAGTACGACGACATGCAAGGCATTGCTTGGGCGTGGCAGAGCGTGGACGGCGCGATGACGCGTGCGCCGCTGGCACAGCAATCCGTCGGGCCAAACCCGACGGATCGGGGGAAAAAATGGGAGCAAGCGTCACCTGCTGGTGGACGGCCGTGGCGTCCCGTTGTCGCTCATCGTGACCGGGGCGAACGTCAATGACTGCAAGCGCCTGGACGAGGTGCTGAGCGCGATCATGGTCAAGCGCGAGAGCCCACCATCGCGGCGCCACAAGCACCTGTGCGCAGACGCCGGCTATCGCGGTGCCGACAACGCTCGCACCATCGAAAAGCATGACTACATCGCCCACGTCGTCAGCCGCCGCAAAGAGGCAGACATCAAGCGGCGTGACCCGAAGAAGAAGGCGCGACGTTGGGTCGTCGAGGTCTGCCATAGCTGGTTCAACCGGTTCCGCAAGCTGCTGGTGCGCTACGAGAAGCTCGAGCGCAGTTTCGTCGCGCTCAACCACCTCGCCGCGGCAATCATTGCGTTCCGGAAGGTGCCGCTCCAGGTCAATATTATTTACGGATAGATTCTAAGGTCGGGGCCCACTTCCGAGAGGATCGTCATCACCGCAGACAGACCCAGGCCGTTGATGCGGGTGA
>DYLS01000370.1 GCA_020721965.1 Blastopirellula marina | reverse complement strand
TTTCCTGGCGTGAAAGCGCTAACCATTCCAGATGGGGAAGAAATGATCCTCGGCCTTCAAGACGAAATCCGCCGCTCAGGCGAATCTCGCTACGAGCACCGTTTGCATGGCGTGCTACTGATCGCTGAAGGGCTGACCTGCCCACAGGTAGCAGAGTTGCTCGGCGATGCACCACGCACTGTGGAATACTGGGTGCGGCGCTTTGCAGGTCACGGTTTTGCCGGTCTGACCGAGGGCGAACGTTCCGGGCGGCCCAGCCGCCTGAGCGAGAAGCAATTGGAGATTGTCGGTGCGGCCTTGCGACGATCCCCTGCGGAGGCCGGCTTGGAGGGGGCTGGCCCCTGGGATGGCAAAACGCTCTCGAGGTTCTTAAAGCAGCGCTTTGATGTCGACTTAAAGGTGCGACAGTGCCAACGGCTATTCCGGCGCCTGGGATTCCGCTTGCGCAAGCCGCGCCCCTTAATCGCGCACGCGGATCCGCAGCAGCAAGCGGCTTATAAAAAAACTCCGAAACTGGGCAAGGGACACAAGCATTGACCTCTGGGCAATGGACGAAGTGCACTTCCAACAATACGGCTCGCGTTGTCAGATGTGGATTCCTCCGGAAGAAAAGGATCCGGTGCTGCTGCATCATCCCACCCGCAAATCGGTCGGCTACTTCGGCGCCGTGCGGCTGCGTGACGGAAAGTTTCTGGCCGCCCGAGAGCCAGAGCAATTCGATGCACAAACCACGTGGAGATTCCTGCGCCAAGTCCGCCGGGTTAGTCGGCGATCTGGTCGCCAGGTGATGCTGATCATTGATAACGCCAAGTATCACCACGCCAACTTGCATTGTGCCTGGCGGCAAGCGCAGGAGCCCGATTTCCATCTGGCCTATCTGCCGCCGTACAGCCCGGACCTCAATCCTATCGAGAGGGTGTGGAAACTGGTCCGCCGCCTTTGTCTTCACAACCGTTATTTCCCAAGGTTGGAGTTGGTAATGGGCGCCGTCGAAGCGCAATTTGAGCGGTGGGCTGTGGAGAGCCCGGTCCTGATGAGGCTGTGTGCTGTCGGTTAATATGCGCAAT
>DYLS01000175.1 GCA_020721965.1 Blastopirellula marina | reverse complement strand
CGGATAGCGTAGCGGCCTGGCAGGATGCGATAAGCTATGCAGATACGATAAGGTATCATTCTTGGTGGCCACGGCTTGGCCGGGCATGTTTTTGGCGATAACTTGAAAAAGGCCGATGGCCTGCTCTCATTACACACGCCCTTTGAGGCACAACATACAGCATTGACAGCGACCTCTTGAGGCAACATAGAGTGGTGTGCAATGGCGGTGGGGCACCCTATGAAAAAGCTGTGCCGGAAAAATTCTGGAAAATGTTGCGGAGCAGGGCTTTTCACAGGAGACGTTGGCGGTGGTTGAGTACTGCAAAAAGGGAATCGTCCTGGCGGGAGGGGCGGGCACGCGGCTGCACCCCCTGACGCGAGCCGTCAGCAAACAGCTTCTGCCGATCTACGATAAGCCGATGGTTTATTACCCGCTATCGACGCTGATGCTGGCGGGCATTCGGGAGATTTTGCTCATCTCCACGCCGGAGGATATCGGCGCCTTCGAGCGTCTGTTGGGCGACGGTTCCCAATTCGGTGTTTCGATCTGCTACGCGGTGCAGCCCAAACCGGAGGGGCTGGCTCAGGCCTTCATCATTGGGCGGGACTTCGTGGGGGGGGATCGTGTGGCCTTGGTTCTGGGAGACAATATCTTCTATGGCCAGGGATTCCAGGGGATGCTGGTCCGGGCGGCGTCGCGGCCGTCGGGGGCAACTGTGTTCGCTTACACCGTGCGCGATCCGCAACGTTATGGCGTGGTGGAGCTGGACGCCCAAGGGCGGCCCCTGCGGATTGTGGAGAAACCGAAGGACCCGCCATCCAACTACGCCGTGACGGGCCTCTATTTTTACGACAATCAGGTCGTGGACATTGCTGCGGCCCTCAAGCCCAGCGCGCGGGGTGAGTTGGAGATCACCGACGTCAACAATGTTTACCTGCGGCAGGGCAATTTGCATGTGGAAATCTTTGGTCGGGGGTTTGCCTGGTTGGATACGGGGACCCACGATTCGTTGCTGGAGGCATCGACCTTCGTGGAGACCATCGAGCACCGTCAGGGGCTGAAGATCGCTTGCCTGGAAGAGGTGGCCTATCGTAAGGGATTCATCGACGCCGCCCAATTGGAGCGACTGGCGGCATCGTACCATAACAGTTACGGTGAGTACCTTCGGGATCTGTTGCGGATGGAGCGGCGACAGTGAACGGCCGACGGCGTGGTCGAAGGCCTATCTCGGCCTCCGCGGAAAAGATGACATGATGGACCGATGAACGCCAAAAAGAAGTCTGCCGACGCCGAGCACGACAACGAGCGATTGGTCTGCCGCAATCGCAAGGCGCAGCACAATTTCGACGTGCTGTCCACGCTGGAGTGCGGCCTCGCCCTGCTGGGCAGCGAGGTCAAGAGCCTGCGATGCGGCAAGGCATCGCTAGAAGAAGCCTACGCGAGGATCAAGGACGGAGAGGTCTGGCTCTTCAATTGTGACATCCCGGAGTACAAAGAGGCCAACCAGTTCAACCATCAGCCCAAGCGGCCGCGGAAGCTCCTCTTGCATCGCCGCGAAATCAAGCGGTTTGCCGCCCAGGCCGCGCAAAAAGGCATGACCTTGGTCCCGCTGCGGTTGTATTTCAAGCGGGGCAAGGCGAAGGTGTTGGTGGGACTATGTCGTGGTCGCAAACTCCACGACAAACGAGAAGTCTTGAAAAAGGAAGAAACGCAGCGCGAGATTCGTCGGGCTGTCCACCGCTATCGCTGAGGAAGTATTGGACCATTCGATCCATCAACCCGCACCGAACCGGTGCGCGACTGCCCCCGTCTCCGCTGGAAGCGTTCCTGGGATGTAACTGTTCCCGGCTAAGCGATAACGGAAAAGAATTGTGAAACAATGAGGGTTGTTCCGAGGTTCCGGGGGGGCAATCCGAAGTCCCTTCCGTCTGGAATGGACTGTCATTTCGACGAGCGTCAGCGCGGAGAAATCTTAACCCAAACTTCCCCCCCGCGAACTAGGGGGATGCTAATTGCAAGTGATTGCAAGACAATGTTTTACGTCAATTGAGCACCCTGATTCTCCCACCGTTTTCCGAGTACAAGGCAAATCGCGCAACTCCTTACAGGACAAGAACTTGCGAAAAACCATTACATGACCAGGGTAAGCAGTACCAGCCAACAGGAAGTCTTTACACAGTAAGGATTTACGTAAAAATACGTCCAGGAAGTTTGGTTTACGAGGCGGGCGCCGTGGCGATAGCAACGGCTCCCGGTGCCAGATACAGGAAAGCGGTTTCTCCATCCTGCCTCGGTTGGGGCTGGGAGGGCATCGGTTGCGACCACGGGAGTTGGAGTTGGATGGGCTTCTCGCCAGGGTTGAAGGCCACCAGCACGGGCTGGCCCTGAATGCGAACCTGGAATGCCCACAGCCCCTCAACCCCGAGACGTTCAAAATCGCCGATCACGGCGGTATCCGTCGGGGCTACGAGCACGGCGTAGTATTTCGGATCACCGGGCCGGGCTGTGAACTCGCGGCCTGCCGTGCGCAAGATGATCGCCTCATGCTGGCTTTCCGATTGAGCATAAGGCGGTCGGGCTTGGCCCGTGGTGACCTCGGCGAAATTTGTGGCGAGGATACGGGCAAGAATCGCACCAGCGAGATAGGAACCGCTGGCCAGTTCTTCGATGATCCGTTTCGGTCCCAAACGTACCTCGGCCTTAAGGCTCGAAACGGTCTGTTCCTCAGTGGCTTCCACTTCCAGCAGGCCCACCAAACCGTGCTTGGTCAACAACCACACTTGCGTGCCCCGCCAGGGTGTGCTCGGGACCTGGCGATCCGGCACGCTGTTGATGTAAGGGGGACGCAACGTGTAGCGTGCTCCCAGGGCCGCCATGTCGCCCAGAATGACGCTGTCGGTGAGGTCGTCCGGTCCGGAAACAAACAGATCTCGGTTGCGTCCCTGGGCATCGGGAGGCTGGCCCACTTCGAGCGTCGCCGCAAGCAGCGCCCCTTGCAAAGGGTCCAAGCCTTTGCCGCCGCAGATCATCGCGCCGACGAACGTGTCGCGCGCTCCGCCCCCCGGCACCGCGGCGAAATACCAATCGCCGAAGCGTCCCCTGGGGCCGCCGATGCCTTCATCGTGGGTGATCCAGTCATCGGGCAGGGGTTCCTCAGCAAGATCGTTGCGGCAAAACATGCCGGCGTAAATCGCGAAGTAAGTGTCACCGGCACCGGTCCGTTCCAGAAGACGATTGGCCAGCCATTTGTTGTGCCGGTCGCCGGTGAGGCCCGCGATGATCTCGGGTCCAGTGGCTTGGCCGTCCGTCCAGTAGTGTTTCCACCAGCAATCGGTGTAGTATTCGGGCCGCCCCTCCAGGGAATACACGCTGGGGTAATACGGCCTGGTCGCTTCGAGGATTTCCCTGGCCCGAGCGTCGCCAGTCAGCGAGTAGTAGCGTGCCAGCCACACGATATTCAGGTCATGGTAAACGGGAATCTCGGTTTCCGGGCCGATGTAATGGAAGCCGCCGTTGGGGAGCAGATGGGCCTGCAAACCGTCGAGCGTGGCAGCTACGTCGGCGTGGTATTTCTCATCGCCCCAAAATTTGTAGGCCAATGCCATTTCGATGAGATGAAACACGTCTTGATTCGGGTAATGGTAGGCGCTGCTGCCCCAGGCAATATTATCTGTGCGATTCTGCTCCTTGTAGTGTCCCCAGTTTTGATACTGAAAGTCCACCAGGGAACGCAGCGGCAGCTCCCATCGCCGCCAGTGTTCGTCCATACCAGGCAAACGACGAAGCCAGTATACGGCGTCCATGAGCGGCCCGAGCGCGAAACGATCACTGTTCGGGTCGGCCGTGCTTATCCATTTCCGGGAGTAAAACCAACTGCCGTCTTTCTGCTGATCGAGGCAGAAATCGATCAGCCCAACGGCGTGGGCGACCAGTGCGTCGTTGCCGCGAAGCGGAGACTCGTCGAAGCTGGCCGCCCATGCGCAGGCCAGCGCACGTTTGGCAAGCCCCGAAAATACCCAGGAGGTTGTGATCGCGTCGGGGTCGGGCAAGTCCGGCTCGGGCGGGGTGCCAGCAAGGCTTGCGTAAATGCTTTGATAGTACGGGTTTCCTGTCGCTTTGAGTCTCGCTACCTGTTCCTTGCGATCCCTGGCCAGCCATTGGTCGACAGTGGTTTCGGGAAAACTTTCCGGCGAGTGAAGAGCGAGATCGTCGAAAACGACCGTAAGCCCCTCGGGCACGGGTCCCTGCCCATAACCTTGGGCGCGAAGGCCGATCGAGCGGATCGCGTGCCAACCGACCGGTTTGTGCACCGGCCTGCAATCGGCGAGCCGGAGACGGTGCTCCTTCCAGCCTTGCCAGTCCAGATTCCAATCGGTAAGAAAATATCCTCCCTCGGTGATGAACAGCACAGATACGCGAAAGTCCGTCGGCTTGGGAAGGTATGCCCAAAAACGTAACTCATCGAAGTGGCTCCAGTCGGTCAACGGCTGCGGGATATCGAATGTTGGAGCGGCAGCCACTTCCCAGCGCAGGGCCGAGCCGCTGCCGTGGGCAGGCTCATTCACTAGCGTGGTTCCCGGCCATACCCTTGAGCAGCCTTCGAAGTCCTCCAGCACAAGCCATGTGTCGGCCCAGCAACCGGCTGCCACGGCCAAAGACACCAGCACCAGGACTGTTTGCCGTATGACGTTCCCGATCATGATGGAAACCTTTCTAAACCCCGCAGCCTTGCGGTTCTCCGCGAGTAACGCTTGATCTTGATTGCAAACCATGTTGCTCCCCGGGTACCGGACGCGGCTTCACTACCAAGGGATGCTGCTCACAGAGCAACTTGCGCGGCTTCAGTTGCAAGGCATAATCATCTTCATTGAGCACCCTACGCGGCTTCACTTGTTAGGGAGGCATATCCCAGGGCATCCGATGCGGCTTTACTTCCGAGGGCTAGTGTTCATGGAGCACGGTACGCGGTTGACGGCCCCCTCCGCCCGTTGCCTTTCCCTGTCTCCCTGGCTGCGCAGCCGCGCCCTGCCGCTTCGGGAAAGGCTGTGCTGAAAGGTGCCTTAAACTTTGATGATTATAGCGACGATAACAGCGTGGGACCGCCAGGTTCGGTCATCATGTTCCCACTATTGGAAAAATAGCAAGTTAAGGTAAAATGGAGTCTTTCCGCTGATGTTTTGGCAATGGCTGAGGGGAAGCGGGATCGACAATCAATTCCGACGCGCACTCCGCGTCTGCTGGGTTCTGCCGCTCGTGACGGGATGCCAGATGCACCAGATGTATTTGTCAGCCGTGCCGGAACCAGTGTTGCCCGCATCTGGAACGGCGGCTGAGGTGGAGCTAACATCGGCGGCTACCCCGTTGCCCGCAGCGCCCGACCCACCTGATTCCGTTGTTTCCTTGGCAACCGTAGATGCGGAAGAAATCAAGGTGGAAGACGCACGGCCGATGGCGCTCGGGGAGGCCATCGACACAGCCTTGGCCCGGAATCCAGACCTGGTTGCCCTGCGCCAGAATGTGCCGGTCAGTCGTGCGGCCTGGGCGGCGGCCAAGGTCTATCCCTACAATCCTTCGGTCACAGTCAATGTGGCTCCGTACGCGGAGGATATCACGGGCGATCAGCTTGCAGTGAAGAACGCTGTATCCGTAGTGCAAACGTTCGAGTTGGCCCACCAGACGCAGCGCCGCGAGCAAACGGCGTGGGCCGAACTGATTCGCACCCAACGGGAGCTGGCTCACACGGAGCTGATGGTGGTTGCGGAAACCGAGCGGCGGTACTTCAACGCGGTCTATCGGCAAGAACTGCATGCTCACGCCAAGGCATTGGCCGAGCTGGACGAGCAACTGCTGGAAGTCTTGGAGCGGCGTTTTCAGGCGGGCCAGTCGACAGCCGCCGATGTATCGTTGGCTCGGATCGAGGCCCGCACGGCCCGGCAGCAAGCCGATCTAGCCTCTGCGGCCTGGGAAGAGTCGCGACGGGCGCTGCAACAGTATTTGGGGCTTTCCAGCAGCGAGTCCGTCGTTTTCGCAAAAAAGCTTTCCGAGTGGCGGGCAAGCCCGGCGTCGGGTACGCTGCAAGCTGTGATTGGAGATCGTCCCGCAGCGCAAACCGGGACGGAGGAGGAAGATACGCAGCCCGGGGAGGCGGAGTTGGATACACTGGTCGGCCAGCGCCCTGACGTGCAAGCGGCAATGGCCGATCTGCGGGCGGCTTGGGCGCAGTTGAAGCTAGCTCGGGCGTCGCGGATCCCCAACGTGGGCTTCGGACCAACCTACGAGCGGGACGAATCAGGGACGGTGTTCGTAGGGCTGGAAGTGCAGACGGACCTTCCGGTGGTCGATAATGGACGAGCCAAGGTCTGCGAGTGGGAAACGGTGGTTCGTCAGAAGGATGTGGCCCTCCGGCAACTCCAAGTGAAGGCCCGGCTGGAAATAGAGGCCGCCTGGGAGCGATACCGGAGAGCCTGTGCGGTGGTTGAAGAGTTTCAGGACCAAAAGGCCGACGCATGGGACGAAGAGATTCGGGCGGTCACGGACTTGTTCACGGCAGGCCAAACCGACTTGCTGACGGTCTATACTGTCCGGAGCAAGGTGATTGATTTTAAAAAAGGCTATCTGGACGCTTTGTACGAGTTGACCCAGGCTGCTGCCGAAGTGACGGCGGCAACCGGCATCCCTCCTAC
>DYLS01000369.1 GCA_020721965.1 Blastopirellula marina | reverse complement strand
TCCTCGGTGTACGGAAGCCCCGGCGGAAAGCAGTGCTCGGGGAAGATCACCGGGCCCTTCGAGGAGCCGGCGGCGAGCTTCGCGCTCGCCTCGCGGTAGGCCGCCGCGAACTCCTTGTATCCTTCGACAAACTCCTTGATGGCCCGCGCGCTGCTGGCATGACACGGTGGCGCGGCGCTTCGCTTCGTCTCCACCGGAGTCGCAAACGGCGACTGCTCGAGAACCCGCCGCGGTCCGAGGGCCGTTTTCTTTTCCCGCCGCAGCCGCTCGGCCGTCTCTCGCTCGATGTCGGATACAATTTTTGCAAAGCGCCTTTGCCGCTCGCTTGCGGGAACATCCTCCCACCCCGGCGGCGGCTCCAGCCGGACCACGTATTCGATGACGTGCTCGCTGCCCGCTCTGCCGTTCCTTCTCGAGTCGTACTCGCGCTCCTCCTCGTGCCAGACGCCGACGATTTTTTCACCGCGAGTGAGTGCGCCGACGCAGCTCGGCCCGGGCCAGTCGCGGGGGGAAAGGACCAGGTTCTCCTTGCAGCCGTGGGAGAGAACGTAGCGGATGCGCCGGCGCAGCGAAAGCTCGTCTTCGATGCAGGTGGCCGAAAATCGCCGGCCCCAGAACCTCTCGCGCCAGCCGACTTCTTTCCCGACCCTCCGGGCGACGTTGCCGCAGAAAAAGCACATGAACGATGACAGGGTGAGAAAGTCCGGCGTGGTGACAATGAGGTGAAAGTGGTTGGACACAAAGGCAAAAGCGTGCAAGCGCACGGGATACAGGGAGAGCGCGCGGCCGAGGACGCCGAGGATGAGGGAGTTTGTTCTCTTCGATGGCCGCAGGAGCATGCGGCCGTGGATGACCTTGGAGACGACCTCGAAGGTTGCGTTGGCACGCGGGAGGTAGCGAAGTTTTCTGCTCACCAACTACCATGTAAGCAATTGTCATACCAAAGCATGCTGCGATAAATAAAAAAACAAAATGCAAATAAAAACATACTGTTAGCAACATGCAATATCAGCAGGCATAATCAGAAAACGAGCCTTCTGTCCGGATTTCGAACAGCGTGTCCGGATT
>DYLS01000368.1 GCA_020721965.1 Blastopirellula marina | reverse complement strand
CAGCAATGAAGAACACCCGGTTTTTCGCGCACAATCGCCCCCGTCGGATGAGGTAGCGCGAGCGGCGGGGCCGGCCCCCCATATCTGGGGGTATGCCTGGGCTGACCGCCCTAGTGGTAGGAGCCCGATTCCGCCGGGGCGTAACGGGGGCGCTGGGGGGTGGTCCACCGCGCGCCAACCTTAAAATCGCGGGCTATTTTTTCGCACTGCGGCGTGAGTGGTGGTATAATAGGCCCTGACTCTACGATGGGAGGAACCCCGCTGATGACGCATAGCTGCCGCATGACCCCGCCAGACCCAGACGAGGCGTTGGCGCGCAACGCCCAGGAGCAAGTGGCCCTGCTGGAAGCGTTCCTGGTCACCACGCAGCACTTTTTCGGGGCCTGGGCCACCCTGTTTGCCCCAGTCCAGGACCCGCGCGCTCCCCACCTTATCACGTACCCCCTGGCTGCCTTGTTGTTCGCGGGGACGTTGCTGTTCCTGTGCCGCCTGGGGGCCCGGCGCCAAGTGACGCACCTCTTGCGCCGCAATGGGGCCGCGGCGGCCCTCTTCCAGGCCTTGTTCGAGGTCGCCACGTGTCCGCATGGCGATACCCTCAATGTGACTTTTGGCCGCCTCGACCCCGACCAAGCGCAGGCCGTGGTCACCAATCTGGCTCGGACCTTGATCCGCAAGAAGGTCTTGGACCGCTATCGGTTGCTGGGGCGCTACTTTGTGATTGCCATTGACGGCACGGGCCGGCTCACCTTTCCCGAGCGCCACTGCCCGCATTGTCTGACCATGACCCACCACGGGCGGACCATCTACTACCACCCGGTGCTGGAGGCCAAGTTGGTTGGCCCGAATGGCCTGGTCATCTCGCTCATGACGGAGTTCATTGAGAACCCCGGCGAGAACCCCACCAAACAGGACTGCGAACTGGCAGCCTTCTACCGGCTGGCCCAGCGCCTGAAGCAGGCGTTCCCGCGCCTGCCCATCTGCTTGAGTCTGGATGGGCTCTTTGCGGGGGGGCCCACGATGAGCATCTGTGAGGCGTACGACTGGAAATACATGATTGTGTTGACGGAGGAG
>DYLS01000367.1 GCA_020721965.1 Blastopirellula marina | reverse complement strand
CCGATCCCGCCGACCAGCAGGCTGATGGCGGCAATCACGCCCAGGAAGACGACCAGGATGTTGGTGACCTGTGTGAGGGTCGCCAGCAAATCCGCCTGGCTGACCACGCTGAAGTCGCCTTCCTCACCGGGTTTGAAACCGTGCCGCTTTAGGAGCAGGGTGGTGATCTGGTCGGTAATCGCGTCTACGCGCTCTTCATTTCCGACCACCACGTTCACCGAAGTAACCAGGGATTCGCCTTGCGCGTTGCGTCCGTCGAAGATTTTGGTCTGCGCGGTGGTGATGGGAACGATGACGGCGTTGTCGGGGTCGCTAAAGCGTGAACCACCCTGGGGAGACAGAATCCCCACCACGGTCAGAGAGACGCGCGCACCGCCCGGCATCGAGACTTTGATTTTCTGCCCAATCGGGTCAAATCCGCCGAACAGGTCTTTTGCGGCTGTGCTTCCCAAAACAGCCACCGTCCCGCGTCCGCTGACGTCCCCTTCCGTGATGAAGCGTCCGCGCCCAACTTCCATGCCGAAAGCCGTGAGATATTCGGGGGTGGCGCCGGTGACTTTGGTGTTGATATTTGCGGAGCCAAAGATGACCTGGGTATTGCCGGTAAACTCCGGCGCGACGATGGACGCATCCGGCACGTTGCGCGGGTCGGCGATGGCTTGCGCGTCGGCGTAGGTCAGGCTGGCGGAACTTCCGCTGGGGGCTTCCACCCCGCCCATTTGGAAGGAGCCGGGCGCGACGAAGAGCAGGTTCGAGCCGGCGCCGGTAATCGAGCCGGTGATGCTCTGCTGCACGCCCTGCCCGATGGAGAGCAATGCAATGACGGAAGCCACGCCGATGATGACGCCCAGCATGGTCAGCCCGGAGCGCACCTTGTTGGCATTCAAACCGTGCCAGGCGGTGGTCAAACTTTCGAGCCAGTCCATTATGCGCCTCCTTGCTGTTGCGGTTCCGCGATCAACCCGTCTTGAAAATAAATGACGCGCTGCGCCTGTGCCGCGACTTTGGGATCATGCGTCACCATCACCACGGTCAGCCCCTGTTCGCGGTGCAGGCGGTGGAAGATTTCCATCAC
>DYLS01000174.1 GCA_020721965.1 Blastopirellula marina | reverse complement strand
CGCACAGCTTCTTGTGGTGCAAACCTTCGGTTTGCGATTCAGGCTACCATCAAGCTGCACCGCTCGTGACCATCGGCTGCGCGATGCGCAAGGTGATGCATGAAGGTCCATTGGACTAAATCATCGCTGCCGCCGTCAACAAAAATGATGCACACAAAAAATGCTGCACGCAAGAAGTGGGCGTCGTTTGCCCTCTCCCTCTGGGAGAGGGTGGCGAGCGCCAGCGAGCCGGGTGAGGGAAATCGACCGCCGGGCCCCAGAGGCAACGCCGCCGCAGGTGGCCGACCTGCATGTCGCCCGAGTTGGCCCGCTAGAAGTCCATCACGATCTGCCCAGTTGCCCTCACCGCTGTCCGCATGCCCTCACCCCTGACCCCTCTTCCAGAGGGAGATGGGAATAACAGCAGGGCGAACGCTCGGTAGTACGCGCCTTGGCGATCGTGTACAGAGAAATCGCACGCCACGCGGCGTCGCGTTGATGCCGGTTCGCGTGGGTGCCGAGCACCCACCCGACTACTATTCCAAATGCTATCGGCGTCTGTCCCTTCGTCTGTGCTCGTGCCTTGGTGGCAAAGTCCGACGCGGACGCGGCTGTTGCACATTGGATCAACCAACTGACATCAACACGACCGCTACGGTCGCCAACAACGCCACGCCGAGGAGTGTTCGGACCAGCCATCTAGGGCCTGAAATGCCCAGCCACATGAACGCGACGGCGACGACAGCGAAGACGACCGCTAGCGCCGCCCAGGTCCCCATGAGCGTGCGTTGCATCGCCTCGCCGCCGGGGGCGCCAGTGGCGGCGGATTCGGCGAATACAGCGAAGATGAACAGGACGCACAGATACCACGATATGTGCACGACGTTTATTGCGGGCACGGTTCATCATCTCCTGATTCAGTACAGATTGAATGCGCCTATCTATGGACCAGGGCCAACCGGAGGCTTTACAGGCGGCTGCAGTGGCTTCACTTCCATACCGGGCGCGAGCTGTTTTGCATTGACGAGAATCCCTGTGAAAGCCTACGCCCCAGGTGCTTCTGCGACAAGAACGAGTTCGTTTCCGCGTAATCGCAACCGGGTGAATGTGCCGGCTTGGAATGCTTGCCTGGCCTAGGGAAATGGTGTATCTTGACGGCTGAAATCGAGGGATGAGGGGCTCCGAGCGGTAGGATCGGTTCGGGAGGCGAAGGGCGTTCGGACATTCCCCGTTTGGGAGGTGGTAGCATGGCCGCCGCGGAAGATCATATCGCCCGCATTGGACTCACGGCTGGCGCGGTATGGCACGCGTTGTACGATCAAGGCGCCATGTCGCTGAGCCGTCTGGTCAAAGAGGTCGGCCGACCTCGCGACGAGGTCTTGCAGGCCGTGGGTTGGCTGGCGCGAGAGAATAAGCTCGCCTTTCAGGACCACGGGCGGACGCGAAAAGTGGCCCTGAAAGAAGGCTGAAGGCGTTTCCTCCTTTCCATTGCCCGACGTTCACGGCTCACGCGACCGCCCAGTTTGGCCCCTCCGGCTCCATGAACCAATGAGCGGCCGTTGTGCAAGGCTTTCACCGCCCGGCGCAGCAAGCTAAAATGACGATTCTTTCCCGATCCAGGCCGCAAGGCATTCGGCTCGGGAATGGGCTGGCGGTGATGATTCGCATAGGTTTCGGAACGGGATAGGGCAGCATGGCGCTCTCGGTACTTCGCTTCGTCTTTCTGGTCGTTCTCGCCGGCGTGGCGGTGGTGGTCATCAAGTCGGGGATTTACCCCACCCAGTCCGCCTGGATCGTCTGGGTACTGGTATTGGGCATCATGGTGCTGGGCGGTGCCGTAATTGCCCTGGACGTGCTTTTCCCTCAAAAACCGCTGCACATCATTTCTGCCGTATATTTCGGGCTGATCGTCGGCCTGTTCTTGGCCTATGTGGCGGGCGTGGCCTTGACGCCGATTTTCGAAAGCCTGCAATCGCCAGATAAGGTCCGCAATACCGTGCAGTTGATCCTGGCGGCCGTTCTCTCTTACACCTGCATCAGCTTTTTGATGCAAACCAAGGATGATTTTCGCTTCATCATTCCCTATGTGGAATTCAGCAAGGAGGTCCGCGGGCGCCGCCCCTTCATCCTGGATACCAGCGTGGTGATCGACGGCCGGATCGCCGATCTCGTGGAGGCCAATCTGTTCGATAGCCGTCTGGTGCTGCCGCGATTCGCCATCTCGGAATTGCAGGCCATCGCCGATAGTGCCGACAAGAACAAGCGGACACGCGGCCGCCGTGGCTTGGATATCCTCAACCGGCTCCGTAACAATCCCGAGGTCGAATTGGAGATCTTCGATCGCGACCTGCCGGAGTTCGCAGGCCAATCCGTCGATCTCAAGCTTGTAGTCTTGGCCAAGCATTTGGAGGGCAAGCTTGTCACGAATGATTTCAACCTCAATAAGGTCGCGCGGGTCCATGGCGTGCCGGTCATCAATGTCAACGACCTGGCCAACGCCCTGAAGCCGCACTTTTTGCCGGGCGAGCACATTCAGGTCCGGGTGGTGCGTCCGGGCGAAGAGGAACGGCAAGGGGTGGGCTATCTGGAGGACGGCACGATGGTCGTGGTGGAAGACGGACGCGAGTTCGTCGGCAAGGCGATCTACTTGACCGTCACCAGCGTCCTGCAAACCAGCGCTGGCCGTATGATCTTCGGCCGGTTTGAACGCCTGGACCTGGGGCAAGGCAGCGGGCGAGCTGGGGGAAATGCTTGACTGCCAGCGTGCGGAATGTATGGGAGAAGTTTTGACCTTTGCAGGGGCGGGAGTCTGCGTACAATAGGGGAACGGCATCGCGAGGTCGCTTCTTTGGGGATATCCGAGGGGTATCCGAATGGACCTCGCGGCGGGCGTGACTGTTGGGTGTGCTCCTAATTCTTTCGCGAGTGCAGGTAAAGATGACTCGAATCCTCGCTTCTCGGCCCACGACCGGCCCGATTTGGGCGGTTCTGCTGTGTTTGATGGTAACGATTCCGGCCTGCGGCGACCCGGCGGGACCCCGGACCCAGGATCGCCACATTGCCCAGAGCGTGGCCTTGCTCCTGCCTCGGCAACACCTTACCCGCCATCCCCTGGACGCGGAAATCTCTCACCGCGCGATGGGGTTGTTCCTCAAGTCGCTCGATCCGATGAAGCTCTATTTCTACCAGAGCGACGTAGACCGCTTCACGCAGCAGGCGGACCGGATCGCCGAAGAGGTGAAGAAGGGCGATATCAGCCTGGCTTACGAAATCTTCAGCGTCTATTTGAAGCGGCTGGATGAACGGGTAGCTTTGGCCTTGGAGCTGATCCGCCAGCCCCACGACTTCACGAAGGACGAGGAGATCATCCGCGATCCCGATATGCTGTCGTATCCCAAGGATACCGCGGAGGCCCAGGAGCGATGGCGGAAACGCATCAAGCTCGATCTGCTGGTGCTCAAGGCCGACAAGGAGATGGAGGGGCAGGCAGCCGTCGAAAAGCTGGAAAAGCGTTACACCAGCTTGGGCAAGCGGATGCATCAGACGGATGACGAGGAACTTACGGAGCTTTACCTGACCGCGATTTGCGAGTCGTACGATCCGCACACCAGCTACATGTCGCCCGAGACGTTGGAGAACTTCGACATCAACATGCGGCTGGAGCTGGAAGGGATTGGAGCCGCGTTGCAGTCCGAGGACGGCTACACCGTGGTGAAGAGCATCATACCTGGTGGTGCGGCCGCCAAGGATAAGCGACTCAAGGTCGGGGATAAAGTCGTGGGAGTGGGCCAGGGGGAGTCGGGAGACATTACCGATGTCGTGGACATGAAGCTATCCGACGTGGTGCAGCTCATTCGCGGCAAGCGCGGAACCGTGGTGCGGTTGGAAGTGCTACCCGGCGAAGGCGGCCCCCGGCAGGTTTATGCCATTACCCGCGAACGTATCGAATTGAAGGACAACGAGGCCAAGGGTCGCATCTTCGAGCAGGGGACACGGGCGGATGGAAAGCCCTACCGCATCGGCGTGATCGATCTGCCCAGTTTCTACATGGATATGAGCGGTGCCCGGCTGGGACTCTCGGAATATCGCAGCACCACCCGGGACGTCGGCCGGATCCTGGAAGACTTCAAGGCTCAAGGTGTGGACGCGGTCATCTTGGACCTGCGTAAAAACGGCGGTGGTTCGCTCCAAGAGGCGATCAACCTGACCGGTTTGTTTATTCCCTCGGGCCCCGTCGTTCAGGTCAAGGACGCCGTCGGGCGGGTCTCGGTTTACGATGACGAAAATAGCAGCGTCGCGTGGGCCGGGCCGCTGATCGTGGTCATCAGCAAGTTCTCCGCCAGCGCCAGCGAGATTCTGGCCGGGGCCATTCAGGATTACAAGCGGGGGCTGATCGTGGGCGATAGCAGCACGCACGGCAAGGGGACCGTGCAAAGCCTGATGGATTTGGGCCAGCAGCTCTTCCGGTTGCCCAACGCGCCCAAATTGGGCGCCCTGAAAATCACCATCCAACAGTTCTATCGCCCGGATGGCGACAGCACGCAGAACCGCGGCGTTCGCGCCGACATCACGCTGCCGTCCATCACCGATCACATCGAGGATATCGCTGAAGCCGATCTCCAGTACGCCTTGCCCTTCGATCGCATCGAGCCGGCCGATTACCAAACGGATGGCGACATCGATTCCTCCGTCATCGAATCCCTGAAGACGCTCTCGGCCCAGCGAGTGGCGGCCTCCCCCGATTTCCAAAAGGTTCAGCAGGATATCGAGCGTTATTTGGCCCAAAGGAAGAGCAAGACGGTTCCGCTCAACGAGGCCAAGTTCATCTCGCAGGTCAAGGAGCTGGATGCCGACAAGACCGAACGGTCGCAATTCGAAAAGCTCAACAGCCAGGGGGAACAGTCCGGTATCGAGCGGGACTACTACCTGGATGAAGTGATCAACATCATGTTGGATTATCTGAAATACCGCGTGGTGGCCAGATCGCAGTGACCTTCTCCCGCGGGGCCGGTCTGTGTGCGCAGGGCCGGTTTGTGTGGACGGGACCGGTCTGTGTGCACGGGGCGGATTTGGGGGAATCGGCCTCGTCCGGGCGAAGAGATTCCGAACCGAATCCCTGCCCGGGCATATTGTGCCATCTGCCGATGGGTGGGGCTTGCGGCGTAAGACTTTCAGGCTCCTCGCGCAGGCGTCCCCGGCCTGCCTGCGACCGATTTCGACGATAGTCGAGACGATAGTCGAAACGATGGGCTGATTCAGGCTTACCGCCTTGGGCCAGCCCGCTCGGCCTGCTCGTGCAGCGTGCCGCGTTGGGCTGGGGCGGCTGCAAGGCTCGGGTACAACGCCGGTGGCGGGATGCCGCTTGCCGTTTCCCGATCACGTGAACCGGTATTGCCCCGGCATGGCCACGGGCGGGACCGGTAGGGGGCCAAACTCGTAGCGTTCCGGGCCAAGTCGCGTCGTCGATTGCATGGCCTCGTCCCACGAGATGGCTTGGCCGCTGTACACCGCCTCGCGTCCCATGATGCCCATCATCGTGCTTTCGGCGACGTTCTGGGCTTCGTTGAGGGGCTTGCCTTCGCGGATGCTGGCAATCAGGTCCTCATGTTCTTGCTCATAGGGGTTGGGGTTTGCACCGCGGTAGCGCCAGCGTTTGTCCCCGGCCCGGATGGTTTGGGCACAGTCGCTGCGGCCCTGGCTCCCAATGACCTCTTCGCTCACGATGTTTTGGCAGCCGTTGATCTGACGGCATTGGCTGAAGACCGTCACGCCCCCGGGATATTCGAATTCCACCGCGAAGTGATCGAAGATGTGGCCGAACTTGGGGTCCGTGCGGACCTGCCGTCCGCCAAGTCCCGAGACGGCGCGCGTGGGATGCGTTCCGATGACCCAATTCATGACATCCAGGTTGTGGACGTGCTGCTCCAAGATATGGTCGCCGGAGAGCCAAGTGAAGTAAGGCCAGTTGCGGAGCTGCCATTCCATATCCGTCCAGTCGGGCTGGCGTTCGATGACCCAAATCTCGCCGCCGTTCCAGTAGGCTTTGGCATAGATGATGTCGCCGATTTCGCCGTCGTGGATGCGTTGGAGCGTTTCCCGATAGCTAAGCTGATGGCGCCGCTGCGTGCCGGCGGCGATGCCCAGCCCCTTTTGAGCGGCCAGTTCGCCCGCTTGCATTACGATTTTGACCCCTGGCACGTCGACCGCGGCCGGCTTTTCCATGAAGACGTTCTTGCCGGATTGAACGGCGGCCATCAAGTGTGCCGGCCGGAAATGGGGCGGTTCGGCCAGGATCACATAGTTGATCTCTTCCACGCCCAGCAGCTTCTGGTATGCATCGAATCCCACGAAGTACATCTCTTCGGGGATTTTGATGCCGAGCTTTTCCAGTTGGGCCTTGCAGCCCTGCAAACGATCGGCAAACACGTCCGCCAGGGCGACCACGCGAATGTTCGGCCGCGCAATCGCGGCATTCTCGGCAACGTTTTCGGTGTGGTAGCCGGCCGAGGGATAGATCACGTGCGTCGCGGCGCCGAGGGCATTCAGCAAAGCACCGGTCCCACGTCCCCCGCACCCGATGAGACCGATCTTGACCTGGAAATCGTCGTTCAGGGCGCCGTGGGCCATCCGCCAGGAGGCAGCCGTAGCTGCGGCGCCGAGGGCCGTATTGCGGACGAACTCCCGACGCGAAATACGGGACGAAGGGGACGACGGTCGTGCCATGCTCTTGCTCCTTCGGAAGAAAAACGG
>DYLS01000045.1:22916-36125 GCA_020721965.1 Blastopirellula marina | reverse complement strand
CAGTCAGAGTGAAATCGCAGTCAGAGTGAAATCGCAGTCGGGGCGGAGTGGCAGGAACCGGCGATCACTTGAGCCGACCATGCAAACCGCCACTCACAGCATCGCTTGGATCACCAGGAAACCGAGGATCAGCAAGACGGCGAAGGCCAAGGCTGCCCAATCGAAATATTTCTCGATTAGGGACTTGACGCCGGGGCCAAAGAAATACAGAAATGCTGCTACGAGAAAGAAGCGGCCGAATCGTCCTATCACCGATCCGGCGACCAGGACGCCGATCCCCACATGCTGGGAAAAGACCCCGGCCGCGATCGTGAACACCTTGTACGGAATCGGGGTGAATCCCGCGCACACGATGGTCCAAAGGGCGTTTTGCTGGTACAGTTGGCCCACGGAATCGATGTTCTGCTGCGTTAGCCCCGGGATGACGGACATCAGGAATTCGCCCGCCGTGGCCCAAAACACGAGGCCGATCACGTATCCCAGGACGCCTCCCAGAACCGACCCGACCCCGCTCACCAGCGCATAATAGAAGGACCGCCGCGGTTTGGAGACGGAGAGGGCAATTTGCAGCACGTCGGGCGGGATGGGGAAGAACGAACTCTCCGCGAATGCGATGGCGAACAAGGCCGGGGTACCGTAAGGCGTTTCGGCCCAATGCAGCACCCAATCGTACAATCGCCTCATTGGTCCGCGGCGCGGTCGCGGCGGCACGTCGCCGGACCTGGCGCATGTCGGTTCCACAGCCGGAGGTTCCTTGCAAGATCTGGTCGTCGTCATATCCACTGCAAACAAAAGAGGGTGGCAAGATAGCCGGTCTTCACGGTCTCCACTCATTCCGCCTTTTCATCGGCCTTCGCGCCGGAACGTTTTTTCGGGTAATCGTTTGCAGAAAATTGGGCCGCGTCCCCCGCGGTGGCCACGACATCTTGTGATCCTCTTGCCCCCTCGCTGGCCACGAGTGGCGCGTTTTCGCCGCAAGGCCCGTGACAGCACCTCGTTTTCCGCATGATCCAGCCGGGAGCAGTTGCGTTTTCGTGGATCGGCTTCAGTGCCGCGAGGCCGGGCGGTTCTAGCCGCGCCCGCGACATGCCTGCTAGGACGAATGGCAGATGCGTTAGTATAGCATGACCGGCGGTAGCGGGCGGCATATTTTAGCGAGGGCCTGCACTCACCATTCTTTGTCACGTCGTTGGGATACCACTAAAGGGTGGATTTCATCCAGGAAATAATGGGTTACGACGCGCTTACACCGCCAATGGGTGGTATGGTAATTTTTCGCAATCGACAAAACTGGTATAACTGGTTTAGATGTTGGTTTTGAGGCGGGCGTTCCGGCTGGCCTTCCGCACCGGTTGACCGGGGGTCAAGCCGGTTGGTTTCGCCCTGGTTTTCGGGTTCCCTACCATCCAAGGAGGGTTTGCAATGGGATCGCGTGTGCCGATCAGCAAGGAAGTGGCGTACCAGGAAGAGCTGAACCGCAAGCTGGAGCTGAGCGTGGCAGAGATCGGGCTTCCGGTGCGAACCACGAATTGCCTGGAGGAACGCGGGATTTTCACGGTGGCCCAGTTGGTGGCATCCCGTCCAGAGGATTTGCTGAAGATCGCCAATTTCGGGGAAAAAACGCTGGAAGAGGTCTATTTGGCGTTGGAGCGTCTGGGCTTCTTTCGTCGAAGCCGCCTCCCGCGACTGGTCAGCCGCAACCGGTCCGTGCCCTTCGCCCCAGAGCTGAGCAAAGAGAAGGACGAGGACAGCGCCGTGATCCTGCAATTCCGCGTAACGACGGACGAGGATTGAGCCGCGGGGATAGCGGCGAAGCCCCGGCGCGCTGCCTTTCCCGGCTCTTGTGCCGTGGGATGGCATGGGTGTGCCGGGTTGTAGGGACAGTTCCGGCCGAGCCGTGCCAACGGCGTGCGCGTCCCCGAATCGTGGGCAGGCACGCGGGGGGGGCTGAACCGCGCCGCGGATGGAACCGTCTCAACTTTCGTGGCCCGCCGTGGGCATCCCCTTGAGGGTCGTCTCCAGTGTTCCCATTGATACGAACGGCCAACCCGAATGATGAGGCTGCCGGTACGCCGGGCGATGCGTCGGCCGGCGTGTGGGAGATCGCGTTTTCTGCTGTCGTTTTTTTTTCCGGCCTGGTCGGCAGCGGGCTTGTGATCGCCCTCCTGATCGTGCCCGAGTGGCGCGTCACGCAGCAATTCTTTCCCACCGCCTGCCAGGTTCTTGACGCCCGGCTGGGGACGATTGTCCGCGACGATCAAACGCTCTACCGCGCGGAAATCCTGATCGAATACTCGGTGCAGGGGCAGACCCATCGCGTTTGGACGTACGACATCCATACGGCACGCGGTAACGGCTACGTCGCGGAACGGGCCGACGTGGAAGCCGTGGTGCGACAGTACGGGCCGGGGGGAATCCGGCAGACCACGTGCTGGTACGATCCCCTCCATCCCGAGGTGGCGGTCTTGGTTCGCGGCTACCGTTGGTGGGTATGGCTCGTCTTGTCGATCCCGTTGTCGCTGTTGCTGATCGGCAGTTGGGGCCTGATCGTCGGGCTGTGGCGGCGTGGCAAGTCGGCAGAGCGTTTGGCGGTGCGCGGCGTACCCCTGGAAGTGTTGCGGCTCGAACGACGGCACCGCGAGTCGGAGTACCCGTTCGTGCCGGAGATTCGGCCCAGCGCGATTTCACCCGGCCAGCACTTGTTGTACCGATTGCCGCCTGGAACGGCGTCGGTCCGCGCTCCCACGGCGTGGCTGGTGGCGGCCCTGTTTTGGAACGCCATGTTGGCCGCCCTGGTGGCCACGGCGTTTCTCCGCGGACCTCTCCAATGGAGCTTTCCCATCTTCGTCATTCCCTGCGGTGCCATCGCAATCGCCTTGCCAGCCGTGTACATTCGGCAGCGCCGATTGATTCGGGCGATGGGGCGCACGGTAATGGAGATTTCCCATTTCCCCTTGGTCACCGGTGGCCGATTTCAAATCTATGTCACCCAGACCGGGCAGCTTCGCCTGCAATGGTTTGAGGTGCTTTTGGTGTGCGAAGAAGAAGCCATCTTCCAGCATGGCACCAACTTGCGGCGAGAATCGCGACGCATTTGGCAAAAGACTCTCCTCCGGCACGAGAAGCTCGAAATCATGCCGCACGTGCCATTCGAGTGCCAGGCCGAATTTCGGATCCCGCCCGGGGCCATGCACTCCTTCCAGTCCGACCACAACGAGGTACGCTGGCGGCTGTGCGTGCGCGTCAGCGCCGAACATCGCCCTGTCTTCGAAAGGATATTTCCCCTGGTGGTTTTGCCGGGCCTGCGGCAGCGAGGCGAGGGCGGGCCCGGCCCCAGCCCCGCGATACGAATGGCGTGGGAAGAAGGCCCTACCGGCGTGGACCGGGGGCATCTCTCGGGCACAGCCGCCGGTGATGTCATACAGAAAGATGATGTCACACAGCATGGCCACGCCGCGCAGAGAGGGAGGGCTGAACATAAGGTTGAAACTGAACACAAAGCTGAGGGTGAACAGAAAGTTGAGACTGAACAGAAAGGGGTGACTGCGCGTGCAGGTGAAGCCGGGCAGAAATCGGACGACGAGGCTATCCAGAAATCGGTAGCCTTGGACAGCCACTCTGCCGCATCCAGCAGCACGACGCCGGATCAAGCGGAGCCATCCGAACGAGCGAAGCCGTCGGACCAAGCGGGCCTAACGGCTGACGCGGAGCTAGCCGACCAAACGGAGCTAATGGGTCAAGTGCCGGCATCCGAGCAAACGGAGCCAACAGGCCAGGCGGGGCCATCGGACCGGGCGGAGGCATCGGACCATGTGCGGCAAGAGGCGGTCGCAGACCAGTCGCGGGTCGCCGAAGGAGGCCCCTTCTGATGCAACCCACGGTGATCGTCCGACTCGATTCCCAGAGGACCACTTTTCAACCCGGCGAAACACTGGCTGGGGAGTTTCGCTTGACAGGCGTGAGTCGGGAGCAGGTCCGGGCGGTGGAGCTTTCCATCCTTTGGTACACCGATGGCAAAGGGGATCAGGATTTGCACGTCCGCCATTTCGAGCGTTGGGCCACCGAGACGGGCGACGTGATTTTGCCGGGCCGCCCCTTCCGCTTTTCCACAGTCCTGCCCAAAAGCCCCCTCAGCTACGACGGCCTGATCCTTCGCATCCGATGGTGCCTGCGACTCCGCCTCTTCCTCAAGGATGGCGGCGAGGTTCACGAGGAGATTCCCTTCCGATTGGGCCGTACGGATCCCGCGCGGGTCAAATTGGCATGACCGACTTCGCTTCCAAACAACGCAAAGTGGAGAATCCTTTTTCGGCGCGTTTTGTGCGGCCGGGAGCGATTCCCTACATCTTTCCCGAGGGGCACTCGCCGGAGTCGGTCTTCGCCCTGTTTCGCGGCCACCATCGGCGTGGCGCCGTGGTCGGCCCCCACGGGGTGGGCAAATCGGCCCTGTTGACCGCGCTTGGCAAGTATCTCGCCGATCGCAAGGAGCCTTGCTTGCACATGGAGCTGGACAATGGGCAACGCAGCCTGACCGCCGAGAATCGAAGCCGGATGGAATCGCTTTGGGAAGGTACCGTGCTCATGGACGGCTACGAGCAGCTCAACTCTTGGTCCCGGTACCAGGTCCGCCGCCTGTGTAAGCGGCGCCAGGTGGGGCTTCTGGTCACGGCCCATTCCGCCGTGGAGCTGCCCGCCATTTTCAAACCCGAACCGAGTTGCGACCTGGCTTGGAAGATCGTCGAGTACCTCTTGCAGCAAGGCGAGCCGTTGATCACGCGGGAAGACGTGGACGCCTGCTTTCTACGGCACCAAGGAAATCTCCGCGAGATGCTTTTCGAACTGTATGATCTGTACGAGATTCGGCTGCATCCGCCGGTGCGGTCCCGGACCCGTCCCAGGCACCACTCTCCGCCGGGGAAGTAACCGTCCCCTCGCATCGCCCGTCAGGAATACGGAGCAAGGCTGCTTGCTTGATCGACATCTTGTGGTGATGGGGCTGGACTTTTGCAACCTGGGTTCACAACCTCCCTTCTACCCTCGGAAGACGGTAGGGCGAAGGTGGTTTTCTACGAAAACGGACTTCCTTGTTTTCCTGAATTGACCAGCACTCCAGTTTGTGGCCCTCTCTCGCAGGAGGATCGACGATTTTGCAAAAGTCCAGAATGGGGCATACCGGCTCGCAATCCATGCTGGGCGCATCATGAAATCAGGCGGGCTTCTCGCTGTAGCATTGGGTCGCCCGCTGGAAAGCACACTCGGGGAAGGAACCGGAATCTACGGCTGAAGGCGATGCCACGGATTGTCGCCGCGGTTGGTTATCGCCAATCAGTGCGTGGCCGGGGCCGTGTCGAGCGAGACCTCTACAATAGTCGGCACGGCAGTGGGGCTGGCGCTGTGCGCGGCTTGAAACCAGCTCCCTGGAGACAAGCCGATGGCCAGAGTGAGAACCAGGCAGGCAAACACGGCGACCACGGCGGGCGTGGCGACGACGGCAGCTTGCTGGCGATCCTGCGCGTCATCTTCGGTGAAAAACATGGCACCTACCACCCGCAGATAGTACGCCGCGCCGATGGCAGCGTTGACCGCACCGATCACGGCCAGCCAGAGGAGCCGCGAGCGGAGCGGATTCTCACTGGGCGAGGCACCGACATCCAAGGCGCTGAAGAAGACGGCCAATTTCCCCCAAAAACCGGCCAGCGGAGGTATCCCCGCCAGGCTGAACATGAAGGCCGCCAGGGACCAGGCGATGAAACGTGGTGCTGTGGCGTTGGACCGGGCCAGTCCCCGCAAGTCGTCCAGGCGTTCGACAGGGCGATTCCCCCGCCGCAGGACGCTCAAGGCCGCAAATGCGCCTGCCGTGGCAATCACGTAGGCCACTAGGTAAAAGAGCAAGGCGCCCGCCCCGTCCCAAGGGTGCTGGTGGGGCCGGCGATACGTCATCGCCGCGGTGAGACCGATCAGCATGAAGCCGGCGTGGGCAATGGACGAATAGGCTAGCAACCGCCGCAAGTGGGTCTGCCATAGTGCGATGACGTTGCCCACCGTCACGGTGAGAACGGCGACGGCGAGCGTGACTTGCCAGAGAGGCAGCCCTCCGCCGACCATGATCCCCAATAGCAGCTTGATGATGGCCGCCATGCCCGCCGCCTTGGGAAGTACCGAGAGCAGCGAAGCGTTGACATGGGACGTGCCCTGATACACGTCGGGGGCGTAGAAATGAAACGGGACAGCGGTGATCTTGAAGGCCAGGCCGGCAAGTACCAGCACGGCAGCCATGGCCCCCAACGACGCGTCACCCAGGGTTCCCGCCCCCGATGCCCAGGCGTGAGTCAGCCGATCGAGTCGCAGCGCGCCGCCCAGCCCGTAAAGGTAACTCAGCCCGTACAGAAACACGGCCGAGGATAGAATGCTGAGATAGAAATACTTGCCGGCGGCTTCCTCTGGTCGCGGACCGTCGCGATCGAGATAGAGCAGGATGTACGAGGCGACGGAGATCAACTCCAGCCCGAGAAACAGCGTGATCAAATCTGCGGCCCCGCCCACCAGCATCAAGCCCAAGATGGCGGAGAGGAGGCATCCCAGCGACTCGGCCTCGTGCCTTTCGCTTGCACCCGGCCGCATGGACGCCAGAAGGACCAGCCCCAGCCCCAATCCCATCCAGCGAAAAAGATTGCCGAAAGCGGCATACCACGGCTCGGAAACGGCGTGCCCGTGCCACCACCCCGTCTGGACCCCGACCACCGCCCCGGCGAAAAGCACCGCGAACCAGGCCACCAATTGCGACGCGCGACGGACAGTGGGAAACGCCCCCAAACAAAAGCAGGCCACGGCCCCCATGCCAAGCACCAACTCGGGAATCATTTCCGCAATTGAAGTCCCCATAGAGGTTGCACCGTCTTCAAAAAGGATCTTTGCAGGGCGAGCACCACGCGGCGATGGCGATTCAATCGGTGAATGGCGGCGGATTCTGATGACCGCATGCAATTCCCGCAGAGTATCGGCACGGATCGCCCTCTGTTGTCTGCGCCCGGCCAAAGGCGCTGCGCCGATTCGCGACGCGTTCCGCTGCATCGACGGCCTCCGCCGCCGCGGTCGCAGGGCCAGCCTCTGATCGGGAAGCACGCGTCGCGGGCCGCGAAAGGGCATCCAGCGTGGGAGTCATCCTCGCAAGGAAAAAGGATGGCTGCACGCCGATCCAGACGATGAACACGCCGAGAGGCGCCAGGGCCAACACCTCGCGGGCCGTCAGATCGCCCGTCCAGCCCTGCGAACGATAATGATCGCCGGTGACGTGCTCCGCGCCGGCCAAACCAGCGTGAGCCTCCATGCCGCCTTGTACCGGCTCTTTCAGCTCGCCGAAGAAGACACGGCCGACGAGCTGCAACATGTACCAAGCAGCAAGGACGACCCCGAAGACGGCCGCCACGGCCAAGACCAACTCTCCCCGCTGAAGCAGCCAGGCCCGCTCGAACATCCCCGTCAAAATCAAGAACTCGCCCGCGAAACCGTTCAACCCCGGCAAACCGATACTGGAGAATGTGAGCAAGAACATAAAGCAGGCCAATATCGGCAGGCGTCGGGCCAGTCCACCGAAGGCCTCGATTTGCCTCGTGTGGTAGCGCTCGTAAAGCATTCCTACCACGGCGAACAGGCCGCCCGTGGCCAGACCATGATTGACCATCTGCAACAACCCGCCGTGCAGGCCGAGCGGATTGAGCGCGAAAAAGCCCAGCACGCAAAAACCGAGGTGGCTTACGCTGGAATAGGCGATCAACCGTTTGATGTCGCGTTGGGCCAAGGCCGTCAAGGCCCCATAGATGATCCCCACTGCCGCCAGGATCAGAATCCACGGGGCGCAGGCCGCGGAGGCGTCGGGGAGCATGGGCAGGCTGAACCGCAGAAAGCCGTAGCCGCCGATTTTCAGCAAAATACCGGCCAACAGGACGCTCCCCGCCGTCGGCGCCTCCACATGCGCCAGGGGGAGCCACGTGTGCAGCGGAAACAGCGGCACCTTGACTGCAAACCCAGCAAACAGGGCCAGGAAGATCCATATCTGCACCGTCAAGGGAAGCTGGCCATTGGCGCGCAAACGCATCAAGTTTTCCGTGAGATGCGGGATAGAAAAGGTCAGAACTCCCTGCGGCTGCGATTGCGCGCTATAGATGGCCAGCGCCAACAGGCCCAAGAAGGTCAGCACGCTGCCTGCCAGCGTGAAGAGGAAGAATTTCACGGCCGCGTACCGGCGTTCCTCGTGGCCCCACATGCCGATCAGGAAGAAAAGCGGGATCAGCGTGGCCTCGAAGAAGACGTAAAACAATAGGACATCCCTCGCCGCGAAGACCCCCAGCATGCCTGTCAACAAGATCAGTAGCAGGCGGTAAAACGAGGTAGCACCGCGATCCACCGCGTGCCAACTGACAAGTATCGCGGTGAAGGTCAGCAGGGAACTGAGGGGAAAGATCCATACGCTGAGGCCATCCAGGCCCAATCCCAAACGCAGGTCCACGCCGGGAAATCGGCCACCGACCCAGGACGTTTCCCATACGGCGAACTCCCCAGCGCCGGCCGGAAAGGCAAAGGCCAGGTAGCCGCTCAAGAGCAGGGTTGCCGTGACGATCAGCAAGGAGGCCAGGCGTGCCGACTCCCGGCGCCGCCCGACCAGCGGCAAACCCAACACGGGGAGGAAGACGGTGACCAACAAAAGGGTGCTCATTTTGTCCCAGATCCTCCTATCCGATGCCGCTTGTCCCAGCCCTTGTATCCGATGCCACCCCGCTAGGGCCATTCGCGGTTTCGCGAAGGCATGCCCACTTCGCGACCGAGAGCCTCGGCCGCACCGGGGCTTGCTCTTGATAACGATCCTCTCCTAACGATCCTCTCCCCTCGTCGAAAAAACGCTCAAAACAGGACCAAGGCCGCCAGCAGCGTCAACAGCCCCAGCATCATGGCCGACGCATACCACGGGATGAAGCCGGTCTGCACGTCCCGCAACAAGGCCCCAATGGCTTTGGGAAGCAGGCCGACCAAATCCACCAGGCAATCGATGACATAGCGGTCGAACCAGGCTGCCACGATCGCCAGGCCGCGGAGGGGCCGCACCACAGCCAGGGCGTAAAGCTCGTCGATAAACACCTTGCGATAGGAGAGCGTGTACACTCCGACAGACCGGGCAGCGGTTGCCACGCCCCGCAGCAGGCCGCCTGGACCAAGATACAGGATGGCCGCCAGGGCGATGCCCAACACAGCCGCCACGGTGCTCCAGGCAACGACCCAGGTATGACCGTCGTGGCCGGCATGGGGTGCCGCGTGAGACCCGGCTTCCGCCACGGCCGCCAGGCCTGGCGTCTTGCTCAGAAAGGACTCGAACCATCCGGTCGGCCCGAAGATGGCACCTACCACCAGTGAGGCCACCGCCAAGATGACCAGCGGCAACAGCATGACGGGGGGCGATTCGTGGGCATGGCGTCCGGCCTCGGCGGGCACCAGCTCTTCGCCATGAAATGCGAGGAAGAAGGCCCGGAAGGTATAAAAGGCCGTCATCAAGGCCCCCGCCAGGCCGGCGTAGAACAGGAGGCGGTACACACCCCCGCCCTCCTGTTGGTACAACACGCCCAGGATTTCATCCTTGCTGAAAAAGCCCGCCAGGGGGAAGACACCGGCCAGGGCCAGGCAGCCGACCAGGAACGTGGCGTAGGTCCAGGGGAGGCGGCGCCGTAAACCGCCAATCCGCTGCAAGTCGATGACGCCTCCCATGGCGTGCATCACGCTGCCCGCTCCCAGGAAAAGCAGTGCCTTGAAGAAGGCGTGCGTAAACAAATGAAACATCCCGGCGACGGCCCCGGCCAATCCGCCGACCGATAATCCCAGGAACATATAGCCCAACTGGCTGATCGTGGAGTAGGCCAGGATACGTTTCAGGTCGTTCTGCGTCAGGGCGATGAAGGCCGCCAAAAGGGCGGTGAATCCGCCGATACAGCCAACAACCAACAATGCGCCGGGAGCCGCGTCGAACAGCGGCATGCATCGGGCCACCATGTAAACACCGGCCGTCACCATGGTCGCCGCATGAATCAGGGCGCTGACCGGTGTGGGGCCTTCCATGGCGTCCGGCAACCACACGTGCAGTGGGAACTGGGCACTCTTGCCGCAGGCTCCCACGAACAAAAGCAACGCGATCGCCATAGCCACGCCGCCGTGAAGATAGCCCTGGCCGCCGGCCGCCGTGCGCACCCCGCCCAGAATGCCCGCCGAAATCAGTTCTCCCGTCTGTGGATGAACGCTGTCGTGGAAGTTCAACGTCCCGTACGACGACCACAGGAGGAAGAGTCCCAGGGCAAAGCCGAAGTCGCCTACCCGATTGACCAAAAACGCCTTTTTCCCCGCCGCCGCGGCCTCCGGCTTGTGATACCAGAATCCGATCAGCAAGTAACTGCACAGCCCCACCGCCTCCCAGAAGACATACAAAAGGGCGAAATTGCTGACCGAGACCAGCATCGTCATGGAAAAGATGAATAGGCTGATGTACGTGAAGTATCGCCAGTAACCGGGATCATCGTGCATGTAGCCGATGGAATAGATCGACACCAACAGCGAGATGCAGGTGACGGTCACCTGCATCACGGCGGTAAGGGGATCGACACGCAGCGTCACCGGGACGTGGAAGCGTGCCAGGTCGAGCGGACCGGCATCGGGGGCCGCGACCTGTCCCTCCAGTTCGGGTTGACGAAGATCGGCCCAATTCCACAGTTGCACCGTTGTGGCAAACGGTTTCTCGGACGCCGCCGTTGCCCAATAGACCATCAGCAACAACGCCAACGAGGCTACAAAGGCGACGGCCGCGGCCGTGACCGTGGGCACGTGGCTGTTCGACCGCAGGACCCGCGGACCAAGCAAGGCCGTCACAAAGACCGCCGCCAGGGGCATCATCGGGATGAGAACGATCAGATATTCCATAAAGCGATCATCCCTCGGGTCAAAGTTGCGGGCGATATTCCGTCATGTCGGCGGGGATTTCCGGCCGCTGGCCCACCGCCGGGAGTCGCGGCCACTGCGGTGATGCCGGCGCCGCCTCCAGCTCCCCGGCCGGCAACGGTTGCGGGGGCACGGTATCTTCCCGCATGTGAGCCAGCCAGGCCACGTCCAGGGTGCGACCCGACCGGAAAACGGTCAACACCAAAGCCAGGGCCACAGCCGCCTCCGCGGCCGCCACGGCGATGATAAACAGGACGAAGACCTGCCCATCCACGTCACCGCGATAGCGCCCCCAACCGATCAAGGTCAGCGACACGCCTTGCAACATGATCTCAACCGCCAGAAACATCAGAATCAAATTGCGGCGGCTGAGAAAGCCGATCATCCCCAGGGCGAACAGGCCCGCCCCCGTGAGCAGATAATGATGAAGTAAAACTGCGTTTCCCATGCCGCCTACCTTGTCCGCAATGATCTTCTCGCCGCGTGCCGTTTCACCAAACGATTCCTCGCAATGGCCTCGAAACGAACTCTCTTCCTGCGATATGTCTTTCTAAGATACGCCTCTCTACGATCGGCCTTGCTGTGCTATATTTTCCGGCGATATGCCGCGCGGCTCGCTAGTCAGCCCTGGCGGTGATGGAATCTCTTGCAGCGGTTGGAGCGGACGTCCGATGATCACCGTCGCTCCCAACAAGGCTGCCAAGAGCAGAAGGGCAACGATCTGCACGGCCGCGAAGTACTCGATATACAGGCTCCTACCCAGGTCGGCGGTGTGCGTGACGGCCGTTGGCGTCTCCGCCATGTGGTCGGCCGCCGGGGCCTCTGCCACCGGATGCCTGCCGGTCTCCGCCTGAGAAGGCTCGCCCGTTGCCACCGGCGCCTGCATCCCCACTGCTACCGGCGCCGGCATCTCTGTTGCCGTCAACGGGTGCATCTCTGTTGCCGCCACTGGCCAGACCTGCCCCCGCCCCGCCGTCCGCGCCAGGCAAGCCGACAGCACCCCCACCAGGGCCAGGCCGATCAAGGATGAGACCAGCGGGCTCCAGCTTGTGCGATCGTAGGGCTCTCCGCCGTCCGGGCGATCCAGCATCAACAGGAACAAAAAGGTCACCAGGATGGCGCCCACATACACCACTACCGTTGCCACTGCCAGGAACTGCGCGCCGGAATACAGAATCAGCCCGGCCGTCCCCAGAACCGTCATGCCGAACCAGAGGGCGCAATACAACGGCTTTCGCGTGGTCACGGCGGCCACGGCCGAGATCAACGCCATCAGCGAGAAGATCGAGGCCAAGGCTCCATCCAACCAGGTGCCGAGTGGCTTGAGTTGGGCCGCCAAAAGACCGATCGCCGCCACCACCGGCAACCAGCCGAATCGCCTCCGCCGTACCGGGTCCCAAGGCAAAAGCCACCACAGGCCCATCGCTCCCAACAAAACGGCCGCCGTTGCCACCATGCCTGCTTGTTCCTATTCCATTCTTCTTGCGAGTGTCCCGAAATTCCGCTTCATGCCCGTCCGACTCAACCAACCGTCTGTCCAGCCGAGCTTTCAGATGTCGTTTCGCTGTGCCGCGATTCATCGCTCCCGCCACCGGCCCCAGCCGCTCCGCCCTCTTGCACCGCTCGTTGCATCATCCACAGCGGCGGTTCCGCGCCCTTCGTTTGATCATAAATACTCAGCAGCTTTTCCTTGTCGAAGATCATCTCCTCGCGGCTGTGTCCCGACAAGTCGTACAGCGTGGTCAGCTCGATGGCATTGACAGGACAGGCCTCCTCGCACATCCCGCAAAAAATGCACCGCAGCTCGTCGATGTTGAATCGCACGGGATACTTCTCGCGGTCCAGCCACGGACTGGGGGCCGCTTCGATATCGATGCAATGGGCGGGGCAGGCCGTGGTACACAGAAAACAGGCCACGCACTTCACGCGCCCTTGTTGATCCCGATTCAAACGATGCACGCCGCGATAACGCAGCGGCTCCGCGAAGGCGTGCCGCTCCTCGGGGAACTGCACCGTGACTTTGCGCCTCACCAGGTGGCGGACGGTTGTCGTCAATCCATCCGCGAACAGCGGCAAGTACGTCTTTTCCCAGAATCCCATCTCCGGCTCTTTCACCCACCGGATACGGGGGTCCTCTTGTTGCATGGCATCCACCCTTGTATTCACAGCGACATTTGTATATTCAAAGTGCCGTTTGTAGATTCAAAACGCTATTTGTAATGGAATCGTGCTTATTAA
>DYLS01000045.1:0-22816 GCA_020721965.1 Blastopirellula marina | reverse complement strand
CAAAGTGCCGTTTGTAGATTCAAAACGCTATTTGTAATGGAATCGTGCTTATTAACTCATGTTGGGCAATCGCCGATTCGGGGTTGCTCTCTGGATTCCTCATTCGATTTCTGTATTGACTGTCAATTTGTGTCTGTATTAACTCTCGGTGTATTTCTACAACTCTCCGTTTCGTTCTGCATTAACTTTCGATTTGCAGGACCGCCGTGTTTCGTTCCATGTTTCGTTTCATTTATGGGGCGTTCAATTTGCTTGGGAAGCGTCGGGGATGGCCGTGATCGCTCGCTGAGACGCCACGGTCGCCTTGGTTGGCAGCGCAAGGCGTCGCGGCCGATTGTCGTAATACGGCTGTGCCACCCAGGCGGTCAGCAACCAAACGGCCGCCAGCAATGCCGCGTTGGCCGCCGCCAAGGGCCAGGCCGAGGCCCAGCCCCGCGACCAGGGGTCCTCCTCCACGAACTCCAGCCACAAGGCCAGAAACACAAGCTGCGTCAGGCCCCAGGGGACCATCACCTGCCATGCCAGGGCCATGAGTTGATCGAATCGGAATCGCGGCCAACTCCAGCGGATGAGCATAAAAAAGAACACCACGGCCAGCACCTTGACCAGGAGCACGGCCACGCGGAGCAAGGCAATCGGCCAGGTCGCCGCCTCTTCCGCGCCGGTCAGTCCCCAAAGGTGCCAACCGCCGAAAAAGAGAATCACGATCAAAAACGAGGCAGTGATCATGTGCAGGAACTCGGATACCAAATACATCATCAGGCGCATCCCGGAGTATTCCGTATGGTATCCGCCCACCAGCTCTTGCTCGGTCTCGGGCAGATCGAATGGCAACCGCCCGGCCTCGGCGGTCGCCGCGACGAAGAAGACCACGAAGGCCAGCGGATGCAGGAAGACGTTCCAGACGCCGCTCTCCGCTTGCTGCGCTACGACATCTTCCACGCGTAGCGAGCCGGCTGCCAGCACGAGCGTCAAAATCGCCAAACTGAGGGGGATCTCGTACGCGATCAATTGGGCGGCCCCGCGCAGCGCACCGAACAGGCTGTATTTGTTATTCGAGGCCCAACCGCCGAGGATGATCCCGTAAACCGCCACGCCGTTGACGGCAAAGATGAACACCAGGCCCGCGCTGAACCCCGAAACCAATCCCAGCGGAATCGGTTCCCCCCCGGCCATCCATTGCAGCGATCCGAAGGGGAAAACGGCGTAGATCAGCACGGCCGCGGCCAACGTGGCGATCGGGGCCAACGTGAAGAGAATCTTGTCCACGTGTCCCGGGACGAACTCTTCCTTGAAAATAAACTTGAGACCGTCTGCGATCGGCTGCCCTAACCCCCAGAGGCGGATCTTGGTCAAGGGGATACCCGCCCGATTGGGACCCAATCGGTCCTGGACCCAGGCGGCGACCCAGCGTTCCACCAAGACGAGGTAGGCGGCCGCCGTCATCAACGCGCCGATGATGATGAAAATCTTGATCAGGGCCGTGACGCAGAGCACGATCATGCCGCGACGATCTCCTTCATACTCCTTCACACGACAGCTTTATACGTCAGCTTTATACGCCGATTGTGTGCCACAGGCTTGAACAACGGCTTTGAACAACGCCTGTAAAAAATGTTTTATGTAACGGCTTGATACAACGGTTCAATACAACGGGTTGGTGCATCGGATTTATACAAGGTCTGTACGACGGGTTGATATACGCGTTTGCCATAGGCCGGGTTGATATACGACGCGTTTATACGACGGGTTGCCGCTGGGTCACCTCGGCCAATTGATTGATCCGCAGGTCGATCCCGATGTCCGGGATCTCGCCCAGCGCGGCATGAAAGTACGGGATTTCCGCCGCTACCTCGCTCAGTACCCGGCGTGGGTCGTAGAGGCCGGTTCGTCCTAAAAGGTCCCACATCAGCGGACCGCAGGGGCGGTTGCCCCATGGGGGCCGGACCGCCCGGCGTGCGACCTGGAGGCGGTGCCGCGCGTTGACGTACGAGCCTTCCGTCTCCGCAAAGGCGCCGGCTGCCAAAACGTAGTCCGCTATATCGCTCAAGGGTGTCGGAAACAGGTCTTGCACGATCAGGAGGCCCGCTCGCCGCACCTGCCGGGCGGTAGGCCCGTCGATCCAGGGGTCAACATAGCCGCCTGCGACCCAGATTCCACCAAACTCGCCCCTCCCCGCCGCATTTAGCCATTCCGACCAGGTCGGCCCGCCAGGTTGAAAATACGCGGCGATTTCCTCGACCCCCTTGCGGTTTGGGCATTTCTGGGCCGAAATCCTGAAACCGCCTGAAAACTGCTGGTCTTCGCCGTCGCGCGGGATCGGCCCGACGGTGATCTGCGCCTGGGTATCCAGGGATCGGATCCACGCGCAGGCCAGATAGGCCTCTTCCACGGTCAAAAAAGGTGAAAGCATCAACGCCAGTCTCCCCGCCGACCGGAGCCGGTCGGGAAGCTCGCGGAGCAGGGCCTTCCCATCCACGGGCACGAGGGCCTCGCCTGTCCGTCGCACGGTCCCCCGCAATCGCTTGGGGTCGTGAATTCGGGGATAACTGTAGCGGCCGGCGTTGCAGATCCACCAATGGTTGACTTGCGGGTTCTCCCGGGGCTTGATGCGGTACACGCGATCCTGGTTCTGCTCGATCCAGATCGAGCAGCCCGTGGCGCAAAGCGTGCAGATTCCCGGGCTGCGCCGCAAGTGCCAGACCCGCTGCTTATACAAAAACTCCTTATCCGCCAGGGCGCCCACGGGACACAAATCGACGACGTTCCCGGAAAGCGGATTGTTGAGGGGCTGTTCCGGGAGGACGTCGATCTCTTCGTGCGCCCCCCGGCGGATGATCAGCAGTTCACTGGCCCCGGAGATTTCCCGGGTGAAACGCACGCAGCGACTGCACATCACGCAACGATCCACGAACAGCGTGATGTCGCCCAGGTCCCGCTTGCGGCTGGTAAATGGCCGGATTTCGGCCCTCCGCTCGGCCGTACCGTACCGGAAGTGATAATCCTGCAAAGAACATTCGCCCGCCTTATCGCAAATCGAGCAGTCGATGGGATGCCGCAAGAGGAGGTCTTCCTCGACCATGGCCCGGGCACGCGCTACCTTTTCGCTATGGGTCACCAAGACCGTGCCGTCCTTGATGGGTGTGTTGCACGCCGGCATCAACTTGGGCAGCATGATGATGCGGCCGGATTCGGTATCGCGCGTCCCGACCTCTACCAAACACATGCGGCAACTGCCCACCACCGACAAGCCCGGGTGCCAGCAATAATGGGGAATGGCGATCCCGGCCCGCGCGGCAGCCTGAATGCCATTGAGCCGCTCGCCCATAGAAAACTCGATTTCTCGACCGTCGATATAGGCTTTGGGCATGTTTCCGATCTCGAACTTTTCGGCGGCGACTGCTGCCGCAACCTTACGGTCCAGGCCCTTCCCCCGAATCCTTCCCCGCGACCCGACTCGCGTGGTGTCGGCCACGTCTTCCGGTTGAAGACGTTTACTCCAGTCCTTTAGACCGTTCGCGACGGGCGTTATACGTTCGCGCTGGGCGTTATCGTGGCCTTCAATCTAATCCGAGGGAATCGCCTTTTTGATCCTGGGGAACCGTTCTCCTAAATCCTGTTGAATCCTCTTGCTCCCTGGGGGAAGCGTTCTTGTAAATCCTCCTAACACTACAGCGCGGGATGGTTTGCTTGGCTCAACAGCTTGTGGTGATCGGACATATCGCCTCGCAAGATAGGTTGCGCCCATCATGCAATCCAACGGATTTAGCGATGTAGGAACCATTCCTCCTATTCCAAGGGAATCGTCTTCCGCCACGGGGAGGGGCTGCCCGTAGCGGCGGTCACCGGATTCCCGTCGCTGGTGCCAGATGGTGGCCAGGTAATCTCCAAACGGGGCATCGCACGGCCCGACAAGGCTGGCACGGGGTGCGTGGCCAAATATCCTTGCGGGTTGGTCCGCCGAATAAAGTCCTCGAACTCCAGCCGGAATTTGCGAATGGCGTTCTTGATGGGCCAGGCCGCTCCATCCGCCAGACCGCAGATGGTGGTGCCGGGGATGATCCCCATGCCGTCGGCGATTTCCAGCAGCAGATCCAAATCCCTCAGTCTTCCGTCGCCGGCCTTGATACGTTCCACGATCCGAAGTGCCCACGACGTCCCTTCCCGGCAGGGGGTGCACTGACCGCAGCTCTCGTGGGCGAAGAAACGGCAACTGTTGTACAAGAAGTCGATCATGGAGCAGGTTTCGTCCATGACGATGACGCCCGCGGTTCCCAAGCCCAGGCAACCGACCTGGACCGGTCCCTTGAAATCCATGGGCACGTCCAGTTCGTCGGCGGTCAGCAAGCCGGTACTCAGCCCCCCCGGTACCACGGCCTTGACCTTGCGTCCCTTCCACACACCGCCCCCCCATTCGTCGATGACACGGCGGCAGGGGATGCCCAAGGGACCTTCGTAGCAACCGGGCCGCCGCACATGGCCGCTGACGCAATACAACTTTGGCCCGAGGCTGCCGGCGTCCTGGGGATTTGCGGGATCGGGGGGAGTGCCCAGCGAGCGGAACCACTCCAGCCCGCGTTCCAATATGTGCCGCACACAGGCCAACGTCTCCACATTGTTGACCACGGTGGGCTTGCGAAACAACCCTTCGACGGCGGGGAAGGGAGGCTTGATCCGCGGCCACGCTCGCCGCCCCTCCAGGCTTTCGATCAAGCCTGTCTCTTCGCCGCAAATATAGGCCGCCGCGCCGCGGTGAATATAGATATCAAGGGAAAAGTCCGAGCCGAGGATATTCCTTCCCAAATAGCCCGCTTCGTAGCACTCGTCGATCGCCTGCTGCAATCGCCGCAAAGAGAGGGGATACTCGTATCGCAGATAGATGTACGCGGTGGAAGCGCGCGTGGCGAAGGAGCTTAGAATCGTCCCCTCCAGGACCTGGTGGGGATCGTGCTCCATCAAGACACGATTGCAGAAGGTCCCCGGCTCGCTCTCATCGGCGTTGACGCACAAGTAAACCGGGCCGGGGTGGTCGGCTGGTAGAAAGGACCACTTCAAACCGGTGGGAAAGCCCGCCCCGCCTCGCCCCCGCAGGCCGGACGACCTCACGGCCTCCATGACCTGCTTCGGCGAGCATTCACGCAACACGCGGCGGAGCGTGGCATAACCACCCCGGGCCTCGTACACAGCCCGCGTGTGGCTCCCCTCCACACCCACATTCGCCAGCAATACTGGCTGGTAGTCTGTCAGCGACGGTTGATCCCGATCCAACAGTGAACCCCCTATGCAGCACGCAACGCTGGTGGAAGCCGTGGAATCGATGGAAGGCTCGGCTGCGTCATGCTATCTTCCATGCCCATTGACCATCATGCCCATTTACAATTCCCGAGTCGAAAAAATCTATCTGGGTCTCAAGTTTTGTATCTTTTTATGTGAAATCTGATATAATTATATTACTGTATAGATTTGCATACGCTATTGTATAGACTTCTATGGGGTATCGCCTTTTGTTGCCGCCGTGGATATTCCAATGGCGCTGGCGGGACGATTTTCTCTCCAATGTCCCCCCCATTTCACCCCCCATGTATCGCTCGAACGCAGGCGGCCACCTCGATCCTGTTCGATGCGAGGCATCTTCAAGCGTTGTTGGTCGCCCCAGCCGTGGCAGGATGGGCGGGCGCGGCAAGCTCGGCCAAGAGCCGATCCAGCTTTTCGCGGTCCATCTTCGGATACAATTCCTCGTTCACAAGCACGGCAGGCGCGAAGTCGCAGGCCCCCAGGCATTCCGCGTGTTCCAGGGTAAACAGCCCATCCGGCGTGGTCTGGCCGGGCTGAATCCCTAGCTTTTCCGTCAGGTATCCGAGCAGGTCTTCCCCGCCACAGATCGCGCAACTGAGAGAGCGGCAGACCCAAATGCGGTACCGGCCGATTCTGCCGTCCTGCTTGAAGAAACCATAGAACGAAAGGGTGTCCTGGATTTCGGGGGCGGGCAGTTCCAAGATCCTCGCCAAATGACGCACGGCCGCGGCAGGGACCCCGCCCAAACGCTCTTGAATAAGGTGCAAGGCCGGGAGGACCAAGGCCCGGCGTGTGGGATAACGGCCAAAGAGCCACCGGATGGCCTCCTCCGTCTCGGGAGCGATCGGCTGTTCGGAATCTTGCTCTGCCATTTCAGGTCCCCATGCTGGTGATGCGTCGATCCGGCGGACGGGTCGCGGCCCCATTCCTCCCCACGACCTTCGCCCAAAGTCGGCCTCTGACTCCCCCCGTATCCGCTTCGCGCCCCGTTGCGTATCCTCTTTGCACGCGGCTTATCGGTCTAGCTCCGCGGCGATGATGTTCAGGCTTCCCAGGACGGCTACCACATCGCTCAAATTGTGCCCGCGAATGAGGTGCGGGAAAATCGCCAAATGAATAAACGACGGCGGTCGGCATCGCGCCCGATACGCGAAATGCGACCCGTCGCCCACGATATAAAATCCCAGCTCGCCGTTCGGCGATTCCGTGACGCAATATACCTCTTCACAGGGGACGTGGAAGCCACGATTGGTCATGACCAATTCGAAATGGGTAATCAGGCCTTCGATGGTCGAGTGGACCTGCCACTTGTCGGGCAAGGTGGAGCGTTGCGCCGGACCGAGGTTGACCGGCCCAGGCGGGAGGTTTTCCACGGCCTGCTCGATGATCTTCAGGCTCTCGCGCATCTCCGCCATCCGCACCAGGTAGCGCGCATAGCAGTCTCCCGCTGTCATGCAGCACACCTGGAAGTCGAAGTCGGGATAAGCGAGGTACGGCTCGTCTTTGCGGAGATCGCGGGTCACACCGCTGGCCCGCGCGATCGGCCCGGTCACTCCGCGGTTGATTGCCTCCTCCTTGGTCAGCACGCCGATCCCCTTCGTGCGGTCGATGAAGATGCGATTGCGGTTCAGCAACCGCTCCATGTCGTCCATTGCCCGGGGCATCCGCCTCAAAAACTCGCGAATCAAATCGATGGCCTTGGGCGTGGCATCGTACATCAGCCCCCCCACTCGGGTGTAGCTATTGGTGAAGCGCGCCCCGCAGAGGGCCTCGAAGATGTCGTAGATCAGCTCGCGGGGATTGAAGGCGTACAAAAAGTACGTAAAAGCACCCGTATCCAAGCCCACCGCCCCATTACACACCAGATGATCGGCGATCCGAGCCAATTCGGCGATGATCACGCGGAGATAGCGGCACCTGGGGGGAACTTCGATCCCCATCAGCTTTTCCACCGCTAGATGCCAGGCCACGTTGTTCGCCATGGGCGAGATATAATTCATCCGGTCCGTGATCGTAACGTACTGGTTGTAGTCCAGGAACTCGCCCAGTTTCTCGAAACCGGAGTGCAGATAGCCGATATCCGGCATGGCGTCGATGACCCGCTCCCCATCCAGCTTGAGGACGAACCGCAGCGTGGTATGGGTTGCCGGATGCTGCGGACCGAAATTCATGGTCCACAGATACTCCTGCGATTCATTGTGGGCCAGGTCTCCGGCCATTGTACTCTTATAGAGTGGCATTTCTTACCGCGAGATAAAAGTGTATCCGAATTTCAGATTGACTGTGCACTCATCCCCGCCATATTGCCCATCCGGCCAGCCATCCAAAACGGCGCTTTAGAACAGCCACCTCAAGCGGCACTTCCAGCGGCCACCTGAAGCGATCCACTAAAACGGCCATCTCACGAAAACAGTCATCCCACGCAAACGGCAATACAGCGGTCTGGCCAAAGTGGTTTCCCCTGTCAAAGGCATGAGTCTTCCCAACACGCCTTCTCTTTCTATCGCGGCTCAATAAGCTCTGTCCCGTTGTCGAATCTCTACCGTTATTGTGTCTGTGTCAATAAATCAGTACTGGAGATTGTTTGCTTACTTCTAAAACATCGTGCTGAATGAGAACCCACCCGGCGGTATATTTCGGTCGCAACGTGCCATGCCTGACCGGGGTCGGGGCCTCGATGCCGAACCAACCGGCTCGCCTGTACCTAGCCCATGTCGCGAGTCACGATGGGCTGGTTGTGACGTTCTCCCAATCCCTGCAACGGATAATCCTTTCTCAGGGGATGTGCCTCGAATGCCTCCGGCAGCAAAATCCTCCGCAGGTCGGGATGCCCGGCAAAACGGATGCCGAACATATCCCAGACCTCGCGTTCCAGCCAATTCGCGCCTTCCCAAAGGTCGGTAGCAGTCGGCACCGCCGGTTCCGGTTCATTGAGGAAGGTCCTCACCGTGATGCGTTCGTTGGTTTCCGGATTCGCCAACAAATAGACCAATCCAAAACGGTCTTTGGCATTCGGATAATAAAGATAGTCCACGCACGTAATATCGACTAAAAGCCCCAGCCCCAGCTCTTCTTTCAAGAATTCGAGTAAATCATGCACTGCGGCGGGTTCAATGCGGATGCGGTGTTGCCCACGGAACTCGCTGATCTCGGCGGACGGAAACCGTTCCCGAATTCCCTGCAAGGTGGATTCTTCAGCCATGGGGGTGCGTTCCGCGATCAAATATTCTTGGACTCGCTGTTCAGATACTCTTGGATTGGCTGCTCAAATAATCTTGGGTTCGCTGTTCAAACGGCGGGGTTCTTCCGGCGGCGGGGGCGAGAGCATCGGCCAAGACGCCTCCGGCTGCCGCTCCATGGGAAAGCGACCAGCCGACACCGGCAGCTCCGGGTGGTTGGGGTCGGACAGCAGCAGTCGAGGCGGGCGGCTCCGACGCGGATCGTGCAATTCTTTACCCCACGCGGTGCCCGTCCTTTGAATCTTCTCCTGCAAGTCGATGATCGCCTGGATCAGTTGCTCTGGCCGCGGTGGGCAACCAGGGACATACATATCCACGGGGATAAAACGATCGATCCCCTGCACCACGGCATAGGTGTCGAAGACGCCGCCGGTCGATGCGCAAGCCCCCATCGAAATGCACCACTTCGGCTCGTGCATTTGCAGCCAAATCCGCTGGAGGACGGGCATCATCTTCATGACTACCCGGCCGGCCACGATCATCAAATCGCATTGGCGGGGGCTGAATCGGAAGACCTCCGCCCCGAATCGCGCGAGATCGTGGCGACTGGCACCGGTGGCCATCAATTCGATGCCGCAGCAGGCCGTGGCGAAGGGCATCGGCCAAAGGCTGTATTTGCGGCACCAACTGACCAGCTCGTCCAGTTTGGTGATCACTACATTATCGGGTAGATCGACCTGTGCCATTTTGGCTGATCCTGTGGCTGCCGGCGACTTCCCCGTGCTCGCTGGAGTTATTCGCCTGTTCTTTTTTCCCGCTCTCCCGATTTTCTCACGCGCTATTCATCGACATCACACCGCGAGGAGCGGCGCCGCCGGGTCTGGAGTCACGAGCGGAAAACGCCTTTTCTCCAATCGTATACAAAGCCCAACGTCAGGATTGCCAAAAACAGGACGCCCCCCCAGAATACCAGCGTTCGCCCCGAGGTGGACACGCCCGGCGGTACGCTCGCACGGCGGGTTGAAACTTCCCTCGCCACGACGGGTTCCGATGCGGCTGCAAGAGGCTCCGTCGTCTTCTCGGCAGGCGCAGATATGCCATCCGCGACCGGCTTCGCATCTTGCGAATTTGCTGCCCTGGCGCGCGCTGCCCCGCCATCGCGGGGAGTTTGACGCAGGGCGACCGCCCACGGATAGAGAAACAAAAGCTCGACGTCGAAAATCAAAAAGGCTACTGCCAAAAGGTGATAGCGAATATTCAACCGCCGCCGAGCATCATGAAACGGGTCCACGCCACTTTCATAGGGCATGGCCTTGATGGGGTTCGGCCGCCGCGGCCCCGCCACCGTGCCCAGGATGATCAGCGATGCCCCCACCGCGACCAACGCGAGAATAAACAGCGTGATCGGGACGATCGAGGCATCGAAGATCATGCTCTACTCCACGAAATAAAACAAGCTAGATAAAATATTGTCTATTTCATACACGCAAACAACGTATTGCGGTTCCCCTTTATCGAGCCGAGAATCCTGTTTTCGCTTCGCCGTCAACTGAACCTGGCCAAAATGAACTTCCGCGAGGCGTGACCCAACCGCCAGAGTACCATCTTTTTCCAATCCCACCCCGTGGGGGGTCATGGCGGGCCATGCCACGGAAGACGCCCTCTCAGCGCCGCGCCCGGGCTGGCAAATGCGGCTCGCGCGACCGAGCGTCATGGCTATCGTTGCGGGCCATTATTGCGGGAACTGGCGTGGGCCGTCCGGACCCTAGCGAAAACCACGTTCCGCAATCCTTGCGTGAGCCATGCTGCGCACAGCAGGCACCAGCCCTCCCATCCATACGAATCAACGGGAGACAATGCAGTACCAGCGGCGTTTAGTAAACCGGTCGGAAGTTCCAGCGGCGCACGTGATCAAATCTGGCCTGGATCGACCTGGCGAAAGATTCCGCTTATCCGGAACCTTCGCATGGAACAATATGAGCAGATAAATCCGTAGTTATTGGGAATTCTAGAGACGCTACCGGCACGCTGTCAATCAAGGCCACCCGCGCCGTGACGGGGGGCGCCACCGGGGGGGCTCGCAAGCTTGCCTCCATCGGCAACTTCCGCTCACGGCTTGGGGAATCGCCGCCGGGGAGCGTGGGACGGGTGCCTCGGGCGCGAGCCGGACGCGGAAGCGGTAGCGCTCCGCCAGCCCTTTACGCCATCCGCAGCGCCCCGCCAGCCATCCGCGCGATCCGCGGTGATCGGCCGCCGCACAAGGCGGCTCTGGTTGACCGCTTTGCCCGCGGACACTATGCTTAGGGTTCTACCCTGCGTGAACGGTCCACGCGAGGGGACAGTGTGTCCAGACCGGGTGAGTTTCCATGTAACGCCGACCCCACTGCGTGGGATGCAACGTCGGTGTGCCTGCGTTAGGAGCAAGCTGTGGCGACGATCTTTGTGAAGGATTTGATCGAGGCGGGGGTGCATTTCGGCCACCGCGCGAGCCGTTGGAATCCGAAGATGCGACCGTATATTTATGGTCGCCGGAACGAAATCCATATCATCGACGTGCGGGAAACGCTGCGTGGCCTGCTGCGTGCCCGAAAGTATCTCCAGCAGATCGCGGCCAAAGGCTCGTTGATCCTGTTCGTGGGAACCAAGCGCCAGGCTACGGACATCGTCGCCGAACAGGCCCAGCGCTGCGGCATGCCTTACGTCAACGATCGCTGGCTGGGCGGCACCTTGACCAATTACGCCACCATCCGCAGCCGGTTCGCCCGGCTCGACGAGCTAGAGGGCCTGATCCATAGCGAGGCGATCCAAACCTACTCCAAAAAGATGCAGTCGGCCCTCAACCGGGAATATCGGAAAATCCATCGAAACCTGCACGGTTTGCGGACGATGGAGCGGTTGCCCGAGTGCTTGGTGATCATCGATCCCAACAAAGAGAAAAACGCCGTCCGCGAGGCCCGCAAGTTGGGGATCACCACGGTGGCCTTGATCGACACGGATTGCGATCCGGACGACGTGGACCTGCCCATTCCGGGCAACGATGACAGCATGCGATCGATCGAGATCGTGTTGACGGTGTTGGCGGACGCGGTGATCGCAGGCCGGGCATCGGCTGGGCTGCTGAAGGAAGGTCCGGTCGCCCCCGCGGATTCAGAAAAGCCTGCCCAACCGCAACCCGCTCCCCAACCAACACCGATCGAGTGAGCGACCCCAAAATCAGTCTTGAGTAACGGATGCCGCAATTCAGCGGGGCGGATGTCGATTCGGCGCGTGGCCGCGGGTTTTCGCCCCCGCTGTGTTATCGCCGCCGACACGCCTTCAGTCCTCGTATAGCATATCAACAGCATTTGAGGGGAGATCCAAGTAATGACGCAAATTTCCGCCGCCACCGTTAAGGCGTTACGGGAGCGCACCGGGCTACCCATGATGGACTGCAAGCGGGCCTTGGAAGAAGCGGGGGGAGACGCGGAGAAGGCGGTTGAAATCCTCCGCAAGGGCGGGCAAAAGGTCATGGAAAAACGGGCCGACCGCGAAACCGCCTTCGGCCGCATCGCGATCTACCAGGACTTTGTGGGTAAAAAGGCGGCGATGGTCGAATTGCTCTGCGAAAGCGCCCCCGTTACCAAAAGCCCCGACTTTATGGAGCTGGCCGAGGACATGGTCCAACAGCTGGCGCTAGGTCCGGGCGCTGTTTCCCCGGATGAGCTGTTGGTGCAAGCTTCACGGAAAGAGGCGGGAAGGACGCTGCGCGAGCGGCTGAGCGATGTGGTGAACCGCATTCGGGAGAGCTTCCGTTTAGGGCGCATCTTGCGGCTGGACGGCTCCTGCGGGGCGTACCTCCATCACGACGGCAGCAAGGCGGCTTTGGTGCAGGTGGAAGGCGGCGACGCCGACCTGGCGAAAGAGATTTGTATGCACGTCGTGGCCATGCGGCCCAAGGCCTTGACCCGTGACCAACTCGATCCGGATTTCGTCGCCAAGGAACGGGAGATCGTGACCGAGATTACGCGGCAGTCCGGCAAGGCCGAAAACATCATCGCCAAGATGGTTGAAGGGCGAATGAAGGATTTCTTTTCCCAGCATTGCCTCGTGGATCAGCCATTCGTGAAAGATTCGGGCAAGACGGTGAAGCAGTTCGCCGGCGAGCATGGAATGAAGCTGGTCGGCTTCGTGTATTGGGAAGTCGGCAAGGAGTGAATCCCCCATGAGCGACGGTGCCACCACCGGCGAGCGGTCCGGCTTTCGCCGCGTGATTCTGAAGATTTCGGGGGAAGGATTCGCCAGCGAAGGTCGGCAAGGCATCACTATGGCCTCGGTCGTGGATTTGGCCGAACAAATCGCCGGGGCCGCACGTTCCGGGGTTCAAATCGTGGTCGTCCCGGGCGGCGGCAACATCTTGCGGGGGGCGCAGTTTACCGCCGGGAGCACCGCCATCCAGCCGGCCACGGCCCATTACATGGGGATGCTGGCGACGGTCATCAATGGATTGGCCCTGCAAGATGCCCTGGAATCCCTGGGCATGGAGACCCGCTTGGCCTCGGCCATCCGCATGGAAAACGTGGCCGAACCGTACATCCGCCGCCGGATCGATCGACATCTGCAAAAAGGCCGAATTGTGATCGTCGCGGGGGGGACGGGACGCCCCTTCGTCACTACCGACACGGCCGCGGCCCAGGCCGCGCTGGAGTTCCACGCGGATGTCTTCCTCAAGGCCACTAAGGTAGATGGCGTGTTCAGCGACGACCCCGTGCGTAATCCGCACGCCGTCCTGTTCGGACACTTGACGTACGACGAGTACCTCGCCCAGAATCTTCGTGTTCTGGATAAAGAGGCCGTGACCAAGTGCGGCGAGCACCAGATGCCGATCCTGGTCTTCAATTTCCGCAAACGGGGGAACATTGAACGGGCGGTCCGTGGGGAACCCGTGGGGACGCGGATCGGTAGTCCGCGGCAGGGGGCGACACCGGCTGTCTCGTGAATCGGCGACCTTCGCTGTGCGGCTGCCCGGCCGACAGGAGGGTTGTCGGTCCGCACACAAGACCGCGGCGCCGCCACGCTTGACGTAGGAGACCTTCGCCATGTCCGAAGATGAGATTTTGTTGACCGTGGAAGAGAAGATGGAAAAGGCCGTCGCCGTACTCAAGGAGAGTCTGGCCGGTATTCGGACAGGCCGCGCCAATCCGGGATTGGTGGATACCCTTCGCGTGGAGGCTTACGGGACGCCCGTGCCACTGAAGCAATTGGCCGCCGTAGCCGCTCCCGAACCGCAGCAGATCGTCATACGCCCCTACGACCCCAGCACGCTCAAGGATATCGAAAAGGCGATCCAGGCCAGCGATTTAGGTTTCAATCCACAGAATGACGGCCGCGTGATTCGGATCAACGTGCCGCCCTTATCCACGGAAGTCCGCCGCAAGATGGTCGCCCGGATCAAGGAACTGTGCGAGGAGGCCAAGATCGCCGTGCGGAACATCCGCCGTGAGGGGAATAAATGGGCGGACCAGGCGGAAAAAGACAAGGAAATTACCGAGGACGACCGCGACCACATCAAAGAGCGGATTCAGGAATTGACCAAAGAATACGAGGAAAAGGCCAACGAGTTGGCGGCGAAACGGGAAAAGGACGTCATGGAGGGTTGACGTCATGGTTGGTGACGTGGTAGCCGCATGAAGCCCCCCGCCATGCTCACGCCACCGGCCTATTGCCATGCCTTTGTTTCACGATCGGTTGCACCACTCTCACGCCACCACCAGCTCACGCTGGTGGCTCGCATTTTCATTTACTACCAGCTTACGCTGGTGGGTCGTGGCTTCGCATCTGAAATCGCTGCGCAGCGAGTCTCGGGCGTTAGCCCGAGGTGAAAGCCCGATGCAGGCATCGGTCACCGCATCGTAGCTGCCAGGGCCTGGCGGACGAGGCCCACGTCGTGGACGCGAAGGATGCGGACGCCAGCCGCGGCCAGCAGCACCGCCAAGCCGGCCGTAGCCCTGCGGACGTCGCCGGTGTCCTCCCCCACCATCTCGCGGAGAAACCGCTTTCGTGAATGGCCGACCAGGATCGGTCGTCCCAGCTCGCGGAAGCGGCGGATGTTGGCAACCAGCTCCCAGTTGTGCCGGGGGGTCTTGGCGAAGCCCAGCCCGGGATCGATGGCGACTGCCCGCGGGTCGATCCCCGCCGCTTGTGCGGCATCCAATCGCACCCGCAATTCGGCAAGCACCTCGGTGACGACATCCTGATAAGCGGCCAGGGACTGCATGGTGCGGGGCGTGCCCCGCATGTGCATCAAGCACACGCCGGCGCGATATTCGGGGACCACGGCCGCCATCTGCGGGTCGCTGCTCAGGGCCGACACGTCGTTGACGATGACCGCGCCCGCTTGGATCGCGGCCCGCGCCACGGCCGCCTTGGTCGTGTCGATCGAGATCGGTATGGAGACTCGCTTTGCCAGCCCCTCGATGACGGGGAGCACGCGATGGGATTCCTCTTCGGCGGAGACCGGTTCGGCCCCCGGGCGAGTGCTCTGACCACCGATATCGAGGATGTCGGCCCCCTCCTCGATCAGGCGCAGCCCGTGATCCACGGCGGCCTGCGGGCGAAGGAAGCGACCGCCGTCGGAGAAGCTGTCGGGCGTGACATTCACGATACCCATAAGCAAAGGGTGATCGCCCCAGGTCAGCACGCCGCCGCGAATGTGCCAGATGGAATCGTCCATAACAAGAGAGCTTTCGTTCGTTCGCAAATGAGCGGGATCGTAGAGGCACCGTCTTGGGTGGTGCGTTCACTGGGGGTTGGTACTTCGGTTGTCCACCAGGGTTGTCCACCTCGGGCTAACGCCCGAGGCTCGTAGTAACGCGCGAGGCTCGTGTTGCGTCGGAATCGCGTCACGAGCCGCCAGCGTAAGCTGGCGGTGGTGCGCAATCGTATGCCGTAGTATTTGCGTGGCAACCTCGAAACGGCTACCAGGGGGTTTCCATCATGCCCACGATCTGTCGCGCCAATTGCTCGATGGCGAGCTGGTGGGCGGTGGCCACGGACTGACCGACCTCGGGGACAAACGTAGCCTCGGCGGCGACGCGGGCCATCTCCGGCGGCAAGGGGACGGCTTGCGTCGGCGTGAGTTCCCGGCCGCGCTGATCGACCCATTGCACCTCCACCTGGAGCTGCACCGCCGTCTCTCGCGGGTCATCGTAACGGTTTTCCACCACGGTTCGCTTGGTCTCGCTCACGATGCGACCGGTGAGGATACTATCGGCCTTGTCTAGCGATCCCACCACTTTGTACGGCGTTCGCAGTTCGATCTCCTTGACCACGGCCTCGGTTAGCCGCTCGCCCAGCCCAGGCCGAAAACTCGCGGACTGAAAGATGGGCACATAGACGGTGTGGATATCCGGCCGATAGAGCGTGTCATTGCCCACGAAGTAGCCTGCACAGCCACCCACGCTCAGGAGCACGAGCGCTGCAAGAGACAGCCCACGGCCCGAGGGATTCCCCGCCTGGCCGGTCGGCCATCGCAAGGTCCGGGAGTGCGGCGGCCCCGCTGCGGCCACGTTGTTCGGGCCTGTCGGCATCAATCGTCTTGAGAGGTGAACCATCGCGTCAGCCAGGGGAACCGATCGGGGGGCTTGTCTGGCAGGCCGTCGATTTCGCGGATTCGCCGTGCCGCCATGACCGCTGCTTTGCTGTCGGGGTAATCGTGCAAGACCAGCCGGTAGTAATAGCGGGCCGCGCCGTAGTACTTGCGTGCATCGTAGTACTGCCCGATCGCGTAATCCCGCGACGCCTTTTCCTCGTAGATACGGTTCTTTTCCTCGATCAATCGAATGCGGTCGTCCCCCAGCTCCGTGGCATAGAGGGCGAGAACATCGTCGGAGATTTCCTCCGCCTTTTCCAGGGGGGTGCCGTCGTAGACCGGCCCCTGGTAGGAAAGCGTGTACGACTTGATGCCCAGCAGCGCCGCCGGGATGACATGCTCGCTCCGCGGATAATCCTTGCGGATCAGATCGTAGTGGTAGGCGGCCTCCTCGTAGCGGCCTTTGAGAAAATAGGCGTTGGCCGTGGCCAGCAAGCTGTCGTCGGCCAGCGGGCCGGTGGGATCGTGCAAGCGGACGCTTTGATAGGCCTTCAGCGCTCGGCCCCAGGTATCGAACCTAGGCCGTGTGGCATCGGTGAATTGCAGCACGCCCAGGAAGGCAGGCCGCGCGGCCTCGACCTGCTCCCAATATCGCCCGATGGCGAATTGCCGCCGCACCACCGTATCCAAATAGCGCGTGAATTCGTACTTTTTTAGCAATTGGTCGTAGGTCTCATTGGCCTTGGGGTATTGATCGAGAAAGTAGTACGACTCGCCGAGGTAGAAGAGGGTGTCCTCTTCGAGAGGCGAATCGGGCCAATGGGCCGCCGCTTTTCGGAATCGTGCCGCCGCCGTGGCATAATCGCGTTTCTGGTAAGCGGACGCGCCCTCTTGAAAGAGCGCTCGGGCCAGGGCCTCGTCACGTTTGGGGCGGAATAGCCCGACGAGCCGTTCCGGCAGGTCGAGAATTCCCCAGGTCTCCTCTTTTTCGACGGGGGCGTCGCTGGTGGAAAGGACCAGGGCATCGTCGTCGCGGGGGATGGCGGCCGGTTCCTGACCGCCTCGCTGACCGTCTCCCTGACCGCCTGGACCGCTCGGAGCGTTCGACGGCGCCGCGGCGCGACCCACGCTAGCCGCTTGCACGGGACCAGTCGCTTGTGCGGGATCGGCCTGTGCGGGATCGGCTTGGGCGGAATGGGCTTGTGCGGGATCGTCGGCCGCCGCGTCCTGGCCCGTGAGTCGGCGAAACAACCACCCCCCCTCTTCATCGTCCGAGGGCGCGGTGCTGGGTTGGTTGCGTGCGGCTGGTGGCAATTCTAGCATGCTGCGACAGCCGGCCGCGGACGGCAATAGGCACGCCAGGCTGCAAAGCACGATGCCAGCACGCCGCGAGACGAAGTGCTCGCGGCAGCGCGGCCGACTACGGTCTTTGCAACTACCAAGGAAGCATCGCCAGGTATTCATGCATCCGCGGCCTTTGGCCCAACAGTTGGCAGACCAATTGATTCAACACTCCCCGCAACTCTCCCCGGCTTTGCGGAGGTATCCCGCAATCTTGTCGAGGCTCCGCGACGGATTGCGACAGAGCTCGCATCAGGCGCCAGGTCTCGCGTGTCAAAACGGCTACATTGCGACGGCCAGGACGACAGCGAGGGCAAAGGCATCCTCCCTCTTGAATACCGAAGTACAGCCTGGATGGCCCTTCTCCCTCGATTGCTTCCCCGCATCCCGTGCAGGACTCCAAGCTGGGACCGTGCCCAAGCAATTCCAGCAACTGCCATTCAAACCGCACCACGCGCCAAGCTGGGTGCGCATCTCGCTGAAGAGCGAAAATGGTCGCCTCCGCCAAATCGAACAGGGCGGGGTTCGGGTCATAGTCATGGGTCAAGGCATGGAGCAGTTCAACCACATAATATGCCCCGTACAGCCCCGGCAAATGGTCTCGTTCTACCCGAAACCGCCGCAGCAACTTGGCCTCAGTCAGCAAGTCCAGCCCTTCGGTTGATTTGCGGATGAAGACTATTCGACACAGGGCCAAGAGGTCAAGAGCGAAGTCGAAGGGGTTTTTGGGCCGTTTCGCCCCCTTCGCCAGAACGCGCACTTTACCGAATTCCCGGGTAAACAGGTGCGCCACAACGCTGCTTTCGCTGAAATCGTGGGTTCGCAATACCAGCGCGACGGCCTTTTCGGTGCTCATGATCTGGGTGCGAGCCTCCTCGACCCGGCGTGAATGGGGCAGGGCGACTTGTCGATCGGGCCGATGGGTCATGACCCCGCGGTATGGCCGATCCTCCGATCCATGATAACGCCAGTTCCCTTTCGATGGGCACGAGGCGGCGAGGCAAGCCGGTCAGCTCATGCAACACGTTTTTACGTCAACGTCACTTTTTTACGTCCACATCGGCGCAAGCTGGCAGGCGGGAGCGGCAGGTGGGCCGCGTCGAGGTGCGTGCATCATTTGGGTTGATGGCGGCGCCGACTAGCAGTTATAATCACTCTTGCGTCGGCCGAATGAGCAATGATGACGCCGAATGATCAATGTTGACGCAGCGATGACGGCGAAGTCGTCACTGCCCTGCCGACAAAAGGGTGCGGTCTAGCAACCAGGATGTTGGACCGCAGGTTGGGGAATGGTCGGGCCGCCATTCGGAATTTCCGGTATCGCGTGAAGCCCGCAAAGAGACCATGCCCCCAACACGCCCTGACAAATGTCGCGCACCCGACACCTCTGCCCCGGAAAAACCCGCCTCCGCCGAGCAATCCTCGTCCTCATCGGCAGGGCCGGAGCCAATGGCCGGCTGCTTCGTCCGGCTATACTGGATGATTGTTGGTTTTTCCGTTGCCGTGTTATGCGGCGTCTCCATCGGCAACCATCAAGGTGGATTTTCGGTGGTCGATGCCATCTATTGGGCGGCCTTGTTGGGCGCCCTTGTCGCCCGCTATGTCGATATGCAAAAATTCGCCGGCCGACGCGCTGACGGCGCGCCGATGACGCTTGCGGATTGGAAGCGATTCAGCTTGATCGTGCTGGCGGCTGGCTTAATCGGCTGGGTGTGCGTTCACTGGGTGCGATTTCAGGGCCTGCTGTGAGTGCCGCCGATCGGCCCGACGGCGATACCGGGATCGTGATCGGCCGTCACCCGGGGATGCGCTCTTGAAAAACTCGCCCTGTCTCGTGACGGGACTTTTGCAAACTCTTTGCCTTTCTTCTGAGAGAGGGCGACAAAAAGGACCGTGGACAATTCAGGAAAACAAGGCAGGCCTTTTTTCTCGGTAAACTGCCTTCACCCTACAAATTCCCTAGGGGAGAAGGGAGTTTGTGACCCCGATTTGCAAGAGTCCAGTTGTGAGAGCGATCATCAGAGCGGCGTGAAACGTCACGAGACGGCCAAGAAACAAAAAACGCGCCCCACAGGACTCGAACCTGTAACCTTCGGTTCCGTAGACCGATGCTCTATCCAATTGAGCTAGGGGCGCAGATAGGAAGCGGTTCGGGAAACCCCGCCGCGGACCCATATCTCGGTTTTATAGCCCTTGGGGATCGGAGTCAAGCGGTCCTCGAATCTGGAGGTCTCCCGGTATTGCTCCTGACGACACTTTTACAAATAGATTGCTCGCGTCTGACAGAGAGAAAACTGAAGGGACGGGCAATTCCGGCAAATAAGGAAAGTTCCCGGTGGCCTACTCTCATTGCACACGCCCCTTGAGGCACAACGTATAGCACTGACAGCGATTTCCATAGGCAATACATAGTCGTGTGGAATGGCGGTGGGGCACCACGAGGAAAGCTGTTTTCGTGGGAAACTGCCTTCGCCCTACCATCACCCGACGGGAAAGAGAAGCTTGTGACCCCAAGTCGCAAAAGTCCGATCCTGACAACGCCGCGGGAAATGGCGAAGACCGCTATCCAGTCCGCGATTCAGTCCTCCGGGACGCCGTCCTGAGCCACCCCTGGCGATTGTCCACGCCGGAATGGATGCATCCACGAAGGACACGGAGTATCACAAAGGGTTTTTCGTGGTGCCCCTTCGTGTTCCGAGTGGAGCCATTGCTTCCAACCTCCCCGTTCGGAAGGCTTACCGCCCAACTCAGCCGATTTCTGGACCTTAGCCGGGGCACCCTCACCTTAGACGGAAAACGCTCTGCTTTAGAAGGGGAACCCGCACCATAGAGGGGGAAACCGCCGCCCTCAATTTCTTGAACACGGGCCGAAGGCCAGCAGGTAAGCATCTTGCCGCCCGCCTGGCAAAAAAACATTTCGCGCTAGACTGCCGCCCTCGGCCGGTGGACAATATATTGGTGCCCGATGAGGGGGCAGGATTGGGCGATAGCTACCGATCGCGGTGAGATGCCGTACACCTGGCGGGTTGTGGCGGCGGGAAACGCCGATCGTCACGCCGTTCGTGCTACTCGGTGACCAGCAACTATACCCCACGACGCAACTCTCGATTGCCTGGGAGGCCAGGGCCATGGGCGCGGTTCTAAAACGTGGGATTTTCAGCAGGCGTCGCGTTGGGCCTCTTGTAGCGCCGATTTTGTTGGGTCTAGGTATGGCGCTGCTGGCGGGTGATTTTGCGAGAGGTCTGTTGGCCCAGGCTGTGGTCGGTGTAGAATCGACGGGAGACGAATCAGGAAACGAGTCGAGCGGCAAGTCGGCCCCCAGCCTCCAGGCGAGACCCGCCATCCAAGCGGAATCCCCAGCCATCGAGGCCCGTAAGGTTGTCCCACACCCTCAGTCGGCGGCGCCGACGGAAGGCGGTGCGAAGGAAGAGCCTAAACCGGAATCGTCGGGCGACGCGTCAAAACGTCCGGAATCGTCGGGCGAGAAGTCCAATGCAGACGCCGCGGGCAGCGTGGTCAATCGGCCAACGGAACCGGAATCACCGCCGAATCCCGAGGAATTGAAGGTCCGCCCTGATTCATCCGGCAGGGTCCGCGTCAATTTCCGCAATCAGCCCTGGCCCAAAATCATGGAGTGGCTTGCCGACATCTCCGGCATGAGCCTGGATTGGCGGGAGCTGCCGGGCGACTACCTCAATTTGGTGACGCGGGATAGCTACACCGTCGAAGAGATGCGGGACCTCATCAACCAGCACCTATTTCACCGCGGTTTTACTATGATTCGGCGGGGCGAGGTGATCATGGTGGTCAATCTGGAGAAGGTTGATCCCGGACTGGTGCCGCGCGTCTCGCTGGAAGACCTGGATCACCTGCCAGACTTTGATTTTGTGCGGGTATCCCTGGTCCTGGATTGGATTTTGGCGGAAAAGGCGGCGGAGGAGTTCAAAGCCTATCTCAGCCCACGAGGGAAGTTGATCGCGCTTCCTACCACCAATCGCATCGAGGCCATGGACGCCGTGGTGAATCTAAGGGAACTGGCACGCCTCCTGCGCGAGGAGCAATCACCCAAGGGGCAGGAGCGTTTGGTGCGGGAATTCGTGTTGCAATTTGCGCGGGCCGAGGAGACGGCCAAGCAACTGGAGGACCTGCTGGGCACAAAGCAACGTGGTTTGGCCCTCCCGCCTGGCATGAATCCGCAGCAACTCCAACAGATGCAGCAGGCAATGATGGCGGCCCAGCAACAAATGCAGCAGATAGCGGCTCAGTCGGGCAATCCGGCGACCCCCGGCAAGGGACTGCCCGGCTTTGCGACGCCCTCCGACTTCAACTTGGTGGTCAACAAGCGTCTCCATTGTCGCGCAGGCCCCGCCCGACAAGATGGCGATCATCGAACAGGCCGTCAAGATTCTCGATGTCCCCACGGACGATGGATCGTTTCTCTCCGGGATGTCGCGTTGGCAGGTTTACCGTTTGGCGGCGGTGGACCCGGAACCCCTGGCGAAGACCTTCCAAGAGTTGGGCGGATTGGATCCCTCCGCGCGGATCGAGGTCGATAAGGCCAACAATGCCCTGATTGTATACGCCCCGCTGGCCGACCACGTGACCATCCGTGCGGTGATCGACCGCTTGGACGGCAGCGGCAGGCGTTTCGAAGTGATCCAACTGCGGCGTTTGCCGGCGGATTACGTGGCCGGGACGATCGACTTCATGATGGGCGGGCAGCGCGAGGCGGAATCTGTGTCACCCGCGTGGCTCCCGCCTTGGGAAAGGGACCGGCAGAAACAGCCCAAAAGGAACCCCAACGAATTCCGCGTGGATGCCGACGTGGAAAACAACCGCCTGCTCCTGTGGGCCAATGAGGTCGAGATTCAGGAGGTGCAGAACCTGTTGGTCAAGCTAGGAGAAGTGCCGAGCGGTGAATCGGCGGGAGATCGCGTTCGGATACTGGAGGGTCTTTCCCCCGAGGAGGCGGCCGGCGTCTTGGAATCGCTGCAACGGCAGTGGCCGTCAGTGGCCCCAAACCCTATTCGCATTGAGAAAGTGCCGGAACAATCCTCGCCGCCCCCCCCGGATCAACCCGACGATTCCAAACCGCAACCGCCGTCGGCCGATCAACCTGTCGATTTGCAGCGTCGGGCGGAGGCGAAAATCAAGGTCCTGGCTCTGCCGGCGCAGCCGTCACCCGCGACGAATGCCAGAATTGAAACGCGGGCCATGCTGGCGATTGTAGAGCAGCCGCCCGCGCCGAAATCGGCGCCGCCCCACCAGGAGGAACAGTCTGCGCCAGCCGCGCCGCCGCCCCTGGTCGTCACCCAGTCACCAGACGGCAAAATCTTGATCACTTGCCAGGATCCGCGGGCGTTGGAGATCGTGGACTCCCTGCTCCGCGACATCCTGCCAACGCGGCAGGACTATCGCATTTTTCGTTTGCGGT
>DYLS01000173.1 GCA_020721965.1 Blastopirellula marina | reverse complement strand
CAGAGTAACTTCATCTCTCACCTCCACCTGTATATTGCTTACTGAACCGCCCGAGCCGGGACCGGAAACCGGATTGTCCAGCGCGGTCCCGGAGATCTCCGTCAGCTGGTAACCGGGGACCGAGCTGTACCACTGGTTGTCTACGGGGATATTCACGGTGGACGAGGGCGGCAGGACCTCGTACTTAAAAGAGCCCTTGAGCACCGTGGATGACTCTATGTTCTGGTAGCCCGCGTCGGGTTTGTTGACATTGTCCTGCCCCCACGCGTAGATCTCAAAAGTCTCGGCGCTGGGCACTCCGGTCCAGAAGCCACCCATGCTCTGATGGGTCCAGTTTATGCCGGCCGGCGCGGAGTGGGCCACGTCGTTTCTGGCCGTCTGCCAGCCGAGCACCGTACCGTTCCACCACCAGCCGTCGGACTGGCGCCGCACGCCCACCTTAAACAGTTCAAGGCCCGCCTGCCTGCCCGTGTCCGGCATGTCTATGATGGTGCCGCCTATGACGCTCAATTGCTGCGAATAGGTCTGCCCCTGTACCGGGGTCGTGACCGTGGCCGATGGCGCGGACACATCGTATTTGAATACGGTGGTGGAGTAATTCAAGACATAATTGCCGGCTATATCCTTCGCCCTGGCGATAAAAGTATACTCTTCGCCGTTGAGCCAAGCGATGTTCGATGATACCCAGGTCTCGAAAGGCACGGCGGTGGTGGAACTGGCGATGTTCCATATTTCCTGCGCCTGGTCCAGCCACGCGCCGGAGGAGACGTACCACCGCCATTTGGCTATGGGCGGATGCTCCAGCCTGTATTCCACGTAATCCACGCCGGAGCCGGGGGTGGGGTCGTTGGAGGTCCCGATAAGCTGGCTGAGCGAATTGAGGCCGTAGTTCCCGCTCACCGGGTAGTTCATCGCCAAAGTCGGTTTCGCGTCGTCGAACCTGAAATATTTGGTGTACTTCGGCGCTACCGGAGTCCCGTCGGAGTTCCCCGCGGTGTCGTTACCGTATACCTCCAGCATATACCTGAACCCGCCCGTCCACGCTGCGCCCGAAGTGTTCCAGGACCAGCTCTTCGTGTAAAGCGCGCCCGGCAGGGTGAGTTTCTGCCACGCCTGGGCGCCGGCGCCGGGCAGCAGGTCAAAGAGCATTGTGGAAGGGTTGAGGTATTTGTTCTGGTCTATGCTCCAGACCCTGATGTAAACGAAAAAGTTATTGAGTCCCCCCGCGTAATTGTCGTCCATGGTCCCGTTCACCTGGTCCATGTTCGTCACCCAGGTGGGGGAGTCCGGGACGGAGGACAGGGCGGAAAGCCCCGCCGAAAGGGTCACCGTGGGCCGCGAGATGTCGTAGACGAATATATAGTTGCCCGGATACGCGTACGAATCGGTAAGCTGGCCCACGGAATTGCGGGCTCTGACGAATATCTTATATTCCCTTCCGTCCGCGAATTGCGGGGCTTTCAGGCTTGTAGCGGCGTTGAAATTTATCTGTATGTTGGATTCCGACCGCGGCGGCGCGAATATCATATCCGGACTGCCGCCCGTGAGGGAATCCGTGGAAAGCCAGATCGAATTATCCACGGCCGGGTTGTAGCCGCCGGCCGCGCTCCAGGAGGAGCCCGTCCAGTAATAATTGTCGGTGTCCAGGAACACGACCCAGCTCTGCGTTATGCCCGCGCCTATGGCGCTCACATCCAGCGTGACCGACGAGACGCTGTTCTGTATGGTGGCCGCGCCGGGCCAGGTCACATCCAGCACCGGCGGCCCCGACCTGAAATAATAGGTGATTTTCGCGGTATTGGAGGACTCCCTGTTGGCGTATGAAACATCGGGGTTATTTACCAAGTCCGTGCCGTAGGCGTAGACCGAAAAGGTGTCGTAAGTGACGGTCAGCAGATCATAAAATGTCGCCGGAACGCTTAAACTCCAGGGTTTAACGCCCACCCCGACGCCGATGCCGGCGTTCACATCCTGCCTGACGGCGCTCCAGGTGCTGCCGTTCCACCAGTAGTTGTCCGACTGCCTCTTGACGCCCACATAAAAATTGCTGCTCAGGCCGGCCGGGGTCCCGGTGGATGTGCAGTCCTGGCTTGTCCCCGAAATATTGAGCACATGCACCGTATATTCGGCCAAATCCGCGGGATACGTTACGACGGACTGCGGCGCGGTAAGGTCATAGGTGAAAGTTATCTGCTGTTCGTTGGAGATGTTGCCGGCTTTGTCTATGGCCCTGACCTTCAGTATGTAGCTCTGGCTTTCAACCCAGGCGATGTTGGACGAGGTCCACACGGACCAGTCGCCGTTGGGGTTATAGGCCGTGTTCCACACGTCCCCGACCAGCGTCTTCCATTCCCCGGAACTTACGTAATGCTGCCAGTGCCAGGTGGGGTCGGCGGCGTTGTACTGCAGGGCGAATTCCACCCGGCTTACTCCGGATTCGTTGGGGCTGACCGAGTTATCCGAAGCGGTCCCCCCTATTGTGCCGAGGCTGCCGGTTCCGCCTATATAATTGGGATTGGTCACCGTGGGCGTGGTTATCCCCACGCTGGGTGGCGCTTTATCAAAGGCGAAATACCTGACATATTTGGGGCTTGCGGCGCTGCCTGTTCCGCAGCCGGGCGCCCCGGGAGAAGCTATGGTGGTGGTGTCAGGGCAGACGGCCGCCTGGCTGTTCCCGGCGCCGTCGGCCCCGTAAAGCTCAAGCCTGTACGAATGGCCGGTCACGAACTGCGTATACGTAAAGCCGAATTCCCAGTTGTCCGTGGTCTGTTCTATAAAAGACCAGGCGTCGTTCGCGTTGACCACGTCGAATTTGATAAGCGTGTTCGGGTTGAGATACCTCATGGAGGTCTCGTCGTAAAGCCGTAGAAACACCACCCGCGGGTCTATATTGCTCCGGACATTGTCCAGTATGGTGCCGCTGGCCGTCAGCACCGTAATCCAGGTGTAATTTGCGGTGGTGGTGGAAAGCCCCGTGACGCCGGAAAATGCGGTCATGGTCGGCACGCCCACGTCGTAGACGAAGGTATTGGTGGACCAAGTGACGTTGCCCACCTGGTCCTGGACCCTTAAGGTGATACGGTACTGCTGTTTATCGGTCCAGGCGGGCGCCGTCAGGGTCCAGGGCGCGTTATAATTCTGGGCCGTGGGCAGGATAAGATTCGGGACCGTCAGCCAGTAATAGCCCGTGGTGTTGTTTGTCCAGCCGGCGCCGGTATAAAAAGAAGTCGGGGTCGTCAGGTCGTTCGGGTTCAGCGGGGCCGCGCCCATATAAGCCACCATGATCTCGGCCTTGTTCACCCCCGAGGCGGAATCGGAGACGGAGCCGATTATGGCCGGCAGGGACCTGGAGGCCGAGTTCGGCCCGGGATCGGCTATGACGGCGGCGGGGAAAGCCTTGTCCATTATGAAAGTCGCGGCCGAGCCGGCCGGATAAGTGCCCATGCTCACGCCGAAATCGTTTGAGCGTGCCCGCGATTCTATTTTATATTTCACGCCGTCTATCTGGTATAGTCCGGCCCAGTCGGCGTAGATCCATGGCGTGGAGGTGCTGGCGTTCTGCCATTTGGCGTCCTCGTTCGCGAAAAATGCCGGGTTCTGGAACTGGGAGCCGTTCCATAAAAAGCCGTTGTTGGTGGGGAATATCGGATCGTTTACTATCGTAATCCTCACCTGGCTGGTGGACAGGTGGATATAAGGCGCTGCGGGCGGATTTCCCGTTCCCGTGCCCTCGGGGGGGATGATGCTGGCGGTGCCGCTTATCGCGGCTAGGCCGGTTGAAAAAACAATGGCGGGCGACGGGGAAAGTAGCTCCACCCACGGCGCGGTTACGGTAAAACTGCTGGCCATGATATTGGACTGGTTGCCGTCCGGGTTGTATAATGACACATCGCGCACGCCGCCGGCCGGCGCGCTGGCTATGTCTATATTGACCTGTATGTTGGTGGAGTTTATGAAAGTCACACTGGCGATAAACACATCGGAGCCGAAAACGGGCGTAATCCCCACCGGCCCCCAGTTTTCAAAGCCCGTACCGGTCAGATTTACGGTCATATGGGCTGAAGAGCCGGCCGAAAGCGGGGACATGGTCAGTATCTGGGGCGCGGGCACAAGATAGATGGACTGGAAATAAACCGAGCCCCCGCTGGTCCAGACTACGCGCGGCGGGAAAGGCGCGGCGGAAAAATTGGTCAGGCCGGGGTCGGAGCCGGTATCTGAAGCTATGGTCCCCAGTACCGCCGGCGCCGTCCAGTTAGCGAGGTCATAAGGGCTGGTTCCCACGCTGTAATACAGACTGGTGCCGCGCGCCCACACTGCGTAGAGCTTGTTCGTGGCGGTATCCAGGCCTATGGAGGGCTTATAGTTCCCGGACACGACGCCTATGGCCGCGCCCGCGCTCCAGGGCCCGGCGGCGGGGCGCTCATAATAGTTTATTATCCCGCCGGCGGACGGCGCGGCCACCAAATGCAGATTGGCGTAGCTTGGATCATAGGTCACGGCGAAGGTGTCGTTGGGCGAGTTGGTGGGCAGGGTGTTGATGGCCTCGTAAGGCCCGAAGGTGTAAGTGGGGGAGCCCCAGGTAAGGGTCTGGCCTTGGAGCGTATTGGTGGTGTACTTGCGCACCATGTATACCGACCCCGTTGCGTCGAAAGGCACCAGGGTGGGATACAGGTCGGAATAAGCGTACCCTGTAAATCCGGTTACGGCCGGACAGGCGGAAGTGCATTGGGACGGGAAGTTGGGATTGGTCTGGGTAGGGTCGGTAAAAATCATGTCGCTGTTGCCGCGTTTATAGATCACCTGGTAGCCCATGGTGGGGTCCGAATAGGCGCCGGTGCCGGCCAGCCAGACATTGCCGTCCGAGGCCACGGTCAGGCTTATCGGGGCCCCGCCCAGAAGATCAAGGGTAAACGGAGTATCGCAGTCGTTCTGGCTGGTATACCTGCACGCCAGGCTTAATCTGGTCGTCTTCTCCGAAGACCAGGCGGGCAGGGCGCTGGAGGTCAGGGCGCCTTTCCGCATACCTACCGAGTCGCCGGTGACTATCGGCGGAGCCGCCACGTAAACTGTGCTGGACACCGAATCATAAAACACCGACCCGTTGCCGGAAAGGCCGGTGGTGACGGTGAATATGGGGGTGGGCGGGCCCCAGGTGATCCCGTCCTTGCTGAAGGCCACCGAAAAATCGCCCCCGGAGTTGAAGAACGCCCAGTTCCCGTAGCCGTTCTGCACCACCTTGCGCTGGGTGGACAGGCTGGTATTGCCCGTGCCCACCAGCACCGCGGCGTCAGCTGCCGGCGGCAGAAAGACGCCCGTCAGCCCGGCCAGCGCAAGGAGATGGAGGACGCCGCTTAAACGCTTAAATGCCGGCCAAAAGCCGGCCCGGACGGACTTAAATCCGCCCCGCTCGATCTTTATCCGGCTGTTCTCAGCTTTCATATGCCCTATTTTTTCTTAAGCCTGCCTTCCGCCGCCGCGGCCCAGGCCTTTACCTCGGGGTCCGCGTCGTTCTTGAGCCCGGCCATGGCCGCCGCGGCTTTGGCGCCGCCTATATCCACCAGCGCCGCTATGGCGGCTAGGCGCACGTTCCTGTCCTTGTCCATCCTCGCGGCTTTTATCAGCGCGTCCGCCGCGCGCGCGTCCTTCAGCACGCCCAAAGCCTCCGCGGCCTTCCAGCGTGTGTCCCTATCGGCGTGACCCAGCGCCGTTATCAGCGCCGGCACGGCTCTTTTATCCTTCAACTCCGCCAGGCCCTGTATGGCGCCCCGGCGGATATGGGTATCGGTGCTCCTGACGGCTTCGGAAAGCGCGGCGAAAGCCGACGGGGCCTTTGTCCTGCCGAGGGCGGCCGTGGCCTCCCCCCTCACCAGCGGGTCGGCGTCGGCCTGCAGTTTTTTCAGGAAAGCCACCGCGGCGTCGCCTCCGGCTCGTTCGCTGGCGGCGATTTCCGACATACGGGATTTGTGCGCGCGCACTAATGCCTCGTCCTGCTTTGCGGCGGCTTTAACTTCGGGTTTCCCCTGTTGTCTTGTTTCGGCCACGCAAAGGGGCGCGCAGGAGAGCAGCGTGATTGACAATAAAAGTTTAGCCATAGTCGGGATAAAAGCATACGCGCCTTGCCGCCCCGGTTTTTGCGAGCGGCAAAGCTCCGGTATTAAACCATTATAACATAAAACAATTGTTTCGGGAACATTAAATAATTCACAGCGTTCCAGAATACACTTAAAGCATCGCTCTTTTTCAGCGCGAAACATCTTTCCTCCCTAGCCTATGGCGGGACCCCCTCCAGGGGATCTGCCCACAGGTGGGAACCGCACCGCGGTTCCCCCTACGTGCCGTTTCAGACATGCGTCATGCCGCTTCAAGAGCTATGCTCATCAAGCGGCCCGGAGCTATGCTCTTCAGACGGCCAAAAAAATTACCGTCCCCGCTTTCTTCGCCTTAACCCGGCACTGGGTTAATACCCCGGGAAAAATAGAGTCAGCCACCATTTTCCAAAAATGGTGTCAAGTCTATTTTTTGCCAAAATTTTGTTTTTCCACCAGCCTTCTATCATTTTGATTCTCTCTGTTCCCTATCCCCCATTCCCCATTTGGCAACCCCGCCTGCGTCGGGCAGGCAGGTTGCCTATTTCCCGCCGTACGCCTTTATAACGTTGCCTGCCCATAAGGAAAGTTTTTTATCCGCGCCCGCGGCCAGCGTTTTCAGCGCCGCCCGGGCTTTTTTCGTCCCTATCTTGCCGAGGCTTTCC
>DYLS01000366.1 GCA_020721965.1 Blastopirellula marina | reverse complement strand
AGCAAAGCCAACACAGCCAGCATCGGCCACCGCCATCCCGGGAGTAGCACTTTCCGCCGAGCACAACATCGGATCACCATGGGACGCCTCCACCAAGACGAAAGAGTAACAACCAAGCGGTAAAGCAACGATTCCCTGCAAACACAACATCATTCACCATAACACCTTGGAAGTGATGATGACTCCCAATTCTAATACCCTTTCTCGCCACCTACCATTACTGCACAAGCGAACCTCTCAACCATCCTTGGGACCCTCCGTACACCTCCCGTTTTTGCGAAACAGTCGTGGGTGCTCCGCGTCCGCCGAGGGGTTATCGAGTAGAGTAGTCGACTATGCGGCGACTGTACTCACTTCTCTATTCTCTATGTGCACCTGTGCGCAACCCTGGTCTTTCGAGAACTCTTGGGTCTTGTGTGTCTATCGACACGGTTATTCGCCTATATGCCGATTGTACTCGCCTCTCTCTTCGCTATTTTATGCGTTTTCTACACCCATCGCACTATAGGCGTGCGGTCCCTTTACATCACTCCATATTCGCTTGCGACGAAACGGCTCGATGGGCAGAAGAGCAGCTTCGCCGGTCGGCGGGGACCTTCGCTCTTGGGATAGAACGGCTCGATCAGCTTGACCAACGCCCCCAGGGTACGACGGGGCCTCCCAGGGCACGACGCGATTCATCACGCGCAACAATCCGGATCTGCCAGTCGGCAAGAGACCGTCGCGCGACCTCCCAAGCATGGCGCGATTCATCGTCCACACAAAAATCGTGCCCCCGCACAGGCCTGCACTTCGCGTCGAAAGCGGAACTCGCACACGTCCGCTGCGTGCCACCATTCTTCCCTGCCATGACCATTACCCGGTTCCCTGTTATTACCTGACTCCCTACTATTGCAGGACTCCCTGCTATTGCCTGATTTCTTGCTATTGTCTGATTCCCTGCTTAGCTGACTCTCTCTTCTACGTCTTCCTCGCAGGCTTGAGCGCCATTGCCGGAAACCCCTTCCAGTATACTGAAGCTGGAGCGCATTGCGCAGAGGTTCCTCTCGTAACGTTTCACTCTGCGCCCTCGTATAGAG
>DYLS01000172.1 GCA_020721965.1 Blastopirellula marina | reverse complement strand
TAAATCCCGACGCCGCAACCGATTCCATGCGATTCTGAAAAAGAAGTTCGGATTAATCATGGTGCCATCGGCCTGGTGCAAGACCGCGGCGAGTTCGGCCGTCTCCTTGAGCAAATCTCCCAACTTTTCCTGCAACCGCGCGACACGACCTTCCGTGGTCGTCCTCCCTTGTAAGGAGTTCTGTCTTTACCCACCGCCCCGGGGTGATCCGTTTACCACGTAAGTTCGAGATTCTTCGATTGATCTTTTTTCCCCTCCGCCACTCCGCAAAAAAGCTGATATACACCCCCGTTGCACATCAACAGGGATGTGCGATTGACTGCCGGAACACGAGCGGCTACATTGAAGTTTTCGCCTTTCAATGCCCGTGGTTCGATTTCCCAACGTGGATCAGCAATGGAATTGAGTGTGCGGGACTCCGCGAGAATCCTAAACGTTTCCGAAAAGACCATTTACCGGTGGATTAAGCAAGGCACGCTGCCGGCCTATCGCATCAACGACTAGTACCGTTTTAATCGCACCGAGCTCTTGGAGTGGGCCACCTCCCGACGCATCAGCGTTTCCGCCGAGATTTTCGCCGAGCCCCAGAGCGCCCACGGCCCGGTGGGGCTTGCAGAAGCAATCCGTGCGGGCGGTATCCATTACGGGGTGGCAGGAGAAAATAAAACTGCGGCGCTATACTCGGCGGTCGAGCTGATGCCCCTCCCGCAGGAAGTCGACCGCGACTTCGTGCTCCAGGTGTTTCTCGCCTGAGAATCCCTGGGATCTACTGCCATCGGCAACGGGATCGCATTGCCCCATGTCCGCAATCCGGTCGTGATGCAGGTGCCACGCCCCATGGTGACAGTGTGCTTTCTGGAACATGCTATTGAGTTCGGCGCCCTTGACGGACAGCCAGTTCACACCCTTTTCACCATGCTTAGCCCGACGGTTCGTGCCCACCTGCAAACGCTTGCGGGTCTTTCGTTTGCGCTCCGTCAGCCGGAGTTTTCGCAGGTAATCTCTCGCCGTGGCTCGCGGGACGAAATCTTAAGGGCGTGCGAGGCTGTGGACGCCAGCATTTCTGCGAATTCCTCCGCCACTTAGGAAGTTGTGATCATGTGGTTGTTCGTTGCTGGTCTGATAGTGTTCTTTGGGGGCGGGGTCGTATCGCTACTCATGCGTATGTCCCCCCGCCTGGCCTCGATGGTTGGTTGCGTCGCAGCCGTTACGGGAAGTCTTTTGGCTCTCGGGAGTGCTGCACACGTCTTGTTCACCGGGCAGGCCGCCCACGTGACCATGGCGTGGCAGATTCCTTTTGGCAGTCTTGCCCTCGGAATCGACTCGCTTTCGGCGATCTTCGTCGTTCCGATTGCTGTGATCGTCGCTGTCGCGGCGATCTACGGCGGTCAGTACCTCCCCAGTTCTTACCGTTCTTCTGTCATCGGCCCTTCGTGGTTTTTCTTTAACCTGCTTGCGGCAACAATGCTCCTCGTCGTTGTGGCCAGAAACGGCTTGCTTTTCCTGTTATGCTGGGAAGGCATGTCGTTGGCTTCGTTCTTTCTCGTGTTGACCGACCACGAGCGAGAGCGTACGCAACGCGCCGCTTGGATTTATTTGGCAGCCATGCACCTGGGGACCGCTTGCCTCTTGGTGCTCTTTCTTCTCCTCGGGCGTTCGTCAGGGGATTTGGACTTTGAACGGTTCACATGCGAACCCGGTTCGGCAGGCATTCTTTTCCTACTGGCAGTTGTTGGATTTGGAACGAAAGCTGGCTTCATTCCCGTCCACGTTTGGCTGCCGGAGGCCCATCCTGCCGCCCCTTCGCACGTGTCCGCGGTCATGAGCGGCGTGATGATCAAGACCGGCATTTACGGCCTTCTCCGCATACTCACGTTTCTCGGAGACGTGCCCTCATGGTCGGGTTGGACGCTGGTAGTAGTCGGCGTTCTTTCAGGCATTCTGGGCGTGCTATTCGCTTTGGCTCAGCACGATCTCAAAAAATTGCTTGCCTACCATAGCGTCGAGAATATCGGGATCATTGTGATTGGACTGGGCGTTGGACTTCTGGGATTGGCGCATCGCATTCCGCCCATGGCAGTCTTGGGATTTGCCGGTGCTATGCTTCACGTTCTGAATCACGCCTTGTTCAAAAGCCTTCTCTTCTTGGGGGCGGGGGCGGTTCAGCACGGTACGGGCACGCGGGATATCGACCGGCTTGGCGGTTTACTCAAGAAGATGCCTGTCACCGGCACAACGTTTCTCGTGGGGGCGTGTGCCATTTCCGGGCTACCCCCATTAAACGGGTTCGTCAGTGAGTTACTGATTTACCTCGGCGTTCTCACGGGGGTTGCCGATAGTAGCCGTGTTGCAGAAGTCGGGTGGGCGCTGCTTTGCGTGCTCGTCGTTGGCGGCCTCGCGCTCATCGGCGGCCTTGCGGCGGCATGTTTCACCAAGGCATTCGGATGCGCGTTTCTCGGCGAGCCGCGAAGCGAGGACGCGGAGCGCGGCCACGAGGTTGGCGCTGCGATGCGGGCGTCCATGGTCGTCTTGGCCGGAGCGTGTTTCCTTGTGGCATTGACGGGCCCCATTTGGCCCTACGTCTACGGGTCCGCGGTGGTCGCGGTCGCCCCCGCCAGTTTCCATGGCGAGGTGCAGGCGGCTATCGAACAATCGCGGTTTCCTCTCATGGTTGTCTGCGTATCATCCTGGGCCTTTCTCGCGATGGTTGGTCTTCTGGCGATGGTTCGGCGAGCGTTGCTCTCCGGTCGGCAGGTAGATCGCGTCCCGACCTGGGACTGCGGCTACGCCGCTCCCACGCCCAGAATGCAGTACACGGCTTCCTCGTTCGCAAGTCCAATACTGCTCCTGTTTCGCATGTTCTTCAGACCACGCATCGGCCAACACCTGCCGACAGGTCTTTTCCCCAAACAGGCAAGCTTTGAATCCGAAACACCGGACGTGTTTCGTGAGTACCTATTCGAGCCCGTTTTCTCAGCTGTCGCATGGACCGCATTGAGGCTACGATGGCTCCAGCACGGGCGGCTCCAACTTTACGTTCTCTACATCGCCCTGACGATCCTCGTCCTCTTCATCTGGAAGCTGGGCTAAGTCTATGGTCACGACGTCGGGATTGATTCAGATCGCGCTGGCGCTCGTGCTGGCTCCGATGATGCTCACCATAATCAACCGCACCAAAGCGGCTTTCGCCGGTCGCCGCGGCCAGCCCCTGCTGCAACCTTACTGGGATCTTTGGAAGCTCTTTCACAAGACTCCCGTCTATAGTCAAACGACGACGGCAGTGTTCGTGTCAGGGCCGATTGTCGGATGCGCCGCCACTTGGTTGGCGCTTATGGTAACCGTTCACGCGTAGAACAATGCAGAAAACGCGGTGTTCTCGCAAGCCATATGGGGAAGACGCTCTGCTCGTGGGCGCCAGTTGCTCCAGGGAACTACGACATGTTGTGGTCGATACGGCTTGGTACCGCGAATCTTCTGTGAACGGTTACCGCTTATGTTTGTTCCCTTGGGAAGCTCGCCTTCTCTGATTTCGTTCCCTGGGGATTTTCTGCTTGTCGCCTATCTTCTGGGCATTGCTAGGTTCTTCACCGTGTCGGCCGCGTTGGATACCGGTTCCAGTTTCGAGGGGATGGGTGCGAGCCGAGAGGCTTTCTTCTCCGCGATTGCCGAGCCCGCCCTCTTGCTCGCGCTAGTTACTTTGGCGGCCGCCTGCCACAGCCCGGCGTTAACCTCTATCTACGCCAAGATTGACAGCAGCGTGCTGGCCTCCGCCGCAGGCCCGGCGATCTTTCTGGTTGCCGCCGCGATGTTCGTCGTATTTCTGGCGGAAAATGCTCGCATTCCAGTGGATGATCCGAATACCCATCTCGAGCTTACCATGATTCACGAAGTCATGGTCCTCGATCACAGCGGCCCCGATTTTGCCCTGATCCAATATGCTGCCTCCCTCAAGATGTGGGTCTTGGGGTGCCTTTTGGTGGGCGTGTCGGTGCCGTTTCGTACTGGTTCGGTCCTGCTGGACTTGATGGCAGGCATCCTCGGAGTAGGAATGCTCGCGGTGTGCATCGGAGTCGTCGAGTCGACAATGGCCCGCCTACGGCTTCTCCGTGTCCCACAGTTTCTCATCTTCGCTACCATCCTCTCGATTCTCGCCCTCGTTCTTGTTGTTAGGTGAAAACGTGACCTCCTGGCTTGATGCTACCCTAGTTCTTTTGATACTGACTAGCCTCTGGTTACTCGGTTCAAGCCGACTGCAGGCGTGTATTCGAGCAGTGGCGTTCCAGGGACTCCTGGTGGGGCTGATACCGCTGCTCTCGAAGTGGCCGGAAATCAGCCTCCGGCTGGGCGGCGTTGCTGTTCTGAGCATGGCCATCAAAGCCATCGTGTTGCCCGCCATGCTTCGCCGGGCGGTTCGCGAGGCGAACGTGCTGAACGAGGTGCAACCGCTGATCGGGTTCACAACGTCGCTCCTTCTCGGCATCGCATTGTGGGGTCTTGCCATGCACATCGCCGGGCGGCTGCCGGTGCAGACGTTGAACGTTTCAGCCATCTTGGTTCCCGTGGCGATTTTCACCGTGCTGTGTGGTCTGCTGCTCATCGTCAGTCGAAACACGGCGGTGATGCAAGTTATTGGCTACCTGGGCTTGGAGAACGGCATCTACGTCTTTGGCTGGGCTTTCGCAATAGAGGAGCCGCTCCTCGTGGAAATGGGCGTTCTTCTCGACGTTTTTGTTGCCGTGTTTGTGATGGGTATTACCATGCACCATCTCAGCCGCGAGTTTGACACCATCGAAACCGACGAACTGTCATCCTTAAAGGACTAGTCCGATGCTGTGGTTCTTGGTCGCCGTGCCGGCGACTGCTGCGTTGCTCGCTTTTGCGTTGCCGTGGAACTGGGGCCGACGGCTGCTGCTTGTCGCGTGCGCAGCTTGCCACGTCGGACTCACGGCGGCTGCCGTGATACAAAGGCCGGAGCCTGTTCTGAATGGATGGATAGACCTCGATGACGCGTCCCTACTGTTCTTGATCATTACCAGTATCGTGTTTTTGATTGCCTCCTTTTACACCGTCGGCTATCTAGCACGTGAAGGGCACCGTATGCCTACGAAACCCGGCGAAGATGCCCCCTTTGTCAACTTTCCGGAAGCCGTTTTCACGGGCTGCCTTCTGCTGTTTCTGGCGGCCATGACCCTGGTGGTCGTCAGCCATCATTGGGGCCTGATGTGGGTCGCGGTTGAGGCCACCACCTTGGTCAGCGCGCCGCTGATCTATTTTCATCGTTATCCGCGATCGCTGGAAGCGACATGGAAATACTTGGTGATTTGCTCCGTGGGAATCGCCTTGGCTCTGCTTGGCAACTTCTTCTTGGCCGTGGCCGCGAGGACGTATGAGACGTCGTTTCATCTTGCGGTAGCCGATCTGGAGCATCATGCCCGGCAATTGGACCCGCTTTGGTTGAAGGCTGCCTTTCTCCTCCTGCTGGTCGGCTACGGAACGAAGATGGGCTTGGCTCCCATGCACACGTGGCTTCCCGACGCCCATAGCGAGGCCCCCACGATGGTCTCCGCGCTCCTATCGGGCGTCTTGCTGAATTGCGCCTTTCTTGCGATCCTCCGAGGGCACGCCCTGCTGGTAAAGGCCGGCCTCGGTGACTTCAGCCGGGAGTTGCTCGTTCTCTTTGGATTGGCATCTATGACGGTCGCCGCGGTGTTCATCATCCGTCAAATGGATTATAAGCGGCTGTTGGCGTACTCCAGTGTTGAGCACATGGGAGTTTTGGCCTTGGGAGTTGGCATCGGCGGCGTCGCCGGTTATGGAAGCATGCTTCACGCCGTGAACCATTCGGCCGCGAAAGCCATGCTGTTCTTGGCTGCTGGCAACACACTAGCGTACTTTCACACGAAATCGGCAAATGACGTGCGAGGAGTCTTTCGGGTACTGCCGGTTACCGGAATCCTCTGGATTGTTGGCTTATTGGCCATCACCGGCTCCCCACCGTTCGGGACGTTCTTAAGCGAGTTCGCGGTGCTCAAGGGAATGGTCGACAACAACCGCATGCTCGTGGCCGTGTTCTACCTCATCGCATTGGCGACTGCTTTTGTTGCCATTTCGGCCACGGTTCTCCCTATTGTGTTCGGAAATGCGGTGAAGGACTCAGACCATGTAACTGCGGACGGCAATTCGCAACCATTCGCGCCGATCCACCTGCTGTACCCGCCCGCCGAACCTCTCTGGTCAATCGTCCCACCGATGCTTCTCGGGATCATCACACTCATCCACGGCTTGTACGTGCCGCAGGAACTAAGCGATTTTCTGCACCGAGCGGCCATCGCAACAGGAGCCGAATGATGCTGCACGACAGCAGTGTGACTGTTCGCAACGGCGAGGTGTTCGAGTTTCCCGAACCTTTGGCCATTGATGTGTTTCGGGACAAGGTGATCGAGTCACTCGCCAATGGCGGCAGAATCGCCGCTCTCTTTGCTGGCTCCGACGGCGAATCGAAGTTCCGCATCACGGCGGTCATCGCCTTCGATGCCGATGCAACGTTGCGCGCGTTTGTGGCATCCACGCAGCCGGAGTATCCTTCCCTGACCGTTGCCTGTCCCCAGGCACACTGGTTCGAACGCGAGATTTGGGAAACGCACGGCGTCGTGCCCCTCGGCCACCCTTGGCTCAAGCCGATTCGTAATCAACCCCGCCGACGATCGGAGGGCGTGATGGCCTGCTTGTCCAAGCCACCGTCAACGTGTGGCATTCCCGATTTC
>DYLS01000171.1 GCA_020721965.1 Blastopirellula marina | reverse complement strand
AAATCATTGTCCTGAAATCACTTACAATTCGTATCCCCCTAGTTCGCGGGGGGGTGGTTTAAGTAAGCGTCAACTCGCGGCTGGGGCGGAAGAGACGCGACGTCCCGCCGGGAAACAGACCGTAAGCGGCAGCTAGCAGTTTGATGGGATGCAGCGTCGGTTTGGTCGTACCCTGCTCCATCTGGATTTTGCATGTGCTGCACTCGGTTACGCCGCCATCCACGGATGCGTCCCGGATCAGGTTCACAAGCCCCCAACCTGCCCGAAGGCTGGTCCGGAAGTTCTCCCGCATCAGCCCGTACGTTCCCGCCATTCCGGAGCAGGCATCGTGCTGGCGGACGATCGTCAAGCCGGGGACCAACTGAATCAGTTTCAGGCCGGGTGCCCCCCTCCCCAAAGCCCGAAGGCGGCACGGCAGATGGTAGGCCAGGGCATATGTGATCGGCCGGAAATCGAGCTGCATCCGTCCCGATAGGTGCAGCTTCCACAAATAGTCGCCCAAATCGCTGGTATTTTGGGCGACCAAACGGCTGTCGTCGTCTCCCAGAAGCTGGGGGTATTCGCGTGTCAAAGTGACGGCCGCGGCAGGCTCCGTGGTCACCACGTGATAGCCCTGTCGAACGGCCTCCGCGAGGATCATCGCATTGTTTCGAGCAAAGCGTCGGGCCAAATCCAGTTCTCCCGATGCCACGGCAGAGGTCCCGGCCGGACTTTGGTCGGACGGCACGTACACCGATACGCCGTTGTGCTCTAAAACGGCCACCGCCATCTCCGCCAATTCTGGGTCGAACCAGTCCGCGAAGGTATCGACGAAATAAACGACTTTAGGACCTTCGCGACGGGTCGCTTGATGGAGTCGTCGGCGTGCTGCGCGGCGAAGAAAGCTCGGTGAGTAAATGCGGGGCAGCTTTCGCCCGTGAGCCACACCGCAAATCCTCTCCAGCAGCCATCGTGCCGGGCGATTTCCCAAGGCCCAATTCGCCAAGGGATGGATGGCTGACGCCCAGGCTGCCCATCGATCAATTCGATTCATGACCCAAGTAGCAGTCGAGACGCCGTGCCCGGCAACGTAGGCGGCCTTGGCTTCCGACATCAACCGAGGGATATCGACTTCCGCCGGACATTCCAACCGGCACATATGGCAGTGAACGCACAGATCGGCAATCGTCTTGGCTGCCTGACCCGTCAATGTCTCCAAGGGCAAGACCTGCGATAAGACCCCGTGGAGCATCCGTGCCTTGGCGCGAGGCGAGGCCTCCTCGCTGGGTGAAATCCGAAAGATCGGACACATCCGCTCCGAGGATGACTGCGTGCGACACAGACCGCAATAGTTGCACTGTTGTACATCCGCAATCAGGCGGCCCGGCTCCCAGTCCAATTGCGTAACCAAGAGCGAAGGCAGCTCCTCCTGGAGAGGCTGGCCCTCCGCATTGTTCCCCGGCTGCAAGAGTTTGGCGGTTTCGGTAAGCTTTCCGTTCGGCGTACCAACGTTGTCTGCGCCGCCCTTGCCACCGTCGCCGACAGCCGCCATCGCCGAGCGTCCCGCGGACCGCCAATCCTGATCCATCCGAGCCGAGCAGATCTGTGCCGATTTCCCTTGCGCCTCCCCGTTGCCCGAGACCGCAATGGGCGGACGAACGTGGCGTGTCCAATCATAGTCGGGGTCCGATTGTACCACCTTACCGGGATTGAACAGCGATTCCGGATCGAATGCCTGTTTGATTTCCGCGAAGAGGCGATACGCCTGGGGAAATAGCCTGCGGAAGGTGGCGGGGTAGGCGATCCCCAGTCCTTGGGACCGGCCGAATCCACCGCCCAACTCAATCGCCCCCTGAGCCAACGATGCGGCCAGATCGCGCATCAACCCGACGACGCGGCGATCCGAAACATCCACGAAGGGAAGTAATTGCACCCTGCCCGCGGCCAATCGGCAACGCAGCGCGGCCGTGACGCCGTAGCGTCGCAACTCGCTTTGGGCTATCCCCAAGAATACCTGGAGATGCTCCGCTGGAACCGCATAATCGTCTAGCAGCGGAATGGGCCGTGTCGCTCCCCCGCGAAGCAAGGCCGGTGGATGCGAATCACATAGCCTTCGCAGGTCAGCGAGTTCCGCCTGGTCGAAGACCAGCCGAGAGCCGTTCGCAAGCTTCTTCCGCTCCACAACTTCTGCCACTAGCTCCTGCAAATCGGAACGCACGACGCGATCCGATTCACCGTGCATTTCGAGGACAATGGCGGCTTCGGCCTGATCCGGAATCAATCGCTCCACCCGGGGATCGGATTGGCGTGTTAGGCTGAGGTGGCGTCGGTCCAAAAGCTCGCAAACCCACGGGCGGTAGCAAAGGACCTGCCTGGTGGCCCCGGCCGCCCGATCCAGCGAATCGAACAGCAAAATCGCTCCGCCGGCATGGGGCGCGATGGGATGGGTATCGAGAACCGCTTCGACGATCACGCCCAAGGTGCCTTCGGCCCCGGTAACGAGCTGCGATAGATCCAGACGACCGTCTTGCAGGATGTTCCAGACGCGATATCCACCCACAAACGGAGCGCGGGACCGCTCGCCGCTCAGCAGGCTTTGATGCCGATGGAATGCGGCCGCGATGTCTCTTACCAAACGGCTCTTTCGAGATTCCTCGCCACTCTGGTATCTGGCGATTTCTTCCAAACCCAGGCGCGCACGAGTCCCGTCATCTAATACTAGGGTAACCTCACGGACGCGCCGCCCTGCTGATGCGGGATTGCCAGCCCAAGTCTCCCAATCTCCCCGACCAATGATTCCGCCGATCGTCGCGACCGATTCCAGGGTAGAACACGAATCTACAAAACGTCCATGCCGGGCCAAAAGGAGGTTCAGTCGCTCCAGAACGACGCCCGGCTGCACGCGAACGCACTCGCCGGCTTGTTCGACACCGAGGACGCGCCGCATGTGGGCGGAAAAATCGAGGACGATGCCGGGCCCAAGCGATCCGCCCGCCGTTCCCGTGCCTGCCCCTCGCGGATGAATGGGGAGGTGATGCTCCCGGCAGTAGCGAACACAGGCCGTCACGTCGGCAGCAGACCGTGGGCGCACGACGCAGAGCGGCCTGATCTCGAAGACACTCCCGTCGCCGCCATAGAGTTGCAGATGCACCGGGTCGGACAAGACCTCGCCCCGCACGAGACCGGACAGGTCTTCGTAGACGTGCGCCCTTTGCTGATCCGAATAACCGATGCTCATTCCGGCTGCCGTCGGTGCCAATCCCGATCGGTCCTACTTGTGGTTGCCGAAGATCAGGGTCATGACCTCGGCCCGGGTCGACGGATTGTTGCGAAAAGCCCCCCGCATCGCGGAGGTGACGCAAACGCTGCCCGGCTTCCGCACGCCCCGCACGGTCATGCACGTGTGAATGGCCTCGACCACGACGGCTACCCCCCGCACCTGAAGCTCTTCTACCAAAAGGTCGGCAATGGTTTCGGTCATTCTTTCCTGAACCTGGGGACGCCGCGCGATATCCTCCACAACGCGAGCGAGTTTACTCAATCCGACGACCTTTCCGCCGGGGAGGTAGGCGATATGAGCCTTTCCCATGAATGGCATGAGGTGGTGCTCGCAGGTGCTCTCGAAGCTAATATCCTTGACCAGAACGACCTCATCGTAGCGTTCCGTGAAGACTTTTTTTAGATGCCGCCGCGGATCCGCTCGCAGGCCCTTGAAGAGTTCGGCGTACATCCGCGCTACCCGGGCGGGCGTCTCACGCAGGCCTTCGCGGTCTGGGTCTTCACCGACGGCACGAAGAATCGTCCGGACCGCCTCTTCAATCGTCGCCAAATCCACCGGCTGCGAAGACATGGTAGCGCCCTCCTCACTGGATACTCCTGATGGACCATCACGATTAGCGGTATCGTTATTTTCGCCCTGAGAATGAGATAACGATTCTTGCCGCTCGCCCCCCGCGGACGCGGACCGGACCGATTTCGTGTTTTTGCTCATCTCCAAAATTCTCTTCTCAACAAGGAAAATTTCTGAAACTCTTTCCCCGTGCGACTGATTCACGAGGATTGGTGAGGCGATTCCAGTTCATGCCACCAAAACAGAGGTTGCTTTGCCGTCCCTGAGGAAATGGCTCTTTCAAGGAGGGGCGAAGGACCGGGTGCCACAGGTTTCATTTTACTCCCGGGACACCCCCTGAAACCGGGCGACGCGAGGAAAGCATAAAGCAATATCGGCCTTCCGGCAAAATCCTTGTCAGCGTTGGGTTACGCTACGATTGCATCTTGCCAAACGCGCGGTACTATTATATAATTAAGATTATCATCATACTAATGTTAAACGCGAATCGATCGGCCCCGTAGCGAATCAGATTGCACCGACGTGAGTTACCATAAATCCTGCGGCGCGGAGTCCCACTGATTGCGTCTTATGCCCAGCGTATCTTGCGAGGTGCTACGTCCCATGTTTGCGAGATTTTGAGTCAAGCGAACCATCTTGCGCGGTCATATTGACCCGGACCGCGAGCTTGAAATCCTCCACACAAAGGGGTAGGCAACTCCACACAAAAGGGGAAGACGCTTCGCCGCAAATGCACAAAAGGAGAAGTGTGAGCCGTATTGCAGAATGACTTCGCACGAGGCTATCCTCTCGGTTCGCGGTAGCCGTCGCGAGCCGTTGTGATGAGGATACGCACCAAATACACTGGACTACATTCCATACCCAGCCGTGACGCGGCGGCCGACAGGCTTGGAATGGATTCAAGATGGGGTACCGCCGGGTTACTTTACCTTAGCCCAAACGTGGGACACTTTGTCCGATGACAGCTTCCGCGGTTTTCGCGCTGTGCGTACTGGCCGGCGTGTTCTTGACCCTAGCGTTGACGAGAATCGCCCCCGACGCAGTCCTCGTCGCGGCGCTGGTCATCCTCCTGTTCTCTGGGATCCTCACGACAGGCGAGGCCCTCGCTGGTTTCTCCAATGAGGGAATGATCACCATCGGGGTGTTGTTCGTGGTCAGTGCCGGATTGACCGAAACTGGGGCCATTTCTGCGATTGCCGAGAGGATATTCGGGCGACCCAAGTCCACCGCGGGCGCCATTGCCCGGGTTATGTGGCCTACGGCAGGATTGAGTGCCTTCGTTAACAATACTCCGATCGTCGCCATGCTTATTCCGGCCGTCACCGACTGGGCACAGCGACACCGCATTTCGCCATCTAAGGTCCTCATACCGCTCAGCTATGCGGCTATCTTGGGGGGGACCTGTACCCTCATTGGAACTAGCACCAATTTGGTGGTAAACGGTCTGTTGATTCGAGCAGCGGAGCAGGCCGAGGCGGCGGGCGGAATGTCATTGCCGCGAGGGCTGGGCCTCTTCGACATCACTTGGGTCGGGATCCCCTTGGCCGTGATCGGCATTCTCGTTATCGTCTGCACGCATCGCCTGTTATTACCGATCCGCCAGGCAATAGCCCCAGTGCGAGAGGATCCCCGTCGCTACACCACCGAAATGGAAGTCGAGACCGGCAGTCCCCTCGTTGGCAAAACGATCGAGGAAGCAGGGCTGCGGCATCTCACTGGATTGTATTTGGCGGAGATCAACCGCGACGGCAACATTCTTCCCGCTGTTTCTCCGCGAGAAAAGCTGTCCGCCAACGATAGGCTCGTTTTCGTCGGAGTCGTGGAATCGGTCCGAGACCTGCAAAAGATTCGCGGTCTGGTACCGGCAACAAACCAGGTCTTCAAATTGGATGCCCCACGATCCCAGCGATGCCTCATCGAAGCAGTCATTAGTGAGCGTTGTCCCCTGGTAGGCAAAACCATTCGCGACGGTCGCTTTCGCTCGGTGTATAACGCCGTCGTGATTGCCGTGGCTCGTGAGGGAGAGCGTCTTCCGGGAAAAATCGGGGATATCGTGTTGCGACGCGGCGATACCGTACTGTTGGAAGCCCATCCCTCGTTCATGGAGACCCATCGCCACAGTCGAGATTTCTACCTCCTGAGCCGGTTGGAAGATTCTCGCCCACCCCGGTTCGAAAAGGCCGCCACCGCACTGACCATCCTCGGCTTGATGGTGGCGATTGTCTCACTTAGCGAATCCCTGGGCGACATCACGATCCAGATCGGCTCCGTGACAGCCTCTTTGGGGCGTATCACCATGCTCAAGGGGGCAATGCTGGCGGCGGCCGCGATGGTCCTATCTCGTTGTTGTACGCTTACCGAGGCCCGCCGCGCCGTGGATTGGCAGCTCCTCGTCACGATCGGTGCGGCGCTGGGAGTCGGGCAAGCCCTGGAAAAGTCGGGAGCCGCCTCCTTCGTGGCGGGGTCCTTGATCGATCTGGCAGGCCACCGTCCTTGGCTCGCCCTTCTACTCGTCCATGTGATGACCTCGGTTTTGACGGAAATGATCACCAACAATGCCGCGGCGGCGCTGATGTTCCCCTTCGCCCTAGCTACGGCGACTTCTCTCCATGTGAACCCCATCCCGTTCGTAATCAGCGTCATGATGGCCGCATCCGCATCGTTCGCCACACCCTTGGGCTATCAGACGAATCTGATGGTGTACGGACCGGGAAGCTACCGTTTCTCCGATTACTTGCGGGCTGGTCTTCCCATGAACATCCTAAATACCGTTGTGGTCGTGAGCTTAGCCCCTCAAATTTGGCCTTTTGTACCCGTTCACGGCTGAGCTATAACGGAAACGATTTGTGAAATAACAGGGTTATTCAGAGGTTCTACAGGGTTGTTTAGAGGTTCCCGAGGTTCCTTGAGTGCGCAACCGAATGTGATTTCGACGAGCGTCAGCGAGGAGAAATCTTGCCCCCTGTCGCAAAGCTTTCTTGCTTTGAAAGATTGTGACCGTTCACGGGGTCCTTACCTATTGTCGTGGCCACCGGGACCCCAC
>DYLS01000365.1 GCA_020721965.1 Blastopirellula marina | reverse complement strand
CTACTGACTGTCTCTACTGACTGCACGTTTGCAAACGGCTCGCGTTCCCATTGAAAGAGTGCGACAGAAGGGACGGTGGGCAATTCAGGGGAATAAGGAATGCCTTCTTCTCGGCAAACTACCTTCACCGTCCCATCTCGCAAGGCGAGAGGGGAGCGTGTGACCCCAATTTGCGCGAGTCCATTATTGACGCCGCGCCTGGCACCTGCTGCCGGCGAGTTACAACAGCGATCGCAAGTGGCGGATGCTCCGCTCGGCCTGATCGATCGTGCCACATTCGACGCTGAGCACGATGTCACGCGGGGCCTTGCGGCAAAGCCCGATCACTTTTGCCCAGTCCACGACCCCATCGCCGCAAGCGCATCCGACCGCAGTCCCCGTCACTTTGCCGCGTTCTTGGGCGGATTGTTGCGCGGAGATATCCTTGGCGTGCAGGTGCACGAGCCGGTCTAGCACAAGCTCTAGCCAGGCGATCTCGTCCTGCCCGGCCAGGTAAGCATTTCCCGTGTCGAAGTTGATGCCGATGACGGGCGATTGGACGAGGCCCCAGATTCGGTCCAAGCCGTCGGGGTGCTTGCTGTATTGCTGATGCGGTTCCAGGCCAATCAGAACCCCGCGCAGTTCGGCCACGAAAGCGACCTCTTGAAGGGTGTAGTGCATGAGAGCGAAGTCGATATCCTCCGAGGTCCAGGCAGCCTTGGGGCCTTCATCGGTATTCACCACGGGTGCCCCACACTCGGCGGCAAAGCGAACCGCCTGTTTGAGATACTCCACACTGATCTCTGGCTTACCCAGCGGAGAGTGGGCGGAGAGGCCGGAGAGCTTGACGCCCGCTTTCTCGCAGGCTCGGCGAATGCGATAGGGATCGTCCAGCATAGAAACGCTGTGAAAATAGCCAGCTTCTGACAGCAACTCTCGCCCCCAGTGAACCATGGGTTCGACGTACTCGAAACCCAGCTCCGCCGCCTTTTCCACTCCCCATTCAAAGGACTTGTCCGCGTGGCGGACGAACTCCATGTTTACGCCGATGGAAACCTTGCCCATACTTTGAGACCTCCTGAGCTGTTGCAATTCGTTCGGTCAACCCATTCCCGGAATT
>DYLS01000044.1:35151-36867 GCA_020721965.1 Blastopirellula marina | reverse complement strand
GCTGTGGGGTCCCGGTGGCCACGACAATAGGTAAGGACCCCGTGAACGGTCACGCTCAAGGTTTCCTCACCGCTGTTTACAAAGAAGGAATCCGCTCATGCGCGCGAAGCATCTTTGCCTATTTTTGGCCACTGCCCTGCTGATGAGCGCCCCTCGGTCCAGGGCCGACGATCCTTCGCCCCCGATCCGATTGGAGGATCGCTCGGAGCTTTTCGTGGACGATCTTCTGATCGAACGACTCAAGGACGTCACCCAGCAGGTTCATCGTCCGGAGCCTGGGGAAGTGGTATTGATTACCGATCAGCCTTGGGAGGGAAACATCTGCGGTTATTTCACCGTTTTCCAGGACGACGATCTCTATCGCATGTACTACCGCGGCGACCATTACGACACGAATCGCAAGCAGGAGGCGCATCCGCAAGTCACCTGCTACGCGGAGAGCCGGGATGGAATCCACTGGACGAAGCCGGAATTGAACCTCTTCGAGTTCCAAGGCTCCACCGCGAACAACATCGTATGGATCGGCTCCGCCAGCCACAATTTCACACCCTTCAAGGATCTCAATCCGGCTTGCCCTGCCGAGGCGAAATATAAGGCCCTGGGATTGGCGAATGGAGGCCTTGGGGCCTTCCAATCTGCGGACGGGATTCACTGGAAGCCGATGCAGGACGCCCCGGTCATCACGGACGGGGCCTTTGACTCGCAGAACCTCGCCTTTTGGGACGCCGCCTCGAAGTGCTATCGCGCGTACTGGCGGATTTTCAAAAACGACGTTCGCGACATCCGCACCGCAACGTCCCGCGACTTTCTGCATTGGGAGCCGTGGCAAGACCTCGACTACGGGGATGCGCCGCACGAGCATCTATACACCAACGCCATTTTGCCCTACCAGCGCGCCCCGCACCTCCTCTTGGGGTTTCCCACGCGGTACCTTCCGGACACGCAACAGGTGGAGCCGACTTTTATGGCGAGCCGCGACGGCGTTCACTGGCGGCGCTGGCTGGATGCGGTGATTCCCTTGGATGCTCCGCAAGACCGTGACGGAAACCGCAGCAACTACATGGCTTGGGGGATGCTTTCCCTGCCCCAACATCCCAACGAATACTCGATGTACGCCACGGAAGCGTACTACACTGGCCCGGACAGTCGCCTGCGGCGATTCACCTATCGCCAAGATGGCTTCGTCTCGCTGCGTGCTACATCTCAAGCGGGCGAGGTCACCACGAAACCCGTCGTCTTTTCCGGGCGGAAGCTGGTCATGAATTGCCGGACCGCGCCGGAAGGCTGGATTGCCGTGGAAATCCGGGATGCGGCGGGAAACCCGGTTCCCGGCTTTCGTCTGGAAGATTGCGACCGCCTGCAAGGCGACGCTGTTCGTGCCACCGTGAGCTGGCGAGGCATCACGGATCTTGGCGCTTTAGCGAACCAGCCGGTTCGCCTCCGCTTCGCCATGAGGGAGGCGGACATCTTCTCTCTACAATTTTCGGCCCATTAGACGAATCGAGCACGCTCCGTTTCTCGCTCCCTGGGGCCGCTGGCGCGATCGGGCGGCGATATCGTTTGCACACGCTCGCCGATACCGCGTCCGCCCGATGACACGGCCTGCGCCCGGCCATGCCGCCTGACCGTACTCAGATCGTGTGCTCCGATCATGCACTCAAATTATGGGCTCAAATCGTGTGCTTAAATCGTGCGATTAGATCGTGTCCTAAGATC
>DYLS01000044.1:0-35051 GCA_020721965.1 Blastopirellula marina | reverse complement strand
AGATCATGTGCTAAGATCATACCCTAAGATCATGCGTTCAGATCGGGTGTTCAGATCATGTCTCACGATCGTGCGATCACATCCTGCGTTCAGATCGTGCTGAGTTTGGCAAAGTTGATGCTGGCCCGCATGGGGAATACCCCGTAGATGCCCCTGGTGAATACCATTTCGATGACATCGTCGGCCCGCTGGAAGAAGTTTTTGGGCAGCAGGACGACGTCCGAATCCGAGAGCCAGATTTCGTCGGCGGGACAGGCGTTGTGGCCGTGCAACGTGGATTCCAGATTGAGCATGGTGGCATTCAGCCGCCAATCCTCGCCGCGGCGGAAGACGACGATTTGCCGCAGGTTGGCACCGATGTTCCAACCTCCCGCCATGCTGATGGCTTGCAAAACGGTGGTCGGCCCGGTCAATTCGAATCGCCCCGGCGAAGCGACTTCACCCAACACGTAAACATACCGCGCGGCACGCTGCACAAGGACCGGCGTTACCTCCATCCCCTCCAATTGTTCATGGTATCGGGCGTTCAATTCCAGCTCCAATTCGCGAAGGGTCAGTCCCTGGGCGGGGACCGTCGCCAAAAGGGGTAGCGAGATGGTCCCCTCTGGGGTCACACGCACATCCTGGCTCTGACCACCCTCACCGGCGCGGCGATCGACGCTGGCACGCAGGTCTTCCAGCTTGCTATTCACCAGCATCGGCGTGACCGTGATGGATGGCTTGCGGTAATACTTGGAGTAGAGTTGGTCCAGCTTCTGCCGCAATTGATCCACAGTCTGACCGGTGGCCTTGACTTGGCCCAAAAGTAGCAGCGTGACGGTGCCGTCAGGTTGCACAATGACCGTCCGCTCGATCTTCGGATCGACGGCCGACTCGACGCGGATCTCGTCGCCGACATTCAAGCGGTAGGGCCGCGTCGTCTCTTCGTGGGTCAGGCGATAGACGATTTGCAGCTCGTCGTCCACGCGGAGGCGATAGTGGTTTACGTGGGCGGCGCGGGCGGCGCCGACATACTCGCCCTGGGCATACCGCTCCCAGGCGATGATGCGGGCGCGATTCCAGCCACCGCGCCGCAGCCCCCCGCAGTTAGGGCACGCTACCCCGCAGCGGTAGCCGTCGCACGTACTTGGCGGGGGCGGCAGCGAGGCCCCCGGCGCCATGCCGGTCGTCGGATCGACGGTCTGACGGCGCGGGCCAACCCCTGCGGTCGAGCTGTCTTGCCGCGGAAATGCCAACCCCCCATCCGGCGATTCGAACCAAGCCGTACGGCGAACGGCCAGATCCTCGCTCTCGGCAGCGCCGTCGGGGCGACCCGCATCGTCTCCAGCAGACGTCGAACCTGGGATGGCCGACGCTGGACGGCGGAAAATCCATTCCGAATCTGTCCCGCTGGCCAACGGCGACCGCGGTTTTAGCCCGAGCCAATCGAGGAAGCGATCCCCCAAATTGTCCCGCGCACCGGCGTCGTCCCCAGCCTGGCCGCGCGACGCCAACGTGCCGGCCCCTGTGCCAACGGGGGACTGGGACGAGGTAAGGGGGGCACTCTTCACCGCCGCGAACGGCGTGGGATCCAGGGGCTGATGATCGACCCAATTCTCTGCATCAATCCAGCGAATCTCCGGGCGACGATCGTCCGGCATGGCATCCGGGCGATAAACCGAGAGGAGAAGACGCCGGGCTTGTTCCGTCCCTACGGCATCGTTCAGGGTCGTGCAAACGCGGAGCAGGTTCCAGCATGTCGAAGGATTCGCGGAAACGGAGACGGCATATTCCAGGACACGTCGGGCATCCTGCCATCGCCCCCCCTTGGCCAAGACGACGCCGAGGTCATTGGCGGCCATGTAATTCCCAGGCCAAGCGGATAGGGCCGCTTGATAGAACATGACGGCCACGGACCCCGGTTCGCGCGGGGAGACGCCCCCGCTCTCGACGAATGCGCCGTAAACCTTGCCCAGTCCCCGCAAGGCCATGGAGGCCGTGACCTCAGCACCGGCGGCGTGGGCGAACTGATCTTGAGCGAAAGACAGATACCGGCGAAAGGCCTCCAGGCTGGTCATGCGGCTGACGTCGGCCTCTTTCAGGATCGGGGTCTTGTGCCCGACCACGATTTGGGCGGTATCGGGCGGGGTGGCGGTGGCGCTGCGCGGCAGGAAATCCTCTGCCTCGCGGAGGGCAAGCCAGGCCGCGTTCAGACTCGCGGCGTGCTGCCGTTCCGGGAAGTCCATGTCGAGGGCCTCGGCAATTACCCGCAAGGCTGCCAAGAATTGCTCGCGAGCGGCAAACAGCGCGCCCCGACCCGCCAGGTCGTAGGCCTCGCGGGTCAAACGATCGGCCTCCTGCGCCGCCAGTTCGAGCCGCTCCGAACGCAGCGGCTCTTGCTCCATCGCTGTGGGGAGCAGGGCCGGCCGGACGGTTCCTACTACCGCGGGCGACCCATTCGGTGACGGAGTGGCCCGCGTCTCCACCTCTGCCGGAGGAAGCGGATGCACGCGAAGGCCGCTACTCCCCCCGGATGCCACAATCGGACTTGCCCCAGTTGCCACAATCGGAAAGGCTGGAGAAGCCCATTCCTCGCCCCATGCGAAAGCCGCCGCCGTTAGGGACATCCCAACGATCGCCCCCGAGGCAAACCATGCCACCAGGGCCGAGCCCGACCGAACAGTGCGTTCCATTGTTGATCTTCCGTGAGCCTCGACGCGACAGGAATCCGATCTTCGCTCGCGGCGCCGTGGCATTCGACGGCGTGCCGACACCGTCGAAAGGATGCTGCCAACTTGGCGACCGCCTTTTGCTCTTCTTGGGGCATCGTCCGGGTTAGGGCGCGGTATTGACGAAAGATCGGGCGATTCGCGACAAACGGATCGCATCGCCCATGCCCTATGCGGTATAGCCCGCACTTCCCATCCGTCCGTTACGCGCCAATCGGCTTTCTGGGAATGTTTCACTCTAGGCGAATCCTACGCGCAAACCCTACAGCTCGCACAAACCGCGCCATTCGCACTGCTCGGAATCAGCACGTCGAAGCGGCGTGTCCCCCATCAAGGCGAAGCCATCGCAGGATCGCGAAGAGTGCCGCACCCACCCGAAGACTCCCGCTCACTGGATGCCCATTCGCTACCGTCGGATTAACCGCGCAACCGAGGAGCATTGCGATGATGCTCACGTCAACTCGCGAAAGGGATGCTCAGGTCACCACGCCAACGGTGCTGAGGGCACCACGCCACGGGTGTTCAGGTCACCACGCCAGAGGCCAAGCGAGGGCGACTGGGGCGAAAATGAGGCAGCCTGGCGGACCTCGGACGGCGGACGGAGTTTAGCGACACCCCGCACCGCCGTCGCGTTTTTCCCAGCGTATCGGCAAGGTAGCCGCCGTGGACTGGCAGTTGGGAAGAATAAGCCGCTCCGCCAAGCGGTCAGTCCAGCCGGTGGCGGAAGAACCATGCCGAAGTGATCAGCGTGAAGGCCGCGATCGGCAGGAGCGGCCAGACAAACGGCCAGATCACGTCCGGGGTCGGGTCTTCCAGGAATACCTTGCGGCTGACCGCAACCATGTATTGCAGGGGATCGACGTTCGCAACCCAACGGATGGCCGGATGGATGTTTTCCACCGGCGTGGCGAATCCCGACAGCAAGACGGCAGGGACCATGTAGGTGAAAACCCCCAGCAGGGCCTGCTGCTGCGTGCTAGAGATGGCGGAAATCCACAAGCCGATGCCGACGATGGCGAGCAAAAATACGAACAACGCCCCAGCCAGCAGGAGCAGCGAGCCGCGGAAGGGCAAACCGAAGAATGTCACGGCGGCAAGGATCATCAAACCGCCTTCCACGTAGGCCACCACGAAGGCGGGTACGGCCTTGCCGATCAGGATTTCTCCCGGCCGCAGGGGCGAGACCAGCAATTGGTCGAAGGTTCCCAACTCGCGTTCCCGGGCGACGGAAAGCCCAGTGACGAGCAACGCTACCAGATTCGTCAGGATCCCGAGCAGGGCTGGCATGGAGCTCCACAGGGGATGGAGGTTTTCGTTGTACCAGACCCGCGTGACAGGAATCGACTGCGCGAATGGTCTGCGGGCAATGGCCCCGGAGGCGAGGGCCGTGCGGGCGAAATCGCGGACGATGCGCGAGGTGTAACCTTGCGTTACCGCGGCGGCATTGGATTGTCGGCCATCCAACAAGACCTGCACGACCGCCGTTTGCCCAGCTAACAGCGACTGCGAAAAGTCTTGGGGGATATGCACTACCGCTAGCACTTTCTGCGTGTTGAGGACCTGGCGCACATCGGCGTAGCTGTGGCAGACAACGACGCGCGAGAAGGTAACGGGCACGGATTGGAATCGGGCGGCCAATTCCCGGCCGAGCACGCCCAAGTCCTCGTTGAAGATGCCGATCCCGGCATTGCGGACCTCGAGCGTGGCCCCGAAGCTGAAGATCAACAGTTGCAGCAAAGGTGGAACCAACACCGCCATCCGGCTGGCCGGGTTCCGAAAGATGGCCAGGAATTCCTTGATCACCAATCGACGGATGCGTTCCAACATTCTACCCGCCTCATTCCAGCGTCAGCCGAGTCTTGCGGATGGTCAGAATCCACAGCACGACTGCGAACAGGGCCAGCAACGACGTGTCGTAAAGAATCACTTCCCACACGTTTCCCGCCAAGAACGACGTCCGGCAGGCCGAAACGAAGTACCGCGGCGGAAGCAGGTGCGTAAGAATGCGGATGGAAAGCGGCATACTGTTGATTTCGAATACCAAGCCCGAAAGGATAAAAGACGGCAGATAGCCCACGATCAAGGCCACCTGCGTCGCCACGAACTGGTTGGCCGTAGCCGTGGAGATGAACAATCCTAGCCCCAAGGCCACGACCAGAAAGACCGCCGAGACGCCGGTCAGGACCAGCCAGGAACCGCGGAATGGGACTCCGAACAGGGTCACCGTGACGATGGCCACCAACATCATCGCGCTCAGACCGAGGCCGAAATAGGGCAAAAACTTGCCCAGCAGGAATTCCGCGCGGCTGATGGAGCTGGCTAGCAGGGCTTCCATGGTACCGCGTTCCCATTCTCGGGCCACTACCAGGGCGGTCAAAATCGTTCCGATCAAGGTCATGATCACGGCGATGGAGCCGGGCAAGATCGCCGCGCGCGAGTCGACATTGGGGTTATACCACACGCGAGGCTCGACCAAAATTGGCGAAGCGGCGACGGGCTGCCCGCGTGCCTCGGCATCGTACCACATCTGCTTTTGCAGCAGGTTTTCCACGTAGTTCACGATCAGCTCGGCGGTATTGGCCTCGCTGCCGTTGACCAGCACTTGAACGGTGGCCGATCCCATCGTTCGTTGGCGGGGATAGTCCTGCGACAGGATCACCACCGCCTTGAGGCGTCCGCTGATGAAAAGCGGCTCCAACTCCGCTCGGTCATCGGCCTCCCACAGCTCGAAGTACGAGCTGCCGCGAAACGAGGTCGCCAGGCGATCGGTCACTGCCGACCGCGTTTCAACGACCAGCCCCAGCGGGATGCTGGTAGGATCGAGCGAGATGCCCAAGCCGAACAGGAACAGCAGGACCAAGGGGAGCACGAAGGCGATGACCAGGCTGCTGGGATCGCGCAGGATCTGATAGCCCTCTTTCTGCGCCAGCGCCAGCACGCAGCGCAATCGAATATGCCGGGATCGGCTGGACTTGGGCGCGGAAACCGCTTGGGAACTCACGTGGTCGGCCCTCCTTTCCTCTCGGCGCCCGTTGCCGTGACCGCGGCGTCGCGCTCGGTCGCTTCATTGGCCCGCTCCAGCATCGCGATAAACGCATCCTCCAGCGTGGGATTGGGCAATTGGGGAGATTGGATCGAGTTTCGTATGGCATCCGGCGAATCCATGGCAATTACCTTCCCGCGGTTGATCAGGGCCAGTCGATCGCAATATTCGGCTTCATCCATGAAGTGGGTGGTGACGATGACGACGGCCCCTTCTTCCACGAGCTGGTCGATCCGCAGCCAGAACTCGCGTCGGGCCAAGGGATCCACGCCGCTGGTCGGCTCATCCAGAAAGACTACCGCCGGTCGATGGAGGATGGCCACCGCCAGGGCCAGCCGCTGCTTGAATCCCAGGGGGAGCAGACCGGCGCTGATGTTGGCCAGGGGAGCCAGTTCCAGCTCGTCCAGCATCTGACGGATGGCGACGGAGAGCCGCGCGCCTCGCAAACCATACACCCCGCCGAAGAACTCCAGGTTCTGGCGGACCGTCAGGTCGCCGTAGAGGCTGAAGCTTTGGGCCATGTAACCGACGAACCGTCGGGCCTGGGCGCGGGCCTTGCGGAGGTCCACGCCGGCCACGGTGGCATGGCCCTCCGTCGGCGCCGCCAGGCCGCACAACATGCGAAAGGTCGTGCTCTTGCCCGCCCCGTTCGGTCCGAGCAACCCGAATACCTCGCCTCGCCGGACGCGAAACGACACGTGATCCACAGCCGTGAACCGGCCGAACCGTTTGACCAGGCCCTCGGCCACGACCACCTCCTCGTGATGGTTCTCACCGGATGCGGTGCGGTTGACGAGCGCGACACGGTCCTTGGGCACTCCCCCCAGGGCGTCGATGAAAGCGTCCTCGAAGCGGGCCTCGGTGGGCGCCATGTGGTGGATTTCGGCGGGGGCTGCGTCGCGAGCCTCGGGCGGCGTCCCGGGGACGAGGGCTTCTGGGCGAAGCACGACCCGAAGCCGCTGCCCCTGGATGCGAGTGTCCACCACGGTGGGTTTTTGAAGCCACTCGCGGGTCAGGCGCCGCCGCTCCTCCGCCGGTATCTCCACCAGGAACGTGCGGTTGTTCGCCCTGGCCGTGAACTCGGCCGGCGGTCCGAAAAACACCACCTTACCCTCATACAGCACCAGCACGTAATCGCATTTTTCGGCCTCGTCGAGATAGGGCGTGCTCCACACGATGCCTACACCTTGGTCGCGCTGCTCTTGGACGATCTTCCACAATTCACGGCGGGAAACAGGATCCACGCCCACCCCCGGCTCATCCAACAGCATGACTTTGGGCTGAATCAGCATCGAACAGGCCAGGCCCAGCTTCTGCTTCATCCCTCCGGAAAGCTTTCCCGCCAGCCGCCGACGAAACGGCCCCAGCCCGGTGAAGGTCAGCAGCCGGTCGATGCTCGCCCGCCCTTCCGCCGCCGGAATGCCCCGCAACCGGGCATAGAGCAGCAGGTTCTCCCAGACGGTCAGATCCGTGTACAGCCCGAACTTCTGAGGCATGTACGCCAAATGATCGCGGAACGCAAGCTCCCGCTGGGTATCATGATCCAACACGGTGATGCGTCCCTGGTCGGGCACCAGCAGACCGGCCGCCAGTCGCAAAAACGTGGTTTTTCCGGCACCGTCCGGCCCGATCACGCCCGTGATCGCTCCAGCCAGTATTCGCACGCTGACTTCGTGCAGGGCAGCCCGGTCCGCGCGGGGAAATCGCTTGGTTACTTGCTCGAATCGGATCACGTGCCATCGCCCTCGCTCAACGAAGCCCGCGGGATTGGATCGGCAGGCGGACGGTGACAGGCATCCCCTGCCGCAGTTGCCCTTCCGGGTCGTGCACCAGAACCCGTACCCGGTACACCAACTGCGTGCGCACCTCGCGCGTCTCCACGGTCTTGGGCGTGAATTCGGCGACGGAGGAGACGAAACCGACCTGCCCCGTGAGCTGATTCCCGCCGTCGGTCCGCACCTCCACCTTCGTGCCCGGCCGCAGCGACTCCAGATCCGGCTCGGCGACGTAGGTTCGCACCCATACCTCGTCTTGCAAGGCGATGGAGAAGATCGGCTCCCCCGTGTTCACAAAGTCCCCCACCTCGTGCGCGCGGACCTGAACGGTGCCGGCGACAGGCGAAACCAGTCGCGTATCCGCTAGCCGCCGTTTCGCATCGGCCAGCGTGGCCTCGGCCTGCCGCGCGATCGCCCGCGCGCGGTCGATATCTTCCTGCCGCGGCCCTACCTCTACCAGACGCTGCGTGGCCAGGGCCGCCTGGTAGTTGGCCGTTGCCTGGTCGTAGTTCGTTTGGGTGTTGTCCAGCGTCTCTCGCGAGACGGCGCCCTTGGGCATCAAATCCTTGGCCCGGTGCAACGCGATCTCCGCATTGCGGACGGCGACTCTGGCGGCCTCGGTCAAAGCTCGGGCCTTCTCGATTTCCTCCGGCCGCGAACCGTTCTCCAAGGCCGTCAACTCCGCCCGCCGCGCCTCCAAGGCAGCTTCCGCTTCTCGCACGGCATCCACGAATTCCGCCGTATCCAGCTCGGCCAGCAGCAGCCCCGGCTTGACCGGATCGCCTTCGTCCACGTGCAGTCGGAGGATCCGGCCGGGCACCTTGACTCCCAACCGCGTCTCGCGAATCTCGACATTGCCGTGCAGCTCCCAGAATCGAGCCGCCTCCGTCGGCCAGAGGCGTGGCCAACCGCCCTCCCTCACGGGAACCAACGTCCCTTGCGCCACACCCTGAATGCCGTACCGCCGAGCACTCCACACGCTCAAGCCGATCATCACCACCACGGCCAAGACCACAATCACGCGTTTTTTCATGAAATGCAGGCCTCATCTTAAATCGTTCAAGGGCGATCGTCTCGCCCCAACCGCGGAGGCACTAGTTCCTCCCCAAGCGTTTGGGCGGGCAGCACTCTCAGGATCACCGTGTCCAACATGTCGGTGATCATTGCCACCAGGTCCTGCGGCAGCCGCCGCGTGCTGTGCCGCAAACGCCGCCGGAGAACGTGGAATCCGACGCGAAACATAGCCGCCTGGCCCCACAGGCTATGCGCCAGAATGATCGCCCGCGGATCACTCGGCGTGGTTTGCAGGGCCGCCGCCGACAGCTCGGTCAAGGTTTCGTGCACGGGGCGAATGATGCGTGCGTAAACGATCTCGAACCCGCCCGACGGCCGCAGCAGTTCCCGCCACACGATCGCCGCCACGGCCTCAGCCTGCGGCTCGCTGAGGATGGTGACGACAAAGCGGCGCAAGAATGCCCGCAACGCTTGGTGCGCCGCCTCCGGATCCAGAGGTTCGGCGGGATCGCCCCGGGCGGCGCGGGCCGACTCGCGGATGGTCGCGCCCACGCCCTCCGCCAGGTACCGCAAGACCGCCCGATAATAGCCCTCCTTGCCGCCAAAGTAGTACGATAAGGCCGCGCTGTTCACTCCCGCCGCGGCCGCCAAACGGCGGATGCCTACTTCTTCGGGACCGAATCGGGCAAAGGCCTCGATTCCGGCGTCCAGCAATCGCTGGCGAGACGGTCTCTTGCTACCGCCACCCGCCTTTCCGTTACGCCTTGCGCTGTGCTTCACCAGCCATCCCTTTCCTGCTGAACTTTCCCCGTCCTTCTGATAGTATAGGCTTGCCCGCTCATAACGTCAATCAAATGATTTAATCATTTGCTTTCTTGTGCTTGCATACCCTGCTCGGGAAGCGGCGCGGCAGCATTGCCGACGCCCTCGCCCGGAAGACCCCCGGCTGTGGCCGACTCCCCCGACTCGAGTGCATCACCGCGTCTCGGGCCACGGCTCCCCGCCCCGCTACCCCACCGTGGAATGCCGTGATGGATTGCGATAATCTGGTATCGGGAAGATCGCATCGAGCCACCAAGACGGTGGATCGGGACGCCACGGCGGCACGCACAGAACCTCACGGGAGGGAGTCATGTTGGATCGCTGGTTTCGGCTGCGGGAAAACGGAACGACGGTGACGACCGAGCTTTTGGCCGGGCTGACGACCTTTCTGACCATGGCCTACATCATCGTCCTGCAACCGATGGTGCTCTCCGGCAGGTTGACGGGCAAGGAGTCCCTAGGTATGGATTTCGGGGCCGTGATGTCGGCCACCTGCCTGGCAGCCGCGGGCGCCACGATCATCATGGGCCTGTGGGCCAAATACCCCATCGCCTTGGCGCCCGGCATGGGCGAGAACTTCTTATTCATGGGATCGCTGGTCCCGGCAGCCGCCACCTGGATCGCGACGGAAGTCGCCGCCGAACGCCTGTCCCCCGATTCCGCGCAGCCGTGGCAAATCGCCCTGGGGGTGATATTCTACTCGGGAATCCTATTCTTGGGACTGTCGCTGTTGGGCGTGCGGGAAAGGCTCCTGGAGGCGGTCAGCCCCAGCATGCGCAACGCCATGGCGGCCGGGATCGGACTGTTCATCGCCCTGCTCGGCCTGCAAGGCGCGTCGATCATCGTCGGGACACCGGATCAGATCATCAAGCTCAGTCCACGACTGGCAAGCCCCGACATCGTCGTCTTCTTTGTGGGATTCCTCGTCACGGCAGGGCTTTACGGACGACGGACGCCCGGCTCGATCGTGCTGGGGGTTCTGGCGGCCACGGCAACCGCTTGGCTCCTCCGCCTGACGATCCCCCACCTTCCCGCCCTTGCCGAGTTGCCTGCCGTCAGCCAATCCAAACTGATGACCCAATTCGCTCCCGCAGAAGCGGTCGTCTCCCTCCCACCTTCCCTGATGCCCACCTTGGGCAGGATGGACTTGTGGCTCTCGCTGGCACTCCCCTTTTTACCCTACATCTTGATCTTCCTGTTCATGGATCTGTTCGATACCTTGGGAACGCTGGTGGGGGTTGGCGAGCAGGCTGGCCTGATCCGGGAGGGCAAACTGCCACGGGCCAAACAGGCCCTCAGCGCCGATGCCCTGGGGACGGTCCTCGGAGCGGCGATGGGAACCAGCACCGTGACGAGCTTCATCGAGAGCGCGGCGGGGGTGGATCAGGGCGGGCGTACCGGGCTGACCGCGCTGACCACGGCGGCCCTCTTCCTCGTCGCCCCGTTTTTCGGCCCCATCGTGCAGATGATCGGCAGCTATCCCCCTCTCACCAGCGCGGCCCTGCTGGTCGTCGGCTCCATGATGCTGCGGAACGTGCTGAAGATCGAATGGAACAATCCGGCCGAGTCGCTGCCCGCCTTTATCACCATGGTCGGTATCGTCTTTAGCTATTCCATCGCCGACGGCCTAGCCTTGGGGTTCATCTGCTACCCCTTCGTCAAGCTGCTGGCCGGCCAGGGCCGCGACGTCCGGCCGCTGATGTACGGCCTGGCCGCCGTGCTGATCGCATATCTCCTGGCGGTGAAGAGCTACACCGGCTAGCCCTGCCTGGCCGCGCACCCGCCATCACACCCGCCGGCGCACGCGGCGAAGCGCACGAGACGCCACGCGGCGAATCGCGGCGTGCGAGACGTCAGCGCACGAGCCGCCACCAGCGCCGTCATCGCACGAGTCGAATCGCCCGAGCCGCCAGCGTAAGCTGGCGGTGGTCGAGGCAGTAGAGCAGGTCCAACTATCCTGCAATGGACACCGCTTGCCGCGTCCTCCACCTCGGTCTGTCACTTGCGTTTTCCACCTCGGGCTGACGCCCGAGGCTCAAACTACGGCGATTTTGACCGCGATCTTTCGACCGCCCGCACGCCGCCATCGCATCCGCCGGCGCACGCGGCGAAGCGCACAACCTGTCAGCGGTCGGCCAGGGCGCGTTACCACCGCGATTCGCCGCGGCGAGCCAGGTAGTAGTCCAGCCGGGCAAGGACGGCTTCCCGGTGTGGCCCAAACGGCACGAAAACCGCCCGCAACGCATCCAATGGGCTGAATCGTTTCGTATCCAGCAAAAAGACGCCGCGATCGCCGATGCGGACGGCCCGAATGGTTTGCCAGGGGATGCGGTGCAGTCGCCCGAATATCGTCCGCTCCACGCCGTGCGGGCCCATGCGGTACGTGGCCGGTAATATCGCCCGAAGAAAAGAGAGAACCATCAAGCCATCGGCGAGGCATACCCACAACAGCCTCGCGGTGACGGTCCACGCCGCCAGGGAGGTCACGACCAAGGCCAACACGAAAACCATGACCGTGAACGGCTCGTGCGCAATCGGCCAATCGTCCCACTCCAGCAGCGGCGGATCGTCTTCCAGAAATGGATCGTAGTGCCGGGAGGTCGTGCTCGTTGTGCTCATCGTGATTCCGAAGAGGGTGGATGCAACGGATTCCAGGTTCGCGAACGAGGGGGCGCTTGCGGAAAGGCCGCCCTCGATCCATTATATTTGCCCGGCGCGAAAAGGTCCGATCCGCTTGCATACGCCATCCGCCCTAGTCCTGGGCGTGATGGCGGCGTGCTGGCTGGGCGATGGAGTACCAGTCAAGGCCCTCGGGAAAGTCGGCGGCCCCGAAGTCCAGGAGGGCCAACAACGGCGCGGCGCTCCGCGCGGCGATTTCTCGCGGATTGTCGGCGCGGCTGAGGTCCGCGGGGTCGGGGGGCGTCGGCTCGTTGAGCACGATCCCCGCCACCTCTAGGCCGCCGCGATACGTGGCCGCCACTTGCACCGTCATCAGGGTGTGGTTGATCGTACCCAGGGCATTGCGGGCCACAATCAGAAGGGGATAGCCGAATTCCCAGGCCAGGTCCGCCACGTAGTCCTCCGAGCTGATCGGCGCCAGCAAGCCACCCGCTCCTTCGATCAACACGACGTCGGAGCATTCGGCCCAGACCTGCAATCCATCGCGGAGCAGCGCGCGGTCGAGAGGACGATTTTCCCGTGCGGCGGCGACATGGGGCGCCAACGGGGTGAGGAATCGCTGAGGGCAAACCGCTTGCAGCGTGGCCGGCCGTCCCACGGCCTCCCACAATAGCAGGGCGTCATCGGAGACGATTTCGCCATGCACGCTCCGACACCCGCTGGCTGCCGGCTTGTAAACTCCGACTCGATGTCCGGCGGTTTTTAGAGATCGGGCAATCATGGCCGCCACGTGGGTCTTTCCCACTTCCGTGTCGGTTCCCGTGATGAACAGTCCGCGTGGCCGTAGCTCCTCCATCCCGCTTCACCCTTTACGCACTTTCCAATCGCTCTTTTCCGTTATAGCTCGGCCGGGAACGGTTGCACACTGGGTCAAGGTTGCAGGACAATCGTGCTCAGATTGACGGCGGGAGCCGCCGCTGGATAGCGAAGCTGGCCACCATCGGCTTGTTGGGCCTCTACGTAGTACTCCACGTCCGCCGATAAATCGTCGGCCGGTATTGTAACGCGATACCCCCCGCGATCCTCGTGTTGGAGGGGTACCTCGCGAAAGGTATCTGCGCCGAAGGGCCGCCAGCGCAGGACGGCGTGGTCCGGCACGAATCCCAGCAGGATCACCTTCAGGCGGAGCGGCTCACCGGCCAACAGTAGGGTTCGCTGGGTGGGGACGATGATGCGGGGCGGGCCATCGTAGTGTGCCCCCGGCTGGGCCTCCGCTGGCAAAGGCTCGCCCAGCAGTTGCTCCAGCTCTGCCGCCGGGTCATAGAGCAGCATCGGCAAGACGTGCTGTTGCCAGTTGGCGACGTTTCCCAACCCGCCGCAGGTGCTGACGTGGGCCAGCAAATAGCGATGCGTCTCGGCCGCCTGGCGAACCAGCTCCACGCGGAGGGGGAGGGCCTCTTGCCGGGCGATGCGCCGCTGCTCCTCCGGCGCCCCTACCTGCTTCGCCCTGGCCACGGCGGCCTGATACTTCGCCCACGTGCCATTCAATTCCCCGTTCGCCCGCAGATATCGGAACAAATTCAGCCAGTAATCGAACCGCTCCAGGTTGCCGGGGCCGACAACGCAATCCCGCAGCGCCTCCAACTGTGCGACGAAAGCGTATTCCGGGGCGACTTGGTCCCAGGGGCGCGGATCGGGTTGGATGCCGCCAGGGCCGCCCACCCAATTGCTCGGCCGCGGCATGCGACCGTCCACGGCGGCGAAGACCTCGGCGATCTCTGCGGCGGCTTCCGGACCGAATTGGGCGCTGGCCCAATCCAAATAGAAATCGTGCGATGCCAGGAAACGATCCGGGGGGATGTTCGTGACCGGCCAATCGGCGGCGTAATCCTGCCAGGCGGGACCACCGCAATTGACGGCCCGCGTCACAGGCCCCTCGATACGAATCGCCGCGATGCTGGGGAGCTCGACCTCGGGTGTGAACTCGATGGTCAATCGCCCGTCCTCGACCGCGACATCCTCAAACGTGGAATCGAGGGCGCGATTGCGGCCGACTCGGGCGAAGATGTCCAAACCCTCGATGACCGTCTCCCCCTGCAAACGCGCGCCGAAGACCCTTTTTCCAGGCTCCGCGTAATGCGGCTCGCAAAACTTGAGGACCACGCGGTAGCGGCCGTTGGGGAGATCGAAGTGGTAGGCATTCACGTTGTAGCGGACGGTCTGGTAAAGCACGTCCTCTTGGGTATCGGCGATTTCGGTGTTGGGAAAAGCGGCCCAATTCCCGCCTTGCGGCCCCTCTTGCGGCCGGGGCTTGGGTTGGGGAGGTTTTCCCCATTGTGGGTTCCAGGCGGCTTGATCCCAGGCGGCCTTGGCCAGGGCAGAGACGTTCGGCCCCAGTTGCCGCGTCCGCCAATGGATGCCCATCAAACCCGTGCACCCGTAACGCAAGGCGTCGGCGGCATCCTTGCGCATGCGGCCGACCCAGAGCTGCGGGCTATTGAGCGCGGGATCGTCTTCGAGCCAGGGGATGGCCCACTTGGGACGGCCCGCGACCTCGGCGAAGCCCGGCTCCACGGGATCGTGCCCGACCTGCCGATTGATGCAACTGACGGCCCAATCCTTGGGAAGCACCTTATCGAACATCGCGCGATCCTGGGCCGGGCCGAGCACCCAGCCGCAGGTGGCCAATCCGAACGGCGTGCCGACGCTTCGGGCGGCCTCCGCTGCGGCGTTCAAATCGGCCAGCGTGGCCTCGATCTGCTCCGGCTTGGTCCCCGACCAGGTCCAGTCCTCGGGCGTCCAAAACCAATAGTAGTCCAAGGGGTGGGTTTGCATGATCCGGCGGAACATCCCCTCGTACACCTCTCGGATGACGGCGGGGTCTTGCGGATCCTTGCCCGCCGCCTGCAAGCGATCCCGAACCTCGCGGGGAATGGTCAGCGGCGTCTCCGTGCCGAGGACCGTCTTCACCCCCAGCCGTTGGGCGAAACGAAAGGCGGCATCCAAGGTCCCGCCCATCGCCTCGAATAAGCGGTTCGTCCGCTCGACGGTGGCCTCGTTCCAGGGGGAATCGCCTTGCATGTAGTCGGCTCCGAAGTCGTCCGACTCGAACAGTTGATCCGCTCCCCAGACGTACTCCGAGGTCTTCCACGGCCGATACCCCCATGCCCCCGTCACGTTGCTGGTGAGGAAATGCCGGGCGGGATAACTGAAGCGGACCGCCGGCCCCTCGCCGACGTCGTCCGGCGTGCCGATCCAAACCAGCGGTTCCGGTCCCACCCCGCCTTCCGGGTAACAATGCAGCCCGAGAAAATTCATCCCCAACTTGGGCAGTTGGGCCAGGATGGCACGGTACTCGTCCAGGCTCCACCAGTCCGGCCCCTCCGGAAAGTCGTGAAAGGGCTGGATTCCGCGGAGGTCGAAGATGGGCCGCCGGACCTCGTCGAATTGCGGCAGAGACCAGCCCAGGATGCGATCCGGCAGGCAGTCGCCGTCCAAATAGAAGCGGACCCCGTAACCCTCGGCCGTGCGATAGGCGGCATAGAGCAGGGAAGCCGTATCGCAGCCCGCCACCAGCAACACCTGGTTTTCCCCGCGGGCAACAGTCCAAAGGAGATAGCCGTTGGGTCGTGCGGCGGCGAGCCGCGCGGCCAACAAGTCGGCCGATTCCTCCAGGCCCGACTCCCGCCAAAACCTACCCAACACGGAAGGCTCGGCAGGGAGGACCAGGATGGCGTCGCGGGAGCGGGGGACTTCGTTGACGATCGGCAGCAGCACCCGCGTCCGCTGATAGGCGTAGCGGCGAATCTCCTGCGCGGCCAGCCGCTCCCCGAACGCGGCATCGGGACGAATCACGATCGCCGCCGGGGCCGCCCCTTCCTCGGCCAAGGCCCGATCCAGCGTACCCCAGGCCAAACCCACTCCTAAGACGCCGCAGATGAACCTCCACCAGACGCTCATTCGGAACATGGCGATTCCCCCCGAAGCACGCACCAACGAGCACGGGCCGGGCGACCGTACCGCGAAACTCTGGAGACCGGTCGCCATCGGCCGCGATCCTCTCCGCCTCGTGCCGCCGGTTGTAGCAGCCGGAATTGGCACGAGACCACGCTACGCAGCATTACTTGTAACCGCCCGAGACACCCTATTCAAGAAAGCGCATTTCCAAAGAATGCGGTATTCAAAAAGAATACGCGCTGCCGCGGACTAGGGCGCTGGCGCGGAGACCATGCTCACTGGGCCGACGAATGCTGCAACCGCGAACCGCGGTAGGCGGGATTGATCCGGTCCATCTCTTCGCACAAGGCTTCGATGGTTTCCCGGATCTGGGCCTCCGTGTGCTTGGCGGTGAGGAAGAAACGCAACCGTGCCGCGCTTTCCGGAACGGCCGGGTAAACGATCGGTTGGACGTTGATCCCGTGCCGGAAAAGGGCCTGGGAGAGCAACATGCTGTGGAGCGAGTTTCCGAGGATGACCGGCACCACCGGCGAATCGTGACTCAAGCCGGTATCGAGTCCGCGTTGCCGCGCCAGGTGCAAGAACAAGGCCGCGTTCTCCCGCAGCCGTTGCACGCGCTGGGGTTCCGCTTGCAAGAGTCGCAGCGAAGCCAAGGCCGCGGCCGCGTTGGGGGGTGACAGTCCCACACTAAACACGAAGCCGGGAGCCGTGTACTTGAGATAATCGATCAGGGCCTGGCGTCCCGCGATGTATCCGCCGCAACTGCCGAAGGATTTGCTGAGGGTGCCCATCCAGATATCCACGTTCCCGCGGCGGACGCCGTGGTATTCGGCGATGCCGCGACCGCTGTTACCCAGCGTGCCGATGGAGTGGGCCTCGTCCACCATCAACAGGGCCTTGTGGCGCCCCTTGATGTCGACGAACCGCGGCAGGTCGGGGATGTCGCCGTCCATGCTGTAAACGCCTTCCACCACGATCAGAACGCGGCGGTATTCGTGCCGAAGCCGCTCCAGCAAGCGGTCGGCGGTCTGCCAATCGTTGTGGGGGAAGGGGCGGCGGCGGGCCCCCGAGAGGATGGCCCCTTGCAAGATACTATTGTGCGACAAGGCATCGTGCAGGATGAGATCGCCGGGCTTGAGCAGATGCCCGATCACGGTCTCATTGGTGGCGTGTCCACCGACGAAGACCACGGCGGCCTCCGCGCCCAAGAACTCCGCCAATCCCCCCTCCAATTCCCCGTGCAGGACCTTTTCGCCGGAGACCAGACGACTCGCCGAGACGCTCGTGCCGTAGCGCTCGACGGCCTGCTGCACGGCGCGGATGACGACCGGGTCGCCCGACATGCCCAGGTAATTGTAGCTGGAATAATTGATGTACTCTCGGCCAGCGATTTTGGTGCGATCGTTGGTGATTCCCTCGTGGACGGTAAAGAAGGGATTGCCCAGCCCGGCCGCCTCCAAGATTTCGAGACGCTCTTGCAGGGCGGTGTACTCAGGGAAGCGTGCGATGTCCCAGCACTCGGGCGGGATTTCCTGGCCGGGTTCGAAACACGCCGTGCGGTTGCGGATTTCCACGCCGCCTCCACCCAGGTAGCGCTGCACGGCCTCGACCACTTGTGCGGCGGTCTCCAGATCGGGGAGAATCTCCTCGGGAAACCGTCCGCCGAAACGCTCTTCCAGCGAGGCCAGAATCTCCATGCGTTCCAGGGAGTCGAGCCCTAGCTCGGCGATGGAGCTGTCCAGGGTAATACCGGCGGCACGGTCCTTGCCCACGCGGCGGACCTCTTCCAGGACGGCCGCGATGATCTGCTCCCGGTCGGCGGGGGAACCGGCAGCCTTGCGGTCTGGACTAGGCCCCGCTGGCTGTTGCGGGAGTCCGCCCCCGGCAGCCTGCCAGGCGCTGCCACCCTTGGCGGCCGCCAGGTGTGCCTGAAGCCGTTGCAGGCCGCTCGCGGAGTCGGTCGATGCGCCGCCTGCCCGCACCGCCCCATTGCCGTCCGCACCAACGGCTTCCCCGGCAACAGTGGCGAGATGGGAGGGCTGGCTTGCGTCAACGGCAGCCGCGGTCGGCTCGGGCAGGTCTGCCTGGCCCGCCCGCCACTCCGCCACCACCGAAAGCGTCCCTTCCAGGAAGGCCTTGCGGCAAGCGAAGCGCTGAATCTTGTTGCTGGAGGTTCGCGGGATGCTCCCCAACTTGATCAGCACGATGGCGTCCAGCGACAGCTCATGTTCCCGCGAAACGGCACGGCGGACCGCCTGGAAGATCTCATCGAACCCTTGTTTGACGTGGCGTTCCACCTCATGTATCAGAACGAGTTTTTCCCGCCCGTCCTCTTCCACGGTAAAACAGGCGCCGGCGTTCGGCCGGAGGCGGTTGTCGGCACGCTGGGCCGTGCGCTCCACGTCGTGCGGATAGACATTCACGCCGCGGACAATCATCATTTCTTTGATGCGGCCGGTAACGAACAACTCACCATCGAGCACAAAGCCCAAATCCCCCGTTCGCATGAATGGGCCTTCCCCGCCGTCAGCGATGACCTCGCCAAATGTCTCCTGGGTCGCTTCTGGATTCTGCCAGTATCCCTGGGCCACACTGGGGCCGCGAACCCAGATCTCGCCGACCTGGCACTCACCCAGGCGACGCCGCGTTTGAGGATCGACGATGGCGACCTCCACATCGGGCAGAACGGTGCCGCAACCGACCAGGGTCTGCACGCGGTGCCCCCCGTTGTGGGTTACTCGCGGCCTGCCCTGCGAGACAGATTCGGTCTCGAAGCGGCGCAAAACGGGCGGCTGCGCGACGAATCCGCCGGTCACGATCAGCGTGGCCTCCGCCAGCCCGTAACAGGGATAGAATGCCTCGCGGCGAAATCCGCATGGCGCGAAGTATTCGCTGAACCGCTCGATGGTCTCGGCGCGGACCGGTTCCGCCCCATTGAACGCCACTTCCCAGCAGCTTAAATCGAGCGTCTGGCGCTGTTCGGGCGTGACCGAACGAATGCACAAATCGTAGGCGAAGTTCGGCCCACCGCTGGTCGTGCCGCGATACTTGGAGATGGCCGCCAGCCACCGATAGGGCTTTTGCAGGAAGGCCATGGGCGACATCATGACGTTCGGCCGCCCCACGAAGACCGGCTGCAAGATGCCGCCGATCAGGCCCATGTCATGGTAGCTAGGCAACCAATATACCCCCGTTCCCGAACGCCGGTGCTCGAAGGCATGGCAAATCAGGGCCGAGTTGTGCATCAAATTGGCGTGGCTCAACATCACCCCCTTGGGGGTGCCGGTCGAGCCAGAGGTATATTGCAGGAAGGCCAAGGTATGGCCTGAGATATCCGGCCGTCTCCAGTCGTCCGGTGGTGCCGGTTCTTCGCCGCTGGTGGTGAGCCAACTGAGCTTCAGGAGGTCGGGCGTGTCCTGGATCACGGCGTCCACCCGTTCTCGAACCGAAGCCGTGGTCAATGCTACCTTGGCCTGCGCGTTATCGGAGATGGCCTGAATGCGTTCCAGCGAACGATTGCGTCGTGGGGGATAGACCGGTACGGCGGTCACGCCCGCGTACAGGCATCCGAAAAACGCGGCGATGAAATCCAACCCCGGCGGATACAGCAGCAAGGCCCGCTCGCCCGACAGCCCGTGCCCCTGGAGCCAAGCCGCAATCGATCGCACCCGCTGATCCAACTCGCGGTAACTGACGCGGAGGGCGTCGTCCTCGCCGTCAACCAGATAGACGAAGGCGGCGTCATGCGGCTGGTGCTCGGCCCGATGGCGGAGTAGGTCCACAAAGGTGCCAGGGACGAAAAAACGACCGATGGTACAACTCATGGGCGTGCCAATGCCTTCTCAAAGACGCGAATCGACCCCGATGCCACAATACCCACCCTGCGTGTAACACGATACCCCTCGTGCGTCGCGCACCGCGCGTCGCGTCCCGGCCACAACCGCGGACGGTTCACGAAACGTGATGCTAACGCCCTCGCCAGGCATCGATCCACGCGAAGTGTCGATCCGCGAATGACCCTGATTCTTTGTTCTTTTTTGGAGGGATACCGGCTTGCTCAGCGCGTACGCTAGGTTTGCGTCGCATAGGACGCATTTGCCCCCAATTATTCGATTCGGAAGAATCAACCGTTCAGACTACGACCTTTTGCGCGAGCTGACAAGCCATTGTCTTCTACCGCAAATAAGCCATTATCTCCAAAACGCTTGTTTTGTTCACAATACCACGATAGAGCACCGTTGGAATGTGCCGTTGGAATGTGATAGTAAACCCCGACTGAGATGGCATAGCATTACCCACCTAATGGGCGGGTTTAGGATTACAAATGCTGCACGCGTGCGTCGCCCTTGATTCATGGGCGGCCTCCTTTTCCTAGCGGAGTCCATCGCTGAGTGGGGGAAGAACGCTTCAGCAAACGAACCTCGGTCCCCAGCACACGCTAAGCCCCTCCGCTAAGGCTATGGGTAAGGATAAGGATACCGTCATGCGGCGGGGCGTGTTACGGCAATCTCCGGGGCGATCCCGGCGGCCGGACGGCTGCCCTGTGTCTCGACTCCGGTCTCGGCCTCTTGCCGTAGCCGCGGCACCTCGCCACGATGCCTCCAGGCGTGGGCAATGGCGAACAGATACAAAGGCAAGAGAACGACTTGCGAAAAGGAAAATGCCACCGCCGTCCCCCACAATCCGTAGGCCCGAGTCAAAAGCGGAGTCGTGACAAGCAGCAAGATCAGCGAGGCCGACCGAATCGCCATGTGCGTCTTGAATCGCAAGAGGGTGTCCAGGGCGCGGCCGAGCGGGCCTGTGAGGTACAAGAATACCGCGGCCCCCATCACCCACACCGCCGTATCCCAATGCTCCGCAATGTCGTCGCGGAATAAGAGCCGCAGGATCGGCGGTCCCCAGCCGGAGGCTACGATCATCCATGGGATACCCCCCAACAGGCCGCTGATGGCCGTCATGCCGCCGAGGAGGCGAAAGAACCTGCGATGGTCCCCCTGGCGAAAGTAGCGGGCGAGGCGGGGGCTTGAGGTCTGCCCCAAGGCCACGACGAAGATCATCCCCGTACCCGCTAATTGCATGAGTGACGCGAAGATGGCCAGGGCGGCCGTCCCCAGCATCGTCTCGACGACGTACCGCGGGGCGTTGGTGATGAGATTGATCTCCAGGGCCACGATAGCCAGCGGGAGACTGTGCCGCACGAGCTGGCCCCAGTCCCGGCGGGGGCGGACCCAGCGGACCTGCTCTCGATCCGTTCGATCCGATACCGTGAACGCGTCGCGAAGGCCCCGCGCCATCGCAGGACCGCCGCTGCAAGCCCCGGTTGCTTTGCCTTGTGCGATCTCGCTGCCCCAACCGATCACGGTTCCCCGAGAGATCGTGCTTTCCCGGGTGACTGTGCTTTCTCGAACGCTTGCGCTTTCCCGGGTGGTCGCGATTTCCCAATTCCGTAGGCTGCCGCTAACATCGGACTCGGTGCTGCCGCGCTGCCGGTCCGTGCCGCCATGATCCACTTCATTGCCGTGCCGCGCATGGTTGGCCAACCCGCGGAGCAGGCATCGTGCGTTGGGCAGGTCGTAGGCCAGGCAAACGGCGAGGGCCGCCAGGGCGTCCACCAGCACCGCCCAGGTAACACTTCCGTCCAGCGCAATTACGATACAAAAGGCCGCCGCGCCCAAGAGGTGCCGGAGACTGAGACCGATGCCGATGCAATCCATCCGCTCTTCGCGCTGAAGCACGCCGTGCAAGATGTCGGAGAGACTATCCCAGAATCGGGCGGCGGCAACACCGGCGACCAGCGCCACGCGGCCGGAATAATAGCCCATCGCCAGTCCCAACACGATCGCGCCCAACCACGCCGCCGCGGAAGCCAGGAGGCGGAGCGAGAAATAGTGTTGATAGGGGTACTCGCGGGCCACGTCATTGATGAGCAGCGGTCGCAACCCCAAGTCCGTGACGGCGAAGAGAGGCCCGGTCAAGGCCAACGCGGCGACGTACAGTCCTGCTGCCTCCCATCCCCCCCATTTGACGAGCAAGATCAGCAGTACCGCCCGCGACACGGATCGCACTACGTTACCCGAAAACACCCAAGCCAGGTTCCAGCGCATCCCCAACGGGGGCAGTGATCGCAGGGATCGCCGACCACCGCTTGGGGCAAGCATACCGCTTCCGCCCGGTGGGCCGCACAGGGCTGGCGGATTGGGCAAGGGCGAGGGGACGGACTCAGCCATTGGACTGCCAAGCATGGGACGGTGACGCCGAGGTATCAGCCGCTGTTGTTGATGGCGTGGCAAAGTGCGGTCGCGGGATGGGGTGGCTCCCTATCTTCCCGCTGGTTCCCGTCCGTTGCGGTTTCGCATCGTTGGTTGTACGATCCTGCCCTGCTTGGACGGAGTAATCGTACAAGGCTGCCTTCCAACCGGCGAGCATCCAGCAGACCCGTTTTTCCGCGGGGGAGAGGCGGGTTTTCCACTCCACGTCCGGCCGCAACGAGATTTCCCGCTCCATGCGGACACGGTTCCCGGCTACCATGTGCCCCGGCCGGAGCGGCCTTTCGGTCTTCAGCAGTTCCAGCCAGGGAGCGGGATCGACGCTCGACACGTCAGCCAGGGAGGCCAGAGACGCTTCCGGTCGGGAAACGAGGTCTTCGTAGCGGAGGAAGAGCTTTCGCCGCCGATCGTGCCGCGCGCGGACATAGTCGGACCAAAGGTTGACGTACACCCAAACCAGAGCACTCTTCCAGACGGGGAGGCCAGCCCAGTCCGTTTGCAGCCCTTTGGCCTCGTCCTTGCGGAAGCTCTTTCGATTGGACCAGGCGAAGCCGCGAACGTCCCGCACCAGGTGGACGATCCGGAGATCGATAGAGCCGAAGTCCCTCTCCAGGTGGAGCAAGGCCAAGGCCCGTGCGGGGTTCTTCGAGGAATCGACTACAATGGACCGTCCCGAGACCGCGGCGATGGCCCGATACAAGGCCGCCGTCTGCTCGGCATAGTCGCGAAAGGCGACTCCCGCCCGCAATGGCAACGAAAGGCGGCTGGCGCGACGCGTCCACGCCAGGCGGAGGGCGCTCATCGTCCGCTGCTCGAAAGCCTGCAAAAGGTATTCGTAACGGCGGGGGTCGGCACCAGCGGATTCTTCCCGCCAGACCTCGCGCACGGCCTGCCAGAAATCGCATTCCGTGGCGCGCCGCCCGCACGAACAGTACTGCCCCGCAATCCAACCGCTACGAACCACGTTACACAATTCGCCCACCCCCTGAATGTCCGGGTGGGCACCGAGGAGCAGGTCCAGAATCGTCGAGCCACTCCGTCCCGTCCCCAGGACGAACACCACGCGGGGGCGGGAGGCAGCGGGGATCGCAGATAGCGGGGTCTCGGTTGCCACAGGTCTTCCTTCCTCAAAATGCGTTCTGGCGAGATGCGCCTTTCCCCAATCCGGTCCGGCGGGATGCGCGTTCCTGAAAAAATCGGTTTGGCGTGACCCGCGGGGCAAGGCAGGCTTCGGCCGTCTTGCCAAGGCTGCGGTTTTCGAGCCAGCGTCCGGCCGATGCTCGACGTGCAACCGATCTGTCCCCCGCCGCGATGGTTCAGGCCGCCCGGCGCTGCAACGGTTCTTCGCGGGCAAAGGTTTCCTGTGCCGCGACTTCCCGGCCGTAATCGGGAATCAACTCTTGCAACACCTCCCGTACTCTGTCGGGCTGATCGTCCGCCAGTTGCCGCAACCGATCCAAACTCCGCCGCAAGGCAGCCAAATCGGCAGGGGGACTGACGGCGATGCGGATTTTCGGGTGACGGGTCGGCAGCGATTGCTCGCCCGCCGCCTGCAATTCCTCGTAAAGCTTTTCGCCCGGCCGCAATCCCACGAATGTGATCTCGATGTCCCGGCCGACCTCCAGGCCGGAGAGGCGGATCATGTCGATCGCCAGGTCGAGGATCCGGACAGGCTCGCCCATGTCCAAGACCAGAATCTCCCCGGCTCGACCGATGACGCCGGCCTGAATGACCAGGCGGGCAGCCTCGGGGATCGTCATGAAGAACCGTTCCATCCGGGGATCGGTGACCGTCACCGGGCCGCCCGCAGCGATCTGCTGGCGAAAGATCGGCACTACGCTCCCCGCGGAATCCAGCACATTGCCGAAGCGGACCGTCACGAAGCGGCAGCGGGCATCGCGAGTTAGGGCCTGAATGTACATCTCGGCCAGACGCTTGCACGCGCCCATCATGCTGGTCGGATTGACGGCCTTGTCTGTCGAGATCATGACGAAGGATTCGACGCCGGCAGCCTCCGCGGCATCCGCCAGTTGTCGGGTAGCGAAAACGATATTCTTGACGGCCTCGCCGGGGTGCGATTCCATCAGCGGCACGTGCTTGTAAGCGGCGGCGTGAAAGACCACGTCCGGCCGATATCGCTGGAGCAGACCTCGAATGCGGGACCGATCCAAGAGATCGGCCAGCACGACTTCCGTGGAGATGCCTCGATCCTCGGGTTGGGTGGCAACCAGGTCCACCAGCTCGCGTTCCAGAAAGAACTGGCCGGTCTCGTTCCGATCCAACAGGATCAGCTTCCGGGGGGCGAACGCAATCAACTGGCGGGCGATTTCGGAGCCAATGCTCCCCGCGCTGCCGGTCACCAAGAGCACGCGGTCGCGAAGCCAGCCGCGAATGAGGTCCATTTCCAAGGCCACCGGTTCTCGCCGCAAGAGGTCGTGAATCGACACCGGCCGCGGCTGCAAGGTAAACCGCCCGGCCAGAATCTGTTGATAGCTGGGGAGTGCCTTCAGCGCCACACCGGCGGCCCGGGCATCTTGCACCAGCTTGCGTACCTCTCGTCCCGTAATGTCCCCTGCCGCCAGGAAGGCCTCTTGCACACCGAGTTTGGAAGCGACCTCGGCGATTTGGTGCACGGAACCCAGGACCGGGACGCCACCCAGATAACTCCCCACCTTGCGAGGATCGCGATCGAGGAAACCCAACACGCGGTATTTTTGTTGAGGGTCACGGAGCACGGCACGGAGGGCGGCCTCGCCGGTTTCGTCCGCCCCGACGATCAAGGTCGGCACGCCGCCGCGGCGGAAAAATCCTCCCCAACTGCGGTCCCACATGGCGCGTTGCGCGGCGCGGAAACCACCCAGTAATGCGACCGTAACGCCAAAATCCAACAGCAGAATCGCTCGCGGGGCCACCTGTGGCGGAGCCAGGAACCGCTCGGCCACGGCCGTAATCAGAAGGGCCAGCCCCGCCGCCTGTACCAGCCGGGCGAGATCCGAGAACGTCACGAACCGCCCCCAAGATCGGTGAATACGAAAGCCCCAGAAAACGGCCAGTTTGATGGCGACCACGTACCCCACCGTCGCCCAAAACCACTGCTCCACGCGCGGCGGCGTCTGCCCCTCGAATCGCAGCCAAAATGCGATCAGATAGGCCGTCACGAAAAACGGCAACAGCAGGACCGCCCCCAAAACGCCGCGCAGGTTGTGATGCCAGGGGAACGGCACCGCGCCATGGAAGGCATGCGATGCACGCGCGGCAATAGGCGGGCGGGCCGCGGCCGACACGCCGGGCACCGCGTCGCTTCGGAAGGCGGGCGATTCCGCCGCCGGCGGCTGCACGGCACACTCGGCCACACCGCAGCCAGGCGTCTCTTCCCGGTCGGATCGGCCGCCAACCACCGAAAGCTGGACTCGCGGCGATGCTTGTTGGCCCGGCTGTAGGGCCTTCTCGTGACGGGGTGACGCTCCCGGTTGCACGTCTTCCTCCTTGAAAACGGCGATGCCTAAGAACCCGACACCGCGATGGCCATTCCTCGCGGGGGGGCAATGCGACCTCCTACCGACAACCGAGGACCAAACGGCGCGACACCACGCCCCCGGTCCTTGTCTCACTCGCCCCCAGTGGGAGCGGCATTCTTACCGGATTTCGACCCTCCAAGGCAAGAGTGTTTCCGCACTGAGCACGGCATGTTTTCGCGGCGGACACACCTTACGCCGCACCCGCTGTTACGCAACTGCGGTGCGCTGCCGGTAGTCAGCGTGGCAGGGGGCTTGGTTCCTGCGCGAGCTTTGCCGCCTTTGCCTCAGCTTCTGTCGTGCCTTGCGACAATTGCCGCTCGTGGAGGGCAGCCAGGCGGCGTTCCAGTGGGCGATGGCCTGGGCGGCGCAGCAGGCACCAACGGACATGCTCCTCGGCCTCCGACCAGTAGCCCAGCTCTTCCAGCCGCTGCGAAAGGTGGTAGTGCGCGCTGTAATTCTTGGGGTCGGCGGCGACCGCCTGCCGGGCCGCGGCGAGCGCGCCGGCCGCGTCTCCCATCTCTTGCAGGACGAAATGTGCCTCCACCAACAGGTCACTTCTTTCCGGCGCCGAAGTCTGCTGCTTTTCGATCCGCGACTGGAGGGCCGACAAGTACGCCCGCGCCAAGGGAGCCAGGGACTCCGCCGGATAGCTCTTGCGGTAATACCGGTACATAAATCGGATGGCATCCAGGTCCGGCTCGAAGACGGTTAGCAGAAACCGGGTTTCCTCGGGAATCAGCTCGCGCGGGGAGCGACCGGCAAGCTGCTGGATCAGCCGGTATTGATACCTGCGTCCGGCTTGAAATGCCTGTCGCCAGTATAGGATCCAGCGTTCCTTATCTCCCGCCAAAAAGGCTTGGAGTCCCGCTTCGAACAGGATATTGCCGTTGTAGGGAGCCACGCGGAGGGCCTGGGCGGTCCACTGCGCCAGGTCTGCCTCGCCCTCTCCGCGCAGGAACCCCAACTCGCCTAGCGTCAAATACGCCTCGCCCAGCAGAGGGCAAAGCCGGACGGCCTGATCGGCCTCGTGCCGGGCCAGGTAGAGGAGCCGGCGGTGCTCCCCGACCGCGGCCTCCAGCCAGGCGTCGAGCGCGGCGGCATTGGGGAATTGCGACTGCACGGCCGCGTCGCGAATTTGGCTCAGCGGCATGGCGTTGTCCGCGGCGAGCTGGAGCGTGTGAAAGCGGCGGAGGTAGGCTTGAGCCAAGCGGAGATGCGGCTCGGCCCAGCGGGGGTACGCGCGCGTCGTTTGGATCAAAAGTTCCATCGTCCCTCGCTCCGCGTCCGCCAATTCACGCGGTGAAGCCTCGCCCTCTGCTCGATTCCAGGCCTCCACGAAACGGCTCTCCGCGGCACGGCTAAGAATCAGATATCGTTCCCAGAGCTGCTGGGCAAACACGGCTGGCAGACGGTCGGCGATCACCGCGGCGGTCAGCACCGCGGCGCATCCCGCGGACGCCAGCCACGGGAGCCGGGAGATCAGCGGCACCTCGCCCGACGCGACCTGTTGGGTGCCACCCCTCGTGCCCCCATTTCCGCGGCGGCTGGTTCGGCCATCGGGCGGATGGGGATCGCCGGGCGAAAATTGTCCGGCAGGCGGGTTTGCGGCGGGCTGCGTGGCCGAGGCGAAATCGCTGAGCCGCCAAACACAGGCCGCCAGCGTGACGGCAACTACAGACAGCCCCGGCACATAAAAGACGAAATCGACCAGTCCGTGCAGGGCATGGGCAGCGATGCCCACCGCCGCAATGAACACGGCCAGGCGATGGTACGGATCGGGGGCCAAGCGCCAGGCCCGTCCTGCACGAACGAAGATCAGAGCCAAACCGATCAGGAGGAGCGCCAGCCCGGGCACGCCGGTCTCCAACAGCACTTGCAGATAGCTTTGTTCCGCGTGGGAGTAGTAATGGGCGTGGGACCGTGGGCCTTCGTACATGGCCTGAACGAAGCGGAAGCTCCCGGCCCCGGAACCGAAGAGCGGGAAGTCTCGCGCCGCCCGCCATGTGTTTCTCCACACCGTCGTGCGACTGTCCTGGCTGTCCACTGCTTCCCAGGATAAGGCCGTGAGGTCATCGAAGCGTTCGCGGACGCGGTCGCGACCAAAGATTCCCAGCGCCGCGGCGGTCACGGCAGCAGCCAAGCCCAATCCCCAGATCGCCCGCAGGCGCAGCACGCCCGCCCGATACAGAGCCGCGGCCGTCACCATCAGGGCGACGAGCAAGAGCGCATTTCCGGCCCGCGAGAGGGATAGCAGGCCGGCAAAGAGGACCATGCCGAGCAGGATGGTCCGGAGCCACTCCCCCTCGCTGGATTGAGAGGATAGGAGCCCGCCCCTGTTCCGCCCGCTGCTGGAGCTTCGCGTGGGCCAGCCTCGCGACCTCGGCTCGGCAAACCCAGCCCCCCGATTTCGCCGGGGCAAATGATCCTGGACAAAACCCCGACCGAAGATGCTATTCCCGCCCAGCGCCCACCACAACAGCGGGCCGATGCCGATCGCTAGAAAGTCGGCGAAGTGATTGCGGTTCGTGAAACAACCTTTGACGGCATCGGAGGTGGTGGAGTAAGGATGCTGATAAAACCAGAAGAATTTGCCGTTACCCGCCACCTGCTGCAAAATCCCCAGCCCGGCGATGATCACGACCGCCCAGGCTAGGTAGCGGAAGATCCTTTCCACGTCGAAAATGGTCTCCAACCGCTGGGCCGTGACCCAAAAAACGATGAAATAGGAGAGAAATAGGAGCAGGCACAATCGCGTTTCCTCGGGCATCAGGCTGAGGTAGGGCCATCCCCCCAGAGCGCACTTATCGGCTTGGGACCAAAGCGGCAGGAAGGAAGCCACGGCGGGCGAAAGCCGCGATAGCATGGACTGCGGCAGCGGCAAAAGCTGGAGGCCGAGAAGCAAGCCGCCCGCCACCGCCAGCCACTCCACGCCGGTCCACCGAAAAGGAGTTCGAGCCGACAATCCCCGCCGCAACGACCACAGCGCGATCATGCTTCCCGCGCAGGCTGCCAGCAACACATGCCCCAAGGGGTGCCGTCCGCCCATCATCAAGGGGACGCCAAATAGGCAGACGGCTTGCATGGCATCCAGCCCTTGGTCGCAAAGGCGGACCCAAAGTCCGCGCTTGCCGCTCGAGACCGCGTGACGTAAAGATGACGGCATGACTGACCCGCTTGCTTATCTACCGGACTCTTGCAAAGTGCTCGATCCCCCTCTGAGAGAGTGGGACAAACTGGAGTGCTGGGTACTTCATGAAAACGGGAAAACCCGTTTTCATGGGACACTGCCTACGCTCTCCGTCTCCGGCGGGAAGCGGGGAGCTTGTGACCGCAACGCAAAAGTCCAGTTATCTATCGGATCGTATGGAATCTTGGCCTTCCCTCCTGATCGTCTTGCGGCCGGGGCCTGCACGCCTCGATTTCGCCCCGCGAGCGGGCTGCTGCCGGCTCCTGCCCGGATGTCCCGGACCAGCTCATATCTGCCCCCGGTCTGCCCGGGGCCGCGCTTTGGGACTTTCCTGACCTCTGCCCGACGCCTGCCACCCGGCTCGAACCAAGGCGTCATCCCGCCTTTGATTCAGCCCTGCTGTCGTGCGAGACTAGGCGACGCGGCGAGGCACAATGCGGCCTCGAGCGTGGAGGGGAGCCATGCGCGGTAGTTCTCGTGGGGAACCCGCCTCTGCGTCGCTTGCGTCCCTCGCAGGACCGGCCACCGAACGCCCCGTTTCGGCAACCGTCTCGGCCTCTTGCGGCTGCATCAAGGGCACAATTTGCCGGGCCTCCACTTCCTGAACCGCTGCTTCCTGAATCTCCGCTTCACGGACCACGGCGTGCTCAGCCGGGGCTTCCTGGGCCTCCGCTTCCTGGGTCTCGGCTTCGTGAGCCACGGCTTCCTGCGTTTCGTCTTCTTGCGTCTCCGCTTCTTGAGCCTCGGCTTCCGCGACATCCGTGCCGTAATAGTCGCCGGAATACCCGGCGTAGCGGGCCTCTTCTTCTCCCGCCAGACGGTTGACCACCAGGCCCACCAGGGAGACCTTGAGGATGCGCAAGTGCTCCAATGTCCGGAACAGCGTCCGCCGCGTATTCTTGCTGGGCTGCATCACCAGCAAAGCGCCGTCGGCCATCCTGCCCAGGATGACGGTATCGCTGGCCAAGGGGGCGGGTGGTGTATCGATGATGATTTGATCGTAGGTCGATTCCGCCCACGTCAGCAGTTCGCTCATGCGCTGCGAGGCCAGCAACTCGGCAGGGTTGACCGGCCGGGCGCCGCAAGGCAGAACGTCCAGTCCGGAGACGACGTCGCGGCAGAGGCGGGCCGGGACCGCTTCGGCGATCGGCCCGTCGATCCGCAGGACCTCGGACAGCCCTTGCCGTCCCCGCAGCCCCAGCAAGGTGGAGAGGCCGGGGCGGCGGAGATCGCCGTCGATCAGCAGCGTCCGCTTTCCACTCTGCGCGAAGGCCGCCGCCAAATTGGCGGAAACGGTGGACTTCCCGTCGCCCGGCTCGCAACTGGTGACGATGATCCGTTCCGTCCGCTCTTCGTGCAGGGCAATGGCTGTGCGGAGCGTGCGGAAGCCCTCGCTGGCGGCCGTGGTGGGGTCGCACGCCACCTCAATCGCTGCTGCCCCGCCGCCCCGACGCGCCGCCATCTCCCGGATCACCGACAGCACGGGGACCTTGAGCTGCCAATGAATCTCTTCCACGGAGCGGAAGTGATCGTCCATCACGTCCAGGACGTAAACGACCATCAGTCCCAACCCCAATCCAAGCAGCAGCACCATCGCCACGGTCCGCGGCAAGCTGGGAGAGACGGGCGTATGATTCTCGACCGGTTCCGTGACCAGAGAGGCGCGGAGGTCGCCCGTCAGTTCGATGTTCGTCAAACGCCGCACCAATCCGCCGTAAAGCTCGCGCAAGCCCGCGATGTCGTTTTTGAGCATCTCCATTTGGGCCAGGCCGCCAGCCAGTTGCCCCGCCTCGCTGCGGGCGATTTCGTACTGCTGGGCTAGCGCGTTTTCCTTTTCCAAGGACTCGGCCAGGCGTTGCTGCATCATGGCCAGCAGCGTCGCTGCCAGCTCGTTGCTTCCAATGGCGTCCAAACGTTCGCGTAGCCGCTGCTGGAAGTCCTGCAAGTAGCGCTGATTGGCGGCGATGCGCTGCCAGAGCTGTCGAACCTTGGGGTGGTTATCGCCCAGGTGCTCGCGAAGCGAATCGATCACCATTTGATCCTCCAGGACGCGGCGTTCGGCTTCCGCGCGGGCGGCCGCGTCCTCGCGATTGAAGCCCAGGCTGTTCAGCAGCATTTCGCGCCCCACCGCGTCGGACATGCTGTTCAAATATGGGCGGACGTCGTCCCCATTGCGGATCGCCGCTTGCAGGGCCGCCAGCGAGGCCTGCAACTCCACACGCTGCTTTTGGACCTCGATCAACGAGGCATTGAATGCCTTGGCCCGTTCCACCAACGGATGCAAGACCTGGCCGTCCCCGCCCGAATCGAGCGCCCCCAACGATTGGCTCAGCTCTTGCAGTTGCCGCTCCTTCTCATTCAGGCGAACGCTGAGGTCGTCTTTCTCCTTGTTGAGCGTCTGGACGATTTCGGCGGCCGTCCCTTGGTGAGTCTCCCGCATGAACTCCAGATACGAGGCCACTACCGCGTTGACCACGCGGACCGCCACGCCAGGATCCTTGGACTCGTAGGTGACCGAGATGATGTTGGTTTTGGGGACGGCCGTCACGGCAAGCCGTTGTTGCAATTGCTTGATCCATTTTTCCGGCTCGTCCGGCGATAAATCGACCGCAAGGTCCTCCGCGGCAACGCGTTTGACCGCATCGCTCAGGACCTTGGCGCTGGACATGAGGTTCACGAAGGTTGGCATCAGGCTGTTTTCGCGGTTGGCCTGCACCTCGATGGTGGGCGACAGCGAGTTCTCGCCGGTCTGCAAAATGAGCAGCTCCGCCTTCGCGGAATAGATGCGTTCGGCCGTGGCATAGTACAGAGCGCCCAATAACCCGGCAGACAGCAACGTGGCGGCCACCACGCGCCAGCGCCGCCGCGCGGCAGCGGCGAATTGCAGGGCCGCATGGACCAGATGCGTGGTCGAGTCCGGCAGGATGGTCGCGGGAGAAAACGATTCAGGCATGCCTGCGATCCGTAGCAATCACTAGAACGGGACGGTGCCGCCGATGTGTACGAAGCCTTTCAGCAAGTTGTAAACGAAGGTTCCGGGCGTCTCTTCGAGGGAGATCACGTCCCCCGCCGCAACGATGAGGTTCTCTTGCATGTCCTCCCTGGCGCGCTGCAAACTGGCCTTGATCAGCACGGGTTCGTCACGGCCCGGTATTTGACGCACAATCCAAACCTTGTCTGCCAGGGGATTGTTCTTTCCCCCGGCCAAGGCGATGGCATCCAGGATTCGGATCGGCTGATCGGGCGGCATGGGATAGGCACCGGGCTTGGCGACCAGGCCGTCCACGAAGAACGGCAGGGCCTCACGCTCCGCCACATGCACCACGTCCCCGTCCGACAGCCGGTACTCTTCGGACGCAGCGGCGGCGGGCGATACGAGGTTGATCTGTCGCACCCGCAAGGGGCCAGAGGCGTCCCATCCCGCCGTTCGAACCCCGTCCAGACCGGAAGCGTCGGCCGTCAAGGGCGGCCGCTCCACCGGATCGCGATCCCCGCTTCCCCGCCGAACCTCCACGATGGGGCTGGCCTTGGTATTCAGTCCCTCCGCCGCAACCAAGGCCGCAAACACATTGCTATTCGAGGCCGGCAGGTCGTACACGCCCGGCTTATTGACCGCCCCCACCACCGTTACCCGGTGCGTCCGCATTTGACGGCGTTCTACCGTCACGGTGGGGTGCCGAAAGATGTCCCGCTGCACGGCAGCGGCGGCGATCGCCTGTTCCGCGTCCGCAAATCGCAATCCTCCCACTTGCACAGGGCCGATGTACGGAACCTGAATAGTCCCCAAATCGTCCACGCGAATGGGCACGGAGCGGGGTTGAGTCTCAAGATCGGTGGCCACCGTCACATCGAGAACGTCACCCGCCATGATCACGTCGCTGGGGGTGCTTTGACCGGCGAATTCGGGCAAGGGGGCGTTGCGGAGGTCTGCCACCGGCTTGGCCTGAAACTCGACCGGTAGATTCGATGGCCGATAGACCTCCCGGTGCGCGCAGCCCGACAGCGACAGGCAAACGCAGAGGACCGATAACGCGATTCCAAACCGATTGCCAGCCCGACGCGCTAAATATGGCCGGATGAGCGCCACGCCCCAACCTACCCCCCGCTCGGCCTCGAATACCACAGGTTTCATCATAAGGACATCGTGGGCGATTCGAATGGGAAGTAAAACAGCATACCGCTTGGAGACCGTGTCAACCGTGACAGGGTGTGGGGAGAAGGAGCGGATAATACCCTCCCTGTCGACCGCCGGCGCGATCTCCGATGTTGACGGTCGTGGGAGTAATACTGGAAAGGGGCCGCGGCGGTCAACCGCGATTCGGGCGATTTGCGGCGAGACAAGCAAAGATTAAAGATACGGTATCCTCTTATTACCTTGTTGCTGCCTTATTGCCCGTTGCGGTATCCAATTCCGAGATACGTCCTCGGCCCGGGAACGCAACCGGTGTCAGCAACGAGAAGACTCTTTTTCACCGAGCAGAACCATGTCAGTCAAGGAACGCTATACGAATTTTCAAGAAATCTCCTTCAGCACCCACCGGAAATGCCAATTTTGCGTTTCCTTAGCAACGCACATTACCCATATTGCCCACACGTGCTGAATTGATCCTCGATACCGCCTAGCGACGAGGCGAGAGAAAAGATGCTTTTCACTAAACATCCCATCATCGGTGTTTAGCGAATTTGCTGCAATCTACGGAATCGCGATTTCCAGCCCGACCCATACTCTTGACAATCGGATTTGATCTGTTAATCTAACTAGGTATGGAAGAGAGTGTCTTCCGTCACGCCGCCGCTTGAACAGGGCGCGGTAGGGCTTGGGCGGGAGAAAGGGTTGTACATGTTAGGTCGCAGCCCCCGTACCTGCGGGCCGTCGTTGGGGTGCCACGGGGTGTCCTAGCGGCGGCAGAGGTGTTACCTTTGGTTTGGGTTCCTGTGTTAGGAGGTCCGAGTGATGAACCGACTGATGATTTCTGGAGTCGCGGCCGTTTGCGTGCTCGCCAGCGCCGCTCTGTATGCGAACGCCGGCGCGTTCCTTGGCCAGAAGGCCTGCTGCGCCCCGGCCGCCTGTGAACCGGCTTGCGAGCCTGCCGCTTGCGAACCGGCCTGTGAGCCGACCTGCGCTCCGAAGCGCTGTGGTCTGCTGGATCGCGTGCGTGCCCGCCTGGCCGCCAAGGCCTGCTGCGAACCGGCTTGCGAGCCTGCTGCTTGCGAACCAGCTTGCGAACCGGCTTGTGAACCGGCCTGCGAGCCGACCTGCGCTCCGAAGCGCTGCGGTCTGCTGGACCGCGTGCGTGCCCGTCGGGCCGCCAAGGCCTGCTGCGAACCGGCTTGCGAGCCTGCTGCTTGTGAACCGGCTTGTGAACCGACCTGCGAACCGACCTGCGCTCCGAATCGCTGTGGTCTGCTGGATCGCGTGCGTGCTCGCCGGGCCGCCAAGGCCTGCTGCGAACCGGCTTGCTGCGAGGCTGCCGAAGGCGCCGCCGAGGCCGCCGCTCCCGCCGAGCAGGCCTCCGCAACTCCGGCTGAAGCCCCTGCCCCCGCCGCTAAGTGATTTCAGGCTCGGGTGGGACCATTTTCCTGCCTTGCTTGGTGTGCCGCGCCATTTATATAGTTCGGCGACGGCCACACCGCTCGTATCCGTGGAACACCCTCGCCCTGTTGGCGTGTCCACGTTCTTACCTTAAAAAGCATGCGTCGGAGCCGGCTTCCTGTTAGGTGGTCGGCTCCCAGTCTTTCTTACCGTATTTTCCGATTTTCTGTGCAGGTCACAAACGCACGAACGAATGCGCCTTCATGAAGGGCGCATCCAAATTGGCCCCCGATCGACCACGCTCCCCGAAAGCCCTGGGTCCCCTGACCCTGACCGAGATCACCGAGACGCTGTTGAGATCGCCGCCGCCACATGCTAGACTACAACTTGCTTCCGCACACAACGCGGGCAAAGGGGCTAAGGCTCGTTGAACTATCGTGACTGGGAGAAGAAGGAAATGCGAGGATACCGCGGGTGACGGCTTTTCACCCGATGGTCTGCGGCGTTGCATTCCCGTCCGGCGTCGCATTCCCGGCCGCACGGGTTGCGAATACACGGTTCCGTCTGGACTTTTGCAAACTGCTTCCCTCTCCCTCTGGGAGAGGGCCA